>JANOJQ010000166.1:0-36180 GCA_031418815.1 Lysobacteraceae bacterium
CCCCAACCCGCGATAAGGCTCGGCCTGAACCAGATCTCCGGCTTCCCCCAAGCCGCCGCCGAGCGCCTGATGATCGCCCGCGCCCAAAGCCCGTTCCGCCACCTCGACGACCTCGCCCACCGCGCCGGCCTCGACCGCCGCCCGCTCGACCTGCTGGCCGAAGCCAACGCCCTGCGCGGCTTGGTCGGCCACCGCAACCGCGCGCGCTGGGCCGCCAGCGGCGTGGAAACCAGCCTGCCGCTGTTCGCCGGCCTGGAAGCCTCGCCCGAAGCGCGCATCGCACTGCCGCCGCCCACGCCGGGCGAAGCGGTGCTGGCCGACTACGCCAGCTTCGGCACCACCCTGGGCCCGCACCCGCTGCGGCTGGTGCGCAAACAGCTGCGCGCGCAGCGCTGCCGGCCCTCGCGCGAACTCGCGGCGCTGCCGCACGGCGCCCACATCCGCCACGCCGGCCTGGTGACGCTGCGCCAGCGGCCGGGCACGGCCAAGGGCGTCACCTTCGTCACCCTGGAAGACGAAGACGGCACCGTGAGCGTGGTGATCTGGAAGGACCTGGCCGAACGCCAGCGCCGCGAGCTGGCCAACGCCAGCCTGCTGGCCGTGGACGGACGCTGGGAAAAGGTGGACGGCGTGAGCCATCTCATCGCCGGACGGCTGCACGACTTCTCGCACCTGATGGGCGCGCTGCAGGTGTCTTCGCACGATTACCACTGACCCCGGTTTTACAGCGGGTCTTTCTCGGCCCTGGGCTTGGACTTGCGGTCACCGACCAGGATGCTGAGCACCAGCGCGCCGCCCAGGCTGGCCGCGATCAGGAACATCACCAGCGCCAGCGCCGGATAGCCGAACAGCTGCTGCTTGGTCGGCACGTCCATGATCAGCGCGGCGCCGACGATCATCGCCGCGGCGATGATGCCCACGGTGATGCGGTTGGCAATCTTCTGCATGCTTTCGATCAGGTGCGACTCCTCCAGCCCCGCGATATTCACCTTGAAGCGATTGTCGGCCAGCGTGCGCAGCAGCACCGAAAGCCGCTGCGGCGCCTCGCGCACCAGCTCCTGTATTTCCAGCGCGTCGGTGGCCAGGCGGCCGAGGTCCAGGCTGGAAAGCGTGCGTGCGCGGAAAAGCTCCGGCAGATGGCCCTTCAACACGTCGCGCATCGACATCTTGGCGTCCAGCGCCAGAAGCACGGCTTCCAGGTTGAGCAGGGTCTTGCCCAGCAGGGTGAGTTCGGCCGGCGGGCGCAGGCCGCAGTCGCCGCCGATGCGCACCAACTGCAGCAGGAAGCCGCCCTCGGAGTCGGTGCGCACCGAGCTGTTGGAGAAGCGCGCCACCATGCGGCTGGTCTCGCGGGTGAAGCGAGGTTCGTCGAAATCCTCCAGCTTCGTGCCCATGTGCATCAGGGTCTCGGCCACCTGTTCGCCCCGTCCCTCGGTGGTGGCCAGGATGAGCTTGAGCAGCTGGTCGCGCATGCGCGGCGGCACGTGGCCCACCATGCCCAGGTCCAGCAGCACCAGGTCCTGGTCGGCGGTGAGCACCACGTTGCCCGGATGCGGGTCGGCATGGATCAGGCCGTGCATGAAGATCTGGTCCAGATACGCACGGCCCAGGTCGCTGGCCAGCGGCGCCAGGTCGGCCTCGGTGCGCAGCACGTCGGGGATCTGCGTGACGCGGATGCCCTCGGCGCGGTCCATCGTCAGCACCAGGCGCGTGGTGTAGTCCCACACCGGCGCCGGGACGCTGATGCGCGGGTAAGGCTCGAGCCGCGTGCGGAAGGTCTCGAGGTTGTTGGCTTCCTGCAGGTAGTCCAGCTCGGCCAGCATGGTGGCGCGGAACTCCGCCAGCCATTCGCTGAAGCCCAGCCGCTTGCCAACGCCGCTCACCAGACCCAGCGAGCCGATCAGGCTGCCGATGATCGCCATGTCGGCTTCGATCGCCGCCACCAGCCCGGGTCTCTGCACTTTCACCGCCACCTTGCGGCCGCTGTGAAGCACCGCGGCATGCACCTGCGCGAACGAGGCCGTGCCCAGCGGCACCGGGTCGAACAGTGCGAACAGCTTCTTGATCGGCGCGCCCAGCTCGCTGGCGATCTGCGCCTCGATCACGTCCAGCTCGGCGGGCGCCACCTTGTCCTGCAGGCGCACCAGCGCGGCGATGTATTCGGGCGGCGCCAGGTCCGGGCGCGTGGAGAGCATCTGACCGATCTTCACGAAAGTGGGGCCCAGCGCCTCGAGGTCGCGGGTGAACTGTTCGGCGGCCTCGACGTCGGGCGGCGCCGTGGCGGCCTCGGTCGCGACGTTGCCACGCAGCACGGGCGAGTTGCGGTGCTTGATCAGGAACGCAGTGATGCTGGCGAGCCGGGACGTGTCTGACATGGCGCGGCTCCTGGGCCTGTGAAGTGGCGCCACGCTAACACCGCATCGCCGCCGCACGAGGCACCGCGGCATCCGTTGTTCAGCGTCGCGCAAGCACTGGCATCGAACTTGCAGCGCTTTGCCGATACCCACCAGAGGACACGCCATGCAAAGCACGCGAAAGCAGCAGATCGAAGAACTGCGGGAACTGGTCATGGACCTCGACATCGCCATGTTCACCACGCAGGACGGGGGTCGCCAGCTGCACAGTCGCCCGATGGATACCCAGCAGGTGGACGACGAAGGCCACCTGTGGTTCCTCACCTCGCGCAAGGCGGACGTGGTGGGCGAAGTGCACACCCACCCTGCAATCTGCCTGACCTACGGGTCGAAGGCGAAGAACACTTATGTTTGCGTCAGCGGCAAGGCCGAAGAGATCCACGACCAAGCCAAGATCTCCGAACTGTGGTCGCCCCTGCAAGGCGTCTACTACCCCGGCGGACGCGAGGACCCCGACCTGACCCTGCTGCGCATCACGCCCGCGCACGCCGAAGTGTGGACGGGGCCGTCCGGCGTCGTGGGACGCCTGCTGGCGTTTGCCACCGCGGCGATCACCGGCAACGAGGATTCCATGGGTGCGAAGAAGGACATCGACCTCTGAGGGACGGCCCCGCGGGCTGGGCCTGCGCCCGGGCGGGGTGGCGATGGCTGTCATGACGAGACACACTGGCGGCCATGGCCCCGGCCCGCGACCAGCCCGACTCCCCCTGCGTCCGCAACTGCTGCCTGGACGACGCCGACGTGTGCATCGGCTGCGGCCGGCACCTGCAGGAAATCCTGCGCTGGGGCCAGGCCGGCGTGGCCGAGCGCGAAGCCATCCTCGCGCGCGCCGCGGCCCGGCGCGACGCCCGGCCGCCGCTGCGGTTCGGGCCGCCCGGCCCGGCATGACCTTCGGACGATTGGGCTGGGGCCGGGGACGGGCGTAGAGTCGGCCACTGCCCACCCCGGAGTCCGCCCATGCCCCTCGTCCGCCGCACTGCCCTGACGCTTGCCATTGCGCTGTCGCTCTCGCTGGTCGCCTGCAAGCCCGCGACCTCTCCGGAGGCCGCACCCGACGCCGGCAGCACCGCCACGCCCGTCACCGAAGCCGCCATCGCGCGCCCGTCCCGGCAGTACGCGATCGAGGAATTCATCGAGTCCACCGGCGTCACGGGTGCCTCGTTCAGCGCCGACGAATCGCGCCTGCTGTTCTCGTCCAACAAGTCCGGCATCTGGAATGCGTACACGATGCCCGTGGCCGGCGGCGACTGGACGCCGGTGACCGCGTCCAGCACCGACAACAACTACGCGGTGGCCTATTTCCCGGCCGACGACCGCGCGTTGATCACCCGTGACCAGGGCGGCAACGAACTCAACCACCTCTACGTGATCCAGGCCGACGGCACCGAAAAGGACCTCACGCCCGGCGAGAACCTCAAGGCCGATTTCCTGGGCTTCACCGCCGACGGCAGCGCCTTCCACGTGATCAGCAACGAGCGCGACCCGAAGTTCTTCGACGTCTACCGCTACGACGCGACCAGCTACGAGCGCACCCGCGTTTACGAGAACACCGACGGCCTGGAGCCCAGCGTCGTGTCGCTGGACGGCAAATGGCTGGCCCTGGGCCAGTCCAACACCACCAACGACAGCGACCTGCACGTGGTCGAACTGGCGACCGGCAAGGCCACCAAAGTGTCGGCACACGAAGGCCAGGCGCAGTTCAACGCCCAGGACTTCAGCCCCGATGGCCAGTGGCTGTACTACACGGCCAACGACCAGGGCGAGTTCGCGCAGCTGCGCCGCGTGAAGCTGGGCAGCTGGGAGCACGAGCCGGTGCGCAGCGCCGACTGGGACATCGTGGCCGCTTATTTCTCCAAGGGCGGCAAGTACCTGGCCGTGGCCACCAACGTGGACGGCAGCACCAGCGTGAAGCTGTATGACGCCGCCAGCGGCGCCGAGCAGCCGTTGCCCGCGCTGCCCGCCGGCGAGATCCGCGGCCTGCGCATCGCCGATTCGGAAAAGCGCCTGGCCTTCTACCTCAACGGCGACCGCCAGCCCAACGACCTGTACATGCTGGAACTGGGCGGTGAACCCAAACAGCTCACCACCTCGCTCAATCCCGCCATCGACCCCGCCGACCTGGTGGACTCGAGCGTGGTGCGCTTCAAGAGCTTCGACGGCATGGAAGTGCCCAACATCCTCTGGAAGCCGCACCAGGCCACGGCCGACGCCAAGGCACCGGCGCTGGTATGGGTGCACGGCGGCCCGGGCGGCCAGACCACGCGTGCGCATTCGGCCACCATCCAGTACCTGGTGAACCACGGCTACGTGGTGCTGGGCATCAACAACCGCGGCAGCTCGGGCTACGGCAAGACCTTCTTCGCCGCCGACGACGGCAAGCACGGCCGCGAGCCGCTCTGGGACACCATCGAAGCCAAGAAGTACCTGCAGTCGCTCGACTACGTGGACGACGACAAGATCGGCATCATCGGCGGCAGCTACGGCGGCTACATGACCCTGGCCGCGCTGGCGTTCAAGCCGGGCGAGTTCAAGGTGGGCGTGAACATCTTCGGCGTCTCTAACTGGCTGCGCACGCTCGAATCCATCCCGCCTTACTGGGAAAGCTTCCGCGAGGCGCTGTACCAGGAAATCGGCAACCCCGAGACCCAGCGTGATTTCCTGATCGAGACCTCGCCGCTGTTCCACGCCGACAAGATCAACGTGCCGCTGATGGTGCTGCAGGGCGCCAACGACCCGCGCGTGATCCAGCCCGAGTCCGACGAGATCGTGGCGGCGGTGAAGAAAAACGGCGTGCCGGTGGAATACGTTTTGTTCGCCGACGAGGGCCACGGCTTCAGCAAGAAGAAGAACCAGATCGAAGGCTGGGGCAAGGTCCTGGCCTTCCTCGACCAGCACCTGCGCGGCGCGGCGCCGCCGGCCGCCGCGGCTCCGGCTCCGGCACCCGCCGCCGAGTAGGTTGGTATTCGCCAACGGGCGCAGGCAGACTGCCTGCCTGCGCCTGTGAGAACGCCATGACATTCCGTCCGATCCTGTTCACCGTGCTGCTGCTGGCTTCCCCGATGGCGGCGGCCGAAGCGCTGTACAAGTGCACCGACCCCAAGGGCGCGGTGAGCATCCAGTCCGAACCCTGCGCCAAGGGCAGCACCCAGGTGTGGAAGCGCGAGGCCACGCCCGATCCGGCGCCGTCGCCTGAGGAACTGGCGGCGCGCGCCGCGCTGGCCCAGGCCGAATCCGACCGAATCGCCGAAACCGCCCGGCTGGCGCAGGAGCGGCGCATGGCCGCGCAGGCCCGCGCGGACGAACAAAAACGGCTGCGCGATGCCGTGGCCAGCGCCATGCCGACCGAGCGCAAAAGCGAATGCACCCAGGCCCATGATTTCAACGACACCGCCGCGCAGCTGGCGTGGCTGGAGCTCACTCAGCTGCAGCGTGAACGCATGAAGCGCTGGGTGATCGAACAATGCCGCGACCCCGAACTGCTGGGCGGCGACGGCTCGCAGCCGTGACCCGGCGCCGGGGCTGACCCGCACGCGCGACGGCTTCATCACCACCGCCGGGCGGTTCACTGACGGCTTGCTGGTCCGCGCCGGCGTGCAATGAAGGCCCCACCGAGGGTCCGTCATGCGCACCATCCTGCTGCTGTTGCTCCTGTTGCCCGCGGCCTTGCCGTCGGCTTCCCTGTACAAGTGCCTGGGCACCGACGGCGTGGCCAGCTACCAGTCGCTGCCCTGCGCGCCGGGCCAGCGCACGGCCTGGACCCGCGGCACCCCGCCCCGGGCCGAGCCCGCCCCCGCATTGCCCGCGGTGGCCGTGCCGTCGGCGCGCCAGCAGCCCGCGCCGCGGCATCCGGTGGCTGCCCGCAAGCCCGCCGATCCATCCGCCTCGCGCTGCGCCAGCGCCCGCCGCGCCGCCGACCTCACCCGCGACCGTCTCTGGAACCGGCTCAGCTTCCGCCAGCGCTCCGAGCTCGACGCAAAGGTGGCGCTGGCCTGCGCGCCGCGGTGATCGCCCCGTGCGCCGGGCCAGGCGCGGCCCCAGAATGGGCGGATGGAATCGAACAACAACCTGCGCGGCATCGTCGCCATGCTGGTCGCCGTGGCCTTCTTCTCGCTGATGGACGGCGGCCTCAAGCACCTCTCGGGCCACTACCCGGCCATGCAGGTGGCGGCCATCCGCGGCCTGTCGTCGCTGCCGCTGGTGCTGCTGTGGGTGGCGGCCAGCGGCACGGTGGCCACGCTGTGGAAGGTGCGCTGGCCGCTGCACCTGCTGCGGGGAGCACTGTCCATCCTGATGCTGTCGGCGTTCGCCTATGCGCTCAAGCGCATGCCGATGACCGGCGCCTACGCGCTGTTCTTCGTGGCGCCGCTGCTGATCACCGCCCTGTCGGTGCCGCTGCTGGGCGAAAAAGTCGGCCCGCGACGCTGGGCCGCCGTCTTCGTCGGGCTGCTTGGCGTGCTGGTGGTGCTGCGGCCCACCGGCGAGGGCGTGCTGAGCCTGGCGGGACTGGCGGTGCTGCTGGCGGCCGGCGGCTACGCCCTGTCGGCCATCATGGTGCGCGTGCTGCACCGGACCGACAGCTCGCAAAGCCTGGTCTTCTGGATGCTGCTGATGACGGGCGCGGGCGCGGCGGCGCTGGCCTGGCCGGCGTGGGTGCCGGTGCAGGGCGCCGACGGCTGGATCATCGTGGCGGTGGGCCTGAGCGGTTTCCTGGGCCAGGTCGCGATCACCGAGGCCTTCCGGTCCGGCCAGGCCTCGGTGGTGGCGCCGTTCGAGTACAGCGCGCTGGCCTGGGCGCTGGGGCTGGACTGGCTGGTCTGGCAGGTGCTTCCCGACGGCATGACCTTCGTGGGCGCCGGCATCATCGTCGCCAGCGGCTTGTACCTGCTGCGCCGCGAGCGGGTGCACGTGGAAGCTGAACATCCCTGACGCCGCCGCGGCGGGCGGCTCCGGTATGCTTCGCCGCGTCGCCCCCCGGAAATCACCCATGCCTCTTGCCCTGCGCCGCTGCCTGCCCCTGCTTTCGCTCGCGCTGCTGGCCGGCTGCGGTGGTGATGCCGAATCGGACGCTTCCGAGCCGGCGCCGGCTTCGGTCGCAGACGCGCCGGTGGGCGTGGACTGGAGCCGCTGCCAGTTCCCCGGCCTCGTGCTGCCGGTCCCCGGCAAGGTGATCGTGGTGGACGGCGGCCAGTCGGTGCCCGGCGCCGAACCCGGCCGCGAATCCATCCGCCGCGTGGACATCGTGGTGCCTGGCCAGGTGGCCCTGCTGCTCACCGCGCCCGACGCCACGGTGTGGCTGGTGCGGCCGTCGCCGGAAACCGAACTGGTGGGCGTGTTCGCCAGCGGCGAGGCGTCCCAGCGCATCACCGGGCAGCGCCTGGGCGCACACCAGCTGGCCCGATCGCGCGCGATGGGTGACGACTGCGGCCGCTACTGGCTTTCGGTGGATGCCGGCGCCACGCTCGAAGAGGCCAGCACGAAGGTGTTCGGCCGCCCGCATGCGGCCGTGTACCGGCTTCGCGGCGGGCTGGCCGTGATCGGCAGCGCCGCCGAGCCGCCGGTCGAATAATCCGCAGCGGCTCAGCCGCCCAGCGCGTCCAGCCGGGCGCGCAGCTCGGAAACTTCACGCTCCAGCGCTTCCACGCGGACCTCCAGCCCGATGCGTTCGCTCGCCGGCCGGCTGGCCGTCACGAACTGGTCGGCCGACACCGGGCCGCCCAGCAGGTGCATGTAGCGGTCTTCGCGCTGCCCGGCGGCGCGCCCCAGGTTCAGCACGAAGCCGCGCTGGGTCAGCCGCTCCAGCAGCTGGCGCACGTCGTCCTGGTCGCGCAGGGTGGCCAGGCGCTCGCAGCGCGTGATCAGCTCGGCCACGGTCTGCGGGCCGCGCAGCAGCATCACGCTGAGCACGGCCTGCTGCGGCTGGGTCAGCGAATACACGCTGGCGAAGCGGTGCTCGTAGCGCTGGGCGCGGGCGCCGTGCACCGACCGCACCAGGCCGCGGCCTTCCAGCTCGCGCAGCGCATGGCCCACTTCGCCCGGTTCGAGCTCCAGCATCGGGTCGCGGTTGGATTTCTGGTTGCAGGCCAGCACCACCGCGTTGGCGGTGAGTGGGTAGGCCTCGGGCGTGGTGGCTTCCTTTTCCACCAGGCTGCCCAGGATGCGGGCCTCGACCGGCGTGAGGGTGGCCGGCCCGGGGGTGGTGTTTTCTTCGCTGGTCATGGTGGTTTCCCGAAAGCAGGCGACCATGATGCCGCATCGGGCCGGCCAACCCGCACCCTTGCGGTAGTAACCTTGGGCCACTCCCGGCAAATGCTGCGCCCCCCATGATCCAGCTCATCGGCTTCGACGGTGACGACACCCTCTGGCACAGCGAGGGTTACTACCGGTCGGCGCACGCGGAATTCGAGGCCATCGTCGGCCGCTACGTCGACCTGGCCGATGCGCACCTGCATGAGCGCCTGCTGGAAACCGAGCGCGCCAACATCAAGCTGTTCGGCTACGGCGCCAAGGGCATGACGCTGTCGATGATCGAGGCGGCGTTCGCGGTGACGCAGGGGCGGATCGGCGCCGACGACCTGCACCGCATCGTCGGGCTGGGCAAGCAGGTGATGGCGCATCCGGTGGCGCTGCTGCCCGGCATCCGCGACGCCGTGGCGGCAATCGCGCACCAATACCCGGTGGTGCTGGTGACCAAGGGCGACCTGTTCCACCAGGAAGCCAAGGTGGCCGCGTCGGGCCTGGCCGACCTGTTCCGCCGCATCGAGATCGTGTCCGAGAAGGACGCCCGGTCGTATGCGCGGCTGCTGGCGGAGTTCGGCGTCGACCCCGACGCCTTCGCGATGGTGGGCAACTCGCTGCGCTCGGACATCGAGCCGGTGGTGCGGCTGGGCGGCTGGGGCATCCACGTGCCCTACCACGTCACCTGGGCGCACGAGGCCGACCATGACCTGCAGCCCGAACATGACCGCCACGTGATCCGCGTGGACGCCGCCGGCAGCATCCCCAAGGCGCTGGCGGCGCTGCAGTCGCGCGCCCAGTCCACCCTGCGCGGGCGCGATTGACGCCCGCGCGGCGCGGCCTTGCTAACCTTGGGCATTCCCGCCCGCAAGACCCGCCATGACCGACTTCCGCCCCGTGGATCGCCGCAACCTCGATTTCCTGCTGCATGAAGTGCAGGACGCGGGCGCGCTGTGCCGCTATCCGCGCTTCACTGAACACTCGCGCGAGACCTTCGACGCCGTGCTGGACGCCGCGCAGGACCTCGCCGACGCCACCTTCGCCGGCCACAACCGCGCCAGTGACGAACACGAGCCGCGCTTCGTGGACGGCCGCGTGCAGATCATCCCGCAGGTGAAGGTGGCGCTGGACGCCTTCGCGCAGGCGGGGTTCACGGCGATGCTGGCCGACGCCGACGAAGGCGGCATGCAGCTGCCCTACACCGTGGGCCTGGCCTGCGACGCGATGTTCGTGGCCAGCAACGTGTCCACGTCCGGCTACACGATGCTGGCCCGCGGCGTGGCCAACCTGCTGCAGGCGCACGGCACGTCGGAACAATGCGCGCGCTACCGCACGCCGATCCTGCAGGGCCGCTTCCTGGGCACGATGTGCCTGAGCGAGCCGCAGGCCGGTTCGTCGCTGGGCGACATCCGCACGCGCGCCGAGCCCGCGGGCGACGGCAGCTTCCGCCTCAGCGGCGCCAAGATGTGGATCAGCGGCGGCGAACACGATCTGTCCGACAACATCATCCACCTGGTTCTGGCCCGCCTGCCCGACGCGCCGCCGGGCGTGAAGGGCATCAGCCTGTTCATCGTGCCCAAGTTCCGCGTCAACGACGACGGCACGCTGGGCGCACGCAACGACGTGCAGCTGGCCGGCGTGAACCACAAGCTGGGCCAGCGCGGCATCGTCAACACGTTCCTGAAGTTCGGCGAGCGCGGCGATTGTTTCGCCGAGCTGGTGGGCCAGCCGCACCAGGGGCTGGCGCAGATGTTCCACATGATGAACGAGGCGCGCATCGGCGTCGGCCTGGGCGCGATCATGCTGGGCACCGCCGGATACCGCTATTCGCTGCAGTACGCCAAGGACCGCAGGCAGGGCCGCCATCCCGACCAGAAGGACCCGGCCTCGCCGCCGGTGGCGATCATCGAACACGCCGACGTGCGCCGCATGTTGCTGCAGCAGAAGGCCTACACCGAGGGCGCGCTCGGCCTGGCGCTGTACGCCGCCACCCTGGTGGACGTGCAGGCGCAGGACGCCGACGCCGACCGCCGCCGTGAGGCGCACCTGCTGCTCGAACTGCTCACGCCGGTCATCAAGGCCTGGTCGGCCGACTGGTGCCTGAAGGCGAACGACCTGGCCATCCAGGTGCTGGGCGGCTACGGCTACACGCGCGAATACCCGGTGGAACAGTACTGGCGCGACAACCGCCTCAACCCCATCCACGAAGGCGCCAACGGCATCCAGGGCCTGGACCTGCT
This sequence comes from Lysobacteraceae bacterium, assembly GCA_031418815.1. Lineage (GTDB taxonomy): Bacteria > Pseudomonadota > Gammaproteobacteria > Xanthomonadales > Xanthomonadaceae > Arenimonas. The sequence continues at coordinate 10,889 of JANOJQ010000166.1, forward strand.
GGGCCGCAAGGTGATGATGGACGGCGGCGCCGCGCTCAAGCTGCTGCTGCACGAAATCGCCGCCACCGCCAGCGCCGCGGGCCGGGTGCCCGCGCTCACCGAACACGCCATCGCGCTGTCGCACTGCGCCGCCACGGTGGCCAGGACCACCGGCGCGCTGGGTGCGGCGATGGCGCGCGGCGAGGTGCGGCTGGCACTGTCGAATGCTTCACGCTACCTCAGCCTGGTCGGCCACCTGGCCATCGCCTGGTGCTGGCTGCGCCAGGCGCTGGTGGCCGCGCAGGCCAGGCCGGCGACGCCTGCGGACGGCGATTTCTATGAGGGAAAGTTGGCAGCGTGCCGATACTTCTTCCTTCACGAACTTCCCGCCGCGGAGTTGGATGCGCGCCTGCTGGCCGCCATGGACCAGACCGTACTCGACACCCGGCCCGAGTGCCTTTGATGGAGCACACGCAGGTCGGCCGATCAGACCCACGCGCCGTCAGGGGATTCAGGCGTTTCGCGCGGGTTGTGGCCGTGCTGGCGATCGCCGTGGCGAGCATGGTCCTGATGGGCTGGGCCGGCGACATTGCCGCGCTGAAGGCCATGCTGCCGGGTCATGTCGACATGAAGGCCAACACCGCACTGTGCATGTTGGCGATGGGTTCAGCGCTGCTGGGCTGCCGCTCGCCGTCCGCCTCGCGCCGAGGGGTCTCGGCCGCCTTGGCGCTGGCCGCGATGGTGCTGGGTGCGCTCACCCTGGTGCATTACGCGTGGCGGGTGGACCTGGGCATTGACATGATGTTCTTCGATGATCCCGCGCTTGCGATGAATGGGCGAATCCCCGGCCGGATGTCGCAGGTAAGCGCCCTTTCGTTCGTCCTGCTGGGCGGTGCGGGCGTTGCCAACTGCCTGGCACGCTGGGCTGCCGCCGCGCAGGGGCTGCTGCTCGCGGTGATTGCCATTGCGCTTTACGCGCTGTCGACGTTCGGCTATTTCGGACCCGACCTGCAGGAGCGTATCCCGTTCAGCCCCATCGCCCTGCATACCGCGCTGCTCCTGCTGACCCTGGCCCTGGGCATGCTCGCGGTCCGCCCCGAGACCGGCCTGATGCGCGTCCTTTCGGCGGACAGCTTCGGGGGTGCGGTGTCCAGGCGCGCGCTGCTGCCGTCGCTGCTCGTTCCCAGCCTGCTCAGCTATGCGGCGCAGGGACTGCAGGCGCGCGGCATGCTGTCGCCCGATGCCACCATCACGCTGCTGGCGCTGGCCTCGGGTGGACTGCTGGCATGGATCATCTGGTCGGTCAGCGCGCTTCTGGACCGGGTCGAACGCGAGCAGCGCGTCACCAGCGACATGCGCGAGGACGCCCTGACCGACGAACTCACCCAGCTTGGAAACCGCCGCGCCTTCCAGACGGCCATCGCCGAGCTGCTGCGCCGTCGCCGCGACGAAGCCGCGGTGTTCTCGCTGCTGATCCTGGACCTGGACCGGTTCAAGCCCTTCAATGACACCCACGGTCACGTGGCGGGCGACCAGGCCCTGCGCCAAGTGGGACGCTTGCTCAAGGCGGCGCTGCGTCCGGGAGACGTGGCAGGTCGCTATGGTGGTGAAGAATTTGCGGTGCTGCTGCCCGGGCTTGAAGGTGAGCGCGCGCTGCTGGTGGCCGAGCGCATTCGCCGCGATTTCCAAACCATGCATTGGCCGCACCAGCCGCTGACCGTGAGCATCGGCGTGGCACAGGCCCGGGCGGAAGACGAAGAGCTGTCGCTGGTGGCGCGCGCCGACCGCGCGCTCTATGCCGCCAAGGCGGGCGGGCGGGACCGGGCGGTCATCGACACGGCCCTGCCTTGGCTGGACGAGCCCGTGCCGCTTCAGCCAAACCTTCTCTAGACGACCCGGGCGGGGTCCATGCCGTCAGTCCAAGGCATAGCCCAGTCCGACCATCAGCGAGGTATTGCCGCTGCGGTCAACGATCGGGCTTTCTTTGACTTGGGACGGCAGCCAGGCGTGGCTGGCGCGCGCGAACAGGTTCCAGCGCTGGCCCAGCGGGCGCGTGGCCAGCAGCGACACGTCGGGCGTTACCGCCGCGTCGGCCGAATACGCGGCGCGGCCCGGCAGCGCTTCCGAAGCGCGCACGCCGTAGTAGTAGTCCACCATCCGCGCGTCGTGCCAGCGCAGCGAGGCGCCGGGGAAGAAGGACCAGCCGCCCGCGGCGAACCGGCCCGTCCACGATGCCGCCAGTTCGTAGCCGCCGCTGCGGTCGAGGGCGTCCGCGGCCGCCGACAGTTCCAGCGCGCCAAGGCGTCGGGAAGTCCAGGTGGACGCGACCCCCAGGTCGAGCGACGCGCGGCGGTCGGCCATGCCGGCCAGGTAGGGCGAGTCCTTGCTGTCGTAGCCGTCCAGGCGGGCCTGGGCGAACACCGCCAGCTCGTACCCGGGCGACTCCACCAGGCGCACGCCGGCGCGCAGGCCGCGCAGGTAGGCGCGTTCACCTTCGAAACGCACCAGCGGCACCGCCAGCAGGCCCTCGTCGAGCTCGCGGTAGGGCGCATCGCGATCGATCACCAGCGCGCCGACAGTCCAGCGCGGTGGCTCGGGCTGCTGTGCCAGGGCGGGCGCGGTGGCCGCGAGCAGGGCGATCAGGGGGAGAAGCTGCTTCATGTCGGCCGCCGGTTCGAGAAAGGCCCATTGTGGGCGCCCTGCGTCGAACCGGCGTGAGCGCCCGTTCAGGGCAGCCCGAACTCGATCGGCACCAGTGCGTACGCGCTGATCGCGCGGCCCTGGCGCTGGGCGGGATGGAAGCGCCACTTCGCCAGCACGTGTTCGCGCGCGGCGCGGTCGAGCTCGCGGTGGCCGCTGCTTTGCTCGACCTCGACCGACCTGGGCCAGCCCTGTTCGTCCACCAGCACGCGCAGCGTCACGGTGCCTTCCCGGCCGGCCCGCAGCGCCTGGCGCGGATAGCGCGGCGCCGGATGGACGTCGTAGGCCAGCGTTTCCACGCCCGGCGGACCCGCGTCGAAGCTGTCCACCGGCAGGCCCGGGTCCACGGGTTCGGCGAACTCGGTGCCTTCGTTCATCACCGGCGTGGTGTCGACGACGGGCGTGCTGTCCAGGCGCGGCGTGGCGACCGGGGTGGGCTCGGGGCGCGGCTGCACCGTCGGGGTCCGGGGCGGCGGCAGGGTGGGCGGCGGCGGCCGCGGCGGCACGGTTTGCACCAGCACGGTTTCCTCGCGCGGGGTGGCGCGGGGCGGCTCCCACGTGCCGGGCAGCATCAGGATGGCCAGCGCCAGCGCGTGCACCAGCAGCGCAAGGCTGTTGCCGGCGATGCGCTTGGCGTCGATGCGGTCGAAGTCCGAGGGGTGGGGCAGGCGGTCGGTCATGGCGCGTCTCCTGGCGGGCTGGCAAGGCTTCCAACGCGCGGCCGGCGGCAACGGGGTTGATGGATTTGCGACGGGGTCCGGGGCCGCGCCGGTGGCTGATGCCCGCATCGCGACCGGCTACGATGGGGGCCATTTCCGGAGCACCCCGATGTCCCTGAGCCGCTGGTCCCTCGCGATCCCCCTGGCCGCCCTGCTGGCGCTGTCCGGCTGCAGCCGCAGCGAACCCGACCCCGCGGCGTCGGCCCCACCGGCGGCGGCGGCGGGCGAAGCGCCAGCGTCGGCCGCCGCGTCGCTGGATTCGACCTGGCAGGGCGTGCTGCCCTGTGCGGACTGCGACGGTATCCAGACGCGCCTGCGCCTGGTGGCCGACGACCAGGGCCGCCGCTTCGAGCTGCAGGAAACCTACCTGGCCCGGGACGGTGGCGAGGTGTTCGAAGGCCAGGGTGCCTGGACCGAGGAAAGCGCCGTGCTCGATGACCAGCCCGCGGTGGTCTACCGACTGGACGTCAACGGCGCCAGCCGCTGGTTCTCGCTGCAGCCCGACGGCGCACTGGAAATGCTCGACGCGCGCGAGCGCCCGGCGGCCGACGGCCTCGCCCATCGCCTGCAGCGCATGTAGGGTACTCAGCCTGAATTCATCGGTGGGGGCCACACTGCCCCCACATTCACCCGCACCCTAGGACCGCCCATGAAGAAGTCAATCATCACGCTCGCCCTGGCCACCGCGCTCGCCTTCTCAGCCAGTGCGCAGGCACAGACGATTTCCCTGAACTACAGCCCGCGCACCGGTGATGTCTGGCTGGACGCGCGGCTGGGCGAAATCAACACCTATGGCCGCGGCAACCCGGACTATTTCTACGACGACATGTACTCCAACTACGGTGCGCCGCGCGAGTACGTGCGCGAGCTGTACGTGGACCGCCGCTGGGCCCCCGGCGACATCTACTACGCCTGCGCGCTGGCCCAACTGCTCGACCGCCCGTGCCGCGAGATAGTCAGCGATTACGACCGCCATCCCGGCCAGGGCTGGGGCGCGGTCGCGAAGCGCATGGGCATCAAGCCCGGTTCGGCGCAGTTCCATGCGCTCAAGGGCCGCGTGGACAAGGGCCACGGCCGGCTGAAGGCGCATGGCCGCGCCCCGTACGTCGGCAATGGCAGCCAGGGTTCCCCGGGCGGCAAGCCGGCGCAGGCCAAGGGCAATTCCGGCAAGGGCAACCAGGACAAGGGCAACCAGGGCAAGGGCAAGGGTAAGGGCAACGGCAACGGCCCGAACTGACCTTCTCCTGACCTGACCCGTCCCGGGATGGACCCCGCGAACACGGCTTCCGACGCGCGCCTGCTCATGCAGGCGCGCGTGCTTTGTGACGACCCGTATTTCCGCCGGGTCGTCTGGCAGCACGGCGCGCACCTGGGCACGGCCAGCGAAGCCGCCCGCTTCGACGCCGGCATCCACGCCGGCGACCAGATGCTGCTGCATTCGCTCAAGCACCACCGCGACGCCAACGCGTCCTTCAGCCAGTACTTCAACGTGGCGCTGCAGCAGCACGAGGCGGCCCAACAGGTGCTGCGCGCGCTGTTCCCCGGCGCCGCCGACCAGGTGTCGGTGCTCGACTTCGCCTGCGGCTATGGCCGGCTGCTGCGCTTCCTCTCGCTGGGCCTGCCGCGGGTGAACCTGCACGCGGCCGAAGTGCAGCCCGACGCGCTGGCCTTCGTGTGCGAACGCTTCGGCGTGATGGGCCACGCGTCGCCCGGCACGCCCGACCAGTTCCAGCCCGGGCGCAGGTTCCAGTTCATCTGGGTGGCGTCGCTGTTCTCGCACCTGCCGGCGACCCTGTTCGATGCCTGGCTGGCGCGCCTGGTGGACTGCCTCGCGCCCGACGGCGTGCTGTGTTTCAGCGTGCATGACGCGTGCCTGGTGCCCGAAGGCCACGTGTTTCCCGACAGCGGCTTCCTGTTCTGGCCGCAGAGCGAGAACGAGGACCTCGACACCGCCAGCTACGGCACCACCTACGTCAACGAGGCGCACGTGGCTGGCGCCATCGCCCGCGCCTGCGGGGCGGGGCACCCGTACTTCCGCATCCCGCGCGGCCTGGCGCACGAACAGGACCTGTACGTGGTGGCCGCCGACCCGGCGCGCGACCTGTCGGCGCTGTCGGGCTTCCGGCGCGGGCCCTGGGGTTGGGCCGACGAGCGCACGCTTTCCGACGCCGGCGAACTGCACCTGCGCGGCTGGGCCGCCTCGATCGACGACGGCGCGCTGGACGCGGTGGAAATCACCGTGGACGGCGTGCGGCACCGCTGCCCCACCGGCGGCCACCGGCCCGACGTGGGCCGCGTGTTCGCCGATCCGCGGCTGGACACGTCGGGCTGGGAGTTCCGCCACGTGCCGCCGTCCGGCGAAGGCCCGGTGCGCGTGGTGGTGACCGCGCGCACGCCCGCCGATGAGCGCGCGCTGATTTTCGCGGGGCAGTATGAACGGCCGCCTGTGCTGCGCGAGCGCCGGCCCTGGCGGCGCCGTCTGTTCGGCTGATCCACCCGGCCGCCCGCTAGACTATCGCCATGACCCCGCTGCCCGCCCCCGAAACCACCCGCCTCAGCGTCGCCCCGATGATGGACTGGACCGACGTACGTAATAAGTCATTTATAAACAATTACTTATAATACATTCTCCGTGCTTAGTAGCACCTCCGCAGCACCTCCGCAGCACCTCGGCAGCACCTCGGCGGGCATGGCCGCTTAAAGTAGCGAGTGACGTTTGCTTGGGAGAGTGCTATCACTCACGTAATATTGGGTGTCAAGACAGGGGCTAGTCCCGTCTCATCCGGCGACACATGGGGCTGTAAAATTGAGCGTTTCGCGGGAGCATGAAATGGACAAGAATCGGCATGGCTTGAAGGGTCCTGACTCCGAGATTGCGCTGCGATTTAAGCAGTTGGAATTGCAGCTGAGCATTTCCCAGCAACGTAAAGCCGACATTCTTGTATTTCCTCGAAAAGAGAAAAATCCCTCTGACGCTCTTTCCCGGATTCTAGAGCACGCCAAGAAGCTGCCAGGCAAATAGAAGCCTAGGTTAGGTTCTTTGGCGCATAGGGGGTGCGTTGAATACCAGTAAGTTGCAGTCCGTACTTACGCGTGAAAGAGGCCTAGGTAAGCCATCGTCTGGCACATCCACTTCTGCCCTCGGGCACATCGAGTCCCGCAAATCGAAAGAGCTGGTCATCGCACTTAGCGGGCCAGCTGGCGCTGGTGTGCCCTTGGTTCTGGAGCAGCTGGTCGCGTCCCTGAAAGAGCGCAACTACGCTCCGGTCCACATCAAGCTCAGCGATCTTTTCCGTTCGCAGATGGACACGCTATCCATCACTGCGGAACCTCCGTCTGATGGCAATGATGCGTTCAAGCGAATCTGGACGCTTCAAGACATGGGAAATAAGTTGCGGGGTGTTCTTGGTGAAGACATGGCTGCTCAGCTAGCGATCAAGCAGATTTCCCTTCATCGGACCGATCAACACCCAGACGTGGAAATACCCGACATTGAACCGCTGCGAACCGCGTACATCATCGATCAACTCAAGCATCCACAAGAAGTAGCACTACTTCGCGCCGTCTATGGTGATTTGCTTTTTATTGTCGGAGTGCTGAACGCTTACGAGCAGAAAAAAGCCTACCTCACTGATCAAGGCATGTCTAAAGCGGAAGCGGAGCGGCTCATAGAGCGCGATCGCAAAGAATCGGAGGACAACGGGCAGCAGTTGGAGAAGACGCTTCAGCACGCTGATTATTTTGTCAATAACTCCCGTCGAAATCTCAAACAAAGAAAAGACTCGCTCGATCGTTTTCTCGGTCTAGTTCACAACGACCCTTCCTACACGCCCCACAAGGAAGAACGGGGCATGTTTGCGGCTTACAGTGCGGGCTTGAGGTCGGCATGCCTGTCAAGGCAGGTTGGCGCATCGATAGTGGATGAGGCTGGAAACATCATTGCCACTGGATCTAATGATGTCCCTCGGGGCGGCGGCGGACTATACGAGCCTGGAGACGGAGATCAGCGATGCGTGTTCAAAGGTGGGAAATGCTACAACGACAAGCACAAGGACAAGCTAAGGGACGAGATTGCTGAACTGCTTCGAGGTTCAGGAATTGAGTTCAAGCAAGCCGCAGATCTTGCTGCAAGCATCAAGAAGAACACCCGCGTCGGAGCTTTAATCGAGTTCTCTAGGGCGGTGCATGCTGAAATGGACGCGATCGTTTGTGTGGCACGAACCGGCGTAAAGGGGATCGTAGGATCTACTTTGTTCACGACCGTTTACCCCTGTCACAACTGCGCTCGCCACATCGTGGCTGCCGGAATCGCTGCGGTGGTTTACATCGAGCCTTACGAGAAGAGCCTGGCTGCCGATTTGCATGATGATGCGATTCTTCAAGAGTCAGACTCCGAACCAAAGGAGAACGGCGCTTCTTTTGTGCGCTTCAGGCATTTTGAAGGTGTCTCGCCTACTCGCTTCTCGCGCCTCTTCCAGGCCTCGGGCCCCCGCAAGGACAAGGTCGGCTTGAAAATTCAAGTGTCAACTGACGGGGGCAAGAAAGCGGCGGAGTATCTTGACGACTACAAGATGCTGGAGATCCGTGTTGTCGAGCGATTGGTTGCGGTAGAGCAAGGCGTCGCAGATTAGAATTAGAGTGTCGAAGCCGAAGATCGAAGGAAGTGGACGTGACAGAGCTATATCCAAAGCAGTTTGTTGCTTACAAAGATGCAATGGGTGAATGGCGCTGGCGCTTGTTTGCTGTAAACGGCCGAATCATTGCTGATAGCGCTGAGGGCTATAAGAACAAACTGGATTGCATAAACGGCGCCAGGCTAGTTGCTACTGTTGCCAGCGGCGCGTCTATTTGGAACAGGGAAACACAAAAGTGGGAGTGAGATCGTGGCTGGGAAGCTACGCGGCGTGAATTCGCCGCCATTCCACTTCGGCCATTTCGCGCTTCAATCGAATATGCGAAGCGAGAGCTGTTGCGTCGACTACCCATGGCGATTTCTGTGACCCGAGTCGATACGCCGGCACCGGGAGCACCTGACGTTTAGCGGCGTCTTTCGCCTGGTTTGGCGTCATTCCAAACTGATGAGCGCAGCGCTCGACCGGAATCTGCGCCGTACCGTACTCGGCGAGCACCAGGAAGAGAGTCATATCGGCAGGCGCGGTCGGGTTCATGGGACCCACTCCCGGCGTTCGGTGGCGTAGCCAAGCATCAGGGGGTGTTTCGGATCGCCGCCCGCCGTCAGCCCGAGGCTGTGAATCGGTGCGATGGTTACCCGGCGCAACATTGAACGCACGGCGTCGATCCGGGGCCGCAGTGCTCGCGGGAGCTTCCCTCTGTCGCCCCAGCAGGGCACGATCAGGTCGGCATCTCCGAACGAAGCAAGCAGGAAGTGGTCGTTCAAGGGCCCGATGGGATCGTCCACCGATACCAGTTCCTTTACGTTGGTCGCGCGGTAGCTGAAAAGGTTGGCAACGCGGAATCCGCCGAAGCCCCAGCGTGTCGCGAAACCGCGCCACTTCCTCACGGTCGCGTCGTCGGTGCTGGCATCTGCCGTGCTGGGATTCACCCCGATGAAAGTCACCGATCCGCCTTCCGTGCTCCATGCGCGGGTAAGGGCGTATCGGTAGAGGCCGCACTCGCTGATAACTGCGCTCATCGCCTGTGAACCTCTTTGCCGCGCTCATCGCTTTCGCGCAGTAGCTGCGGCATTCGCAGGATGCAGTCGCCGCACACCAGCATTGCGTCGGTATCCAGGTGCGCAGCCAAGTCTGCGTCCGGGCCCATGATGCTGGCTAGCGCCGGACCGATCATCATCTCGAGGCCGGCCGCATGCTGGATCGCTTGGGGGTTCAAGACAAACCGCTCGAGCTGGAGGCGATAGAGGATGGGCCCGCCTTTGGCCAGGCCCTTGCCGCAGCATGCGCACGGCGTGATCTCGCGTCGCTTCAGTCCGGGGGCCATCAGCGGCGCTCCTTCGGCTCGGTGGCCTGGGCCACATTCTGCGCCACCTTCTTCAGCGCGGTGACCGTCGCAGGCTCGGCCTTGTCGTTGAGCACGCCGCACATTGTCACCGAGTCCTCGACCAGGGCGATCGGTGTTTCCACCACGAGCCCCACAGCGGCCTTCATCAGGTTCTTGAACATGGTCTATTCCTTGAGCGTCGGCACGTAGGACGCGACCGCGTCGATCGGCAGGGGTCCATCGAATCCGCAGCGGTAGCAGAGCCAGGCTTGGTCTGGCCCCACCATGTACTGCTGGCACTGACTGCAGGGCCGGGACCCCGCCCTTTCCCCTGAGGCGTCTGATGGCGCATCGATCACTTCTTCGCTGCCTTCCTGGTGGGGGTGTTCTTGGTCGCCGCCTTCTTCGCGGAACTGGCGGCGGCAGAGGCTTTGGCCAGGGCATAGCGCGGGCCGCGCAGCAGCTTTGGCAACCAGCCGGTGCCTGCGAGCTTCTTGCCCGCTTCGGCGACGACGGCCGCGGACTTGAGGCTGACTAGGCTGGCGGCCGCCTCCTTGCCGCAGGCCTCGGCGACGGCCTCGATCGCCAACGCTTTGGGCACAGCGCCGAGGTACGTGTCGGCCGTGGGCTGCCACCAGCTGGCCATGTCGAGCTTCAGGGCGTCAGCTAGGGCGTCGGCCGCCGGCGCGCGGGAGTTCTTCCCGTGGACTGCGTCGACGCCGTAGGCGGCCGCCAGCGCCAGCAGGCCGTGCAGGGTGACCGCTGGCTGTGCGTAGATCCACTTCCTGCGCTCTGCCACGCTGGTGGGCAGGCCCGCCTCGCGCCAGCGCTTCAGAGCCTGCTGCAGCGCCAGGCTGGCCTGGCACTTCTTCAGGTCTGGTGCGTCCGGAATGGAAGGCCGGCTGAGCGAGAGTTTCACCGCCGAGGCGCCGCCCATATCCATGCCGCGCTCGACGTTCTCGATGAGGATGCAGACCACCTCCTTGAGTGCGACGTCGTGGTTGTTGGCCAGCGCCGCCTGCAGCGCCAGGGTGCGATGCGCCGTGAGGCGGTGTACCAGCGCGTCGCTCAGCTCCGGCTTCTTCGCCTTGGCCACCTCCTTCGGCTGGCCCGCGATCTTGCCGGCCTTGATCGACTGGCCGGGCTTGAGCCGACCTCGGAGGATGGTCACGCCACCCTGGTCATCCATGAAGAGCAGCGCGCCCGCCTCGGCCTTGACGGTGTCGGGCCAGATGTCGGTGCCGGCGTTCAATTCCTCGGACTCATCGTCCAGCGCAGTGCTCTCATCGCAAAGCACTTCGTAGGCCTCGGAGCCACCCTGGCCAGCAGCGTCGAGCTTGTCCAACTCATTGCCGATCACGAGCTGGCAGCCCTCGATTTCCATCAGCCTTTCCTTCTGCGCACCCGTGGGCGGTTGGTGCGTAGGCTCGGTCGGGTGCGCCGCGTACTCGGCACGGCCGCTGTAGTCGAGCTTTGCCTTGTACTCCACCCAGGCCCAGCCCTCGGCACGCACCTGGTCGATAACTTCGTCCAGCCTCGCCGCAACGAGGCAATCCAGCAGCGGGCCGTCGGCGAGGTAGGCCTCATCGCGGGTCGAGAACAGGTCCTTGCGCACGACGCCGCCGGCGGCCTCGTAGGCCTCGAGGCCGATGAACTTCACGCGGGGATCCGTCGAGCGGATCTCCTTCGCCGTCAGGCGTTGGCGCAGCGAATGAGCATCACGCTCCCAGTCGTGCTTGGGCTTGGTCCAGGCCTCGAGCTGAGCCTTGTGGTCATCGGTGACGGCCAGCGCCTGCAGCTGCCCCAGATCCATGCCGCCGTCGCGATAGATCTGGACCAGGTCCGGGTGGACGTTGGCCAGCTTGAGCCGCTGCTTCACGACGGTCTCGGTGATCGTGAAGTGCGCGGCGACGTCGGGGATCGACTTGCCAGCGTCGATCATGGCCTTGAAGGCGTCGAACTGGTCCGCGGGGTGCATCGGCACGCGGATGGTGTTCTCGGCCGTGCTGGCTTCGATCGCCTCCTCGTCGGTCAGGCGCCGGCAGGGCACGCCGTCCGTGAGCAGTTCCTGGGGAAGCCGGCCCTCGCTGGCCAGCTGTTGCATCGCCTTGAGCCTTCGGCCGCCAGCGATCACCTCGAACCCGCTGGGGCCGTCGATGACGACCAGGTTCTGTAGCAAGCCGCCGGCGGCGATCGATGCGGCCATGTCGGCGACGTCGTCGCCGCCGGTCTTTCGGGCGTTGCGGCTGGAGAGCCTGAGCTGCTCAAGCGGAACAATGATGTTCTGGGTCATGCGGATCTCCGGATCAGGTGGCTGGTGTGGCCGGCTTGGGGGTGTGCGGGAGCGGGTACCACTCGGGGCACCGCTCGCCGCGGGTGTTGGGGTTGAGCCTGCGGCGCACGTCGAGCCCTTTGGGCTTGGGCTGGTTGTCGACGTTGCGGGCGCAGCTGGCGCACAGCCGGATGCCTTCGCCTTCGCACAAGGTGAGGTTCATGCGCCGTTGTCCTCGTGCAGTGCGGCCGTCGATGAGCGGCAGGGCTGCCAGGCCAGGCACCAGTCGTTGTCGTTGACGGTTTGCCACGGCGGCGGCGTTCGCCGGCAGCGCGCCACGCCCGGATGTCGGATGTCGCCCAGCACTTGCGGGTGGTGGACCAAGTGCTCGCGGTCAAACGCGGCGCAATGGCCGCACGTCCTGCTCACGGGTCACACCCTTGGCCGACGGTTGAACCCTTAGTGGCCGGATCCGTGAACTTCTTCCAGTGGATCCACCCGGACGGGCACAGGAAACCCCAATGCCGCAAGCGCGGGCCAGCGAACAGCAGCGTCCAGGCGTAGTCGGTGTCGTTGATGACCAATCGGTGCGCAAACGTGGCGCTGTTGAAGCGCAGCGCGCCGGCGCTGTAGCGGCGAGACAGCGTCAGGTGCTTCGGGCCCACGTCGACGGTCATCGCATCGGCGCCGCGCAGCGACAACCGGCTCACCTGCAACGGCGCGTGCGAGACCTCGACGTAGCTGCCGGCCAGGATGAAGCTGCCCCAGTGCCAGGGGTGATCGTGCAGCGCCCGATCGTCGTCGCTGCGCATGATGCAGTGCAGGTAGACGTTCGGCAGGCGGCCGACGAACCGTTGCCAGCGCGTGCGCGACTCCTCGGGGATGTCCTCGTAGGCGTTGCGCCACGGCGTGAGGTACCAGCGATGCAGGTAAGGGCGCTTAGCATCGCCAATCACCTGGTCAGGCTTGCGGCGCAGCGCGGTCGGTACGGCGAGGCGGTTGAATAGCGCCTGGGCGATCAGGGTCAGCATGGTCATTTTCTCGTCAGGGCCGTGCGGCGTTCGCCGCTGTTTCGGCCAAAGGAAAGTCGGCGCTTGCCGTCGGTCTGGCGCAGCAGCTGCGCCCAGGTGCGGTCGCCCAGCTGCAGGCGGCGGCGGACTGTCGCGCGGGGCAGGTGCGTCCTGGCGGCCACAGCAGCCACCTGGTCGAGCGTCAGCAACTCGCCCTCGATGTCGTACTGGAAGCCGGTCGCGCTCATGCCGCGCTGGCCAGGCCGACAATGCCGGCGAACTCAAGGCCGAGCGGCGTGATGTCTACCGTCCGCTCGAAGGGGCTGACGACCACCAGTCCGTCGGCGGCCAGCTGGTTGCAAACACGCTTGCTGTGCACCGGCGCGCCTTCGCTGGCGCGGTAACCGTCCTTGCAGCGCTGCAGTTGCGCGGCCGCGCAATCAATCAATGCGGCGCGCTTTTTGGGAGTCAGTTCGGCGTAGGTAGGCATGATGACCTCAGGCGGCGGCGGTCTGGTGAGTGGCCTCGCGCAATGCGGCGCGAAGTGAAGGCGTAATCTCCTGCTCGCCCTCGAGCACGGCGCTCACCAGAGCTTTGAGAGACGATCGCGATACGAAGACCGCGTTGTCTGGCAGGGCGGCCGTCGTTGCGACGACACGCAGCTTCTGGCTGGCCTTGGGTGCGGTGGAAGGCTTGGGGAGTACCTTCGGCGACTTCTTCTTGTCCTTGACCGTCGCTCGCCTGGTGTAGGCGCGCTTCTGCTTCGCGGGCTCTGCTTTCGGCGCTGGCTTCTTCGGCGACGGTGCGGCCGCCGCGCGGGGCAGCGGCTCCTTAGTTGACGGCGCCGCGGCGGCGGGCTCAGCGGTTGCGTTGGGCCCGCGGGCAGGCGCCCAGCCCGGGATCAGCGAGAACTTGCCGTCGTCTAGCCGTTCGATGCCATGGCCCTTGGTGGCGGCCTGGTTCATGGTGTTGCGCACGGTGGTGACGTCCTGCTCGAGGACCTCGGCCAGATGCCGGGGGTGTACTGGCCCGCTTTCGCGGGCCATTTGTGCGCGGATTTCTGCTATGAGGCTCATGGCCGTCTCCTGGATAGGTTGCACGGGGTGGCGCGGCTCAGTGGGAGTTGGCGACCGGCTGCAGTGCCTTGCGGGCGGTGCTGAGCTGGTTCTCGAGGCAGGTGGCGTGGTTGGCGGAGCGCTGGTTCTCGGCTCGCTCCGCGTTCCATTGGTCGCGGATGCGGCGGATCTGGTCGGCCTCGATCGTCAGGCTGTTTGCCGCGAGGCGATCGGCGTACTCGTCCAAGAAATCGGGACCGTCGATGGGGGTGTGGTAGCGCATGGGTCAGGCCCTCGTGGGCGGGTGGGAATGGGTGGTGCGCTCGTGCAGCTGCGCGGCGCGTTGGCGGCCGGCCCGGATGGCGCTCAGCGTGTCGCCGCCGGCGCGAAGTGCGGCGTTGATGGCGGCGACGGTGTCGGACGCGTTGGCGCGCAGCGAGCGGCAGTACTTGCTGACCGCCGCCGTGACTTCGGCGGCATCCGCTCGCGTCGTGGGCCGGATGGGGCACAGCGCCGGCCGATCGCTTGGGTGGATCGCGAGTTCGCCCATGTCAGCGGCCCAGCCAAGTGCGCAGCGGCGCCTTGCGAGCCTGCGCACGGCGACGTGCGCGACGCTCACGCTGGACGTCCACGGCGATCAGCAGCGCGGCCAGGACCGCCGCGCAGCCCAGGCTCTGCAGGACGGCGATCACGGGCCCACCTGGCCAGTGGTGCTGGCCTCGAGGTGCTTGTCCGTCCGGTGGAGGATCCAGGCGGTCAGTGCGACGCCGGCGGCGAAGCCGGCCAAGAAGATGGCAAGGCCCAGGTAGCCGCTCATGCCGCCTGCTCCTGGCCACAGTCCACGCAGAAGAAACCGTGGGGCAGGGTGGTGAGGTCGGCGCGCTGGATCAGGGCCTCGCAGCCGTCGCAGCTGTAGCGGCCGTCCGGGGCCAGCAGCGCGGCCGGCACCTCCGCATGGGGATCAGCGAAGTTCCAGCGGCCCGGGCTGGCCACAAGCGCCAGATGCGCGGCCAGGTGCGCGTAGCCGCGCAGCGTGTGGGCCAGCACCGGCTTGTCGAAGAGGCGCGCTTTCGTCGCCTGCACCCGGAAGCGCCGGGCCATGCCCGACAGGCCTTCCGAGGTGATGACCGCCTGGCCGTTCAGCGCCGTGCGCTGGGCCGCGGTGAGTGCTTCCAGCGTGATTGTCGACATCGTCGCGCCTCCGTGTAGGAGGGGCGACCCCGGCACCGCTAGGGGAAAGCCGTGCTGGGGAGGCCCCGCCGTCCCGGGTGGGGCGGCGAGGCAAGTAAAGCACCGCTTTAGTAAGCAGTCAAGCGATGCTTTAGATAGGCTCCGTTAGCTTTTTCCAGGGTGAAACTGGTTCGGGTCGAAACCACTAACGTCGAATTCGAACGTCTGCACGCCAGCTTGGAAGATCTTGGGCTGTATTCGAACGACTTTTGCCTTTTTGATGGCTTCATAAAGGGCGCGATCGTTGGAGAAGAAGATGGTCTCCGTGCTGTGGTCGGATGCGCCATTTGCATTCCACTGCCGTGGTGCCGAGTCGTCGATGCGCACTAGTGCAGAGCAGCCGTCCCAAGAGCTGCACAGCAGTTGCCCACGCTCAATGGCAAAAAAGACATCGAAACCGAACTGTGGGCTTTGGCGAATAAAAAGCCTTCCGCGCTGCGGTTCTCCATACGGGAACTCAAGCTCAACAGTATTCTCAGACGCAATGACGGCATGGAACGCTTGCTTGCCGGTCATCGCATCGGTATCGACTGAGTATCGCCACTTGCGTCCGGAAACTACTCGCGCCTCGATGGCGGCGAACTCACTCGCTTTACTCTCAACCTGCGGAAGAAGCGTGGCGATCTGACTGATTTCGGGTGCGTTGGGATACGTCGATCTAAAGGACACGATTCGATCACGCAGTTGAACGTGCTGAGGCCCAGGCGCGGATGTAAGATCCCAACTTTTTAAAACATCAGTCCAAATCTGCGTAGGAGTGAGGTTCGGTGCTGGCGGAGCCAACGATCCGCTCGAGGACGTGCCGCTGTTCTCGGTCGAAGTGCGTGTGCACTGGCCTAGCAGAATCAACAGGCAGAACAACAAGAATGCCGCCGCGATGAGTGTTCCGCAGCCAGAGGATTTACTTGTGGCGGGAACTACTTTGACCTTTGGAACTGGGGAAGCTACTGGAGCGCCACAACTGGGGCAGGTCGGCGCTTTCTCACTTACCTGGTGACCGCACTCCGCGCATTGAATCAACGCCATTTTTGCAATCTCCGATCACAGAGCCACAGTTCCGTCCCGGACCAGGCCGGGAACTTCGTCAAAGGCAATGCCCTCTACACGACACTCACGTCCCCGCTCCATTTTTCCGGCCAAGCTGATTAGCTCATCGTCTCCGAGCATCTCAAGAACTCCGCCAACATGGCGTGTCTCTTGTCTAACAAGCCACGCCAGCCAGTACATGCGAGACAAATCTCGAATGCGCGCGTAGTGACAGCTGCGAGTAACGCCGTCAAGAGCTCCAACAGATTCAGGGAAATCAACTCTTCTTACGAGTCGCAGCTTCGGCTTTTCGCTTGCGCGTTGGTGCAGCCTCTCGGTGACCATCCGTGCCAATGCTTCCAGCTTCTCTTTGTCCGACACCGTGTTTCCCCCTCTTTGCGGCTTGATCCATGAGCCACCTCTCGACGGGGATGACGTTGTTGCTATTGGCCGAAACCAATAACTCATACGCTCCTAGCACCAGGTCGTAATCAACGCTTGGCTGGAAGGCGAGGCCTTCACGCTCGAACCAGGCGGGGACGGTTTGGGCAGCGAGCTCCATCTTCTGCTTGTCGTATCTCGGAAGTTGAGACGCCAGAGCTGCCTCGTCGCTCTCAAGTTCGCCGCCGGGCATAAATAGCGCAAGAGGGACGCCGGTGATGACCGCGAGTTTCGGGAGTTTTCGCTTGTCAATCTTGCCGGTGCGGATCCAGCCGGATACGGCTTGTTCGGTAACGCCAAATGCGTCAGCGACGGCGGCTTGGCTCAACCCAAGCTTGCCGTCTATGGCTGATTTGATGCGTCGGCTCATTTCGGCGTTGTCAAGCATCGCTTGATTGTGCGGCAGCAAGACTGCCAATGTAATAAAGCGACGCTTGACTTCCGTATTAAAGCAATGCTTTAGTATGGGCATGAGCGCAATCCGAGAAGCGGTAACACTGACTGATGGGGGCCAGCGGGAGTTGGCGAGATTCCTGGGCGTCACTCCCCAAGCTGTTAGCCAATGGGTCAAAGGCCGTCGGCCGGTCCCGCCAAGGCACGCGCTCGCAATCGAGGCAGCGACTGGCGTCAGCCGTCACAGCCTCCGCCCAGATGTGTTCGGACCCGCGCCCAGTGACAAGGCCGCCTGACATGAGCCTGTCAGTTTCCTTTCTTGTTTTGGTGGGCCCTGATGGCAGTCTCATTGCCCCAGGCAAGCAGTGCGTGGGCATCGACGTCACGGCTGGTTGCTTCGCACCAGGCGACGAACTCGTTAGAGCGCACGTGCGCCTTGATGGCCATGACGCCGCTTGTTTGGATGCGCTCAAAGTTCTGTTCAGCGGCACTAAGCCAATCGGCATACGTGGGATGCCACCGGCGATCGGGCAGGACTCGTCTAAATGACTCGTAGTCGTCTTCTGCAAACCAAGGCAGCCCTGCAGCTTGAATCTCCATCGCTGGTCTCCGGTGAGGTTGGTGGGTTGGCGCTCCCAGCCTACATCGGGGACCGGCGCCTCTATCCGGAACAGGACAGCCACGACCCGGCCAGGGCCATGGTGTCGGCACCAACTGCGCAGCGGGATCGAGCGGAATGCGGGCGTCTTCATGGCCGCAAGACTCTCGCGAACATTGAGGTGCGCGCATGAAGCCCGCGCCTCATTTCTTGCGGCCTCGCTCTGCGGTGATCTTCGATTACACCCGGCGGATGTTGGACCAGACCGCCATGTGCACGCGCAAGTTCGCGATGCGCGTTGCCGAGCAGTACGTCCACCTGGTGGCACCTGAGCACCGCCAGGTGCCGTTCCGGTTGGGCGTGTCTGATCTTGAGCTGTTCAAGGCGGAAAGGCACAACGCCCAGCAGCTGGGACGATACATGGACGGCACGATCAAGGCGCTGCCCACTGATCTGGAAGATGCGTGGGTGCTGTCGCTGCCGGAACCGTATCGCAGTGATTGTGAGCGCGATCTGGCAATGCGGCGCGGCCGCGTGGCCGAGAAGCGGATGGAGGACACCCGGTTCGCCCAGGCCGTTGGCTTGGGCGAGTTGAGCCGCGAGTTCGGCGATCTGCTGCAGGCCCTCGCGCCAGCGCTCGCCGACGGCAGCCTGACCGACGCGGACCTGCCCCACGCCAAGCGGATCCTCAACGAATCCGACGACCTGATCGCAGCGGTGATGTCCGTGCGTCGACAGGTCACCGCGCTGCTGCCGGGGGAGGGTGGTCCGAATGCCTGACTTCATGGACTACGTACAGGACAGGGTGCTGCAGGACACCGACGTCGCTATTGCGTCGGTGACGTCCCGCGCCCCCGGCCTCCCCGAATGCGGGGTGTGCGACGAACCCATCAGCCAGCTCCGTCAAGGCCTCGGTGCGCGGCTGTGCCTGCTGCACCAGGAAGCACATGAGCGTCGACAAGGGAGGGGTCGGTGAGTGGCCGCCCGACGCGCCAGCAGCAGCTTGCGCGAACAACGCCGCCGGCGATCGTTGGCCCACGTGGCTCAGCTGCAGCAGCTGCTACAGCAACCCCCCGAGCCCCTGACCACGAGCGATGCCCTTGCCCTGCGCGAGCAGATCAGCCGCTCAGTGGACTCGACCGAGCCCAGCCTTCCGCTCTTCCCGACACTCCTGAAGGGTTCGCCGTCTTGAGCGCGCACGCGCTGGACCACGCCGCCCGCTGGTACGCGGCGGCGACGGTGCCCGACCCCGTGCCGAAGGCGACCAAGACCTGATGGCCGCGACCCTGTTCGTGACGTTCTGCCTGCCTGCCTCCGCCCCATCTCCCCGGGTGGGATTGGACATCGCGCGAGCGGGGTGGGCGCGGTGGTTCAGCTTCAACCCGGCTCGTTCAGCTTCAGCCGGTCATGGGTCCTCCCTGGAGGTGCCCATCGAGGGTAATTCGGACCCCGTTTTCCGTGTAGTCAGCGGCCCCGGGAGTTACTGAAATGGCGGCCAACTACCAGGACGTGCTGGAACAGCTGCAGGCCGCGGGCCTGCAGGTCACCGCGCTCGAGCCCGGGCGCATGCGCCGGTGCCGCGTCGAGGGCGATCGCGAGAAGCGCGGCTGGTACGTGCTCCACGAACTGCCGTTGCCCAACGGCGACCTGGTGCTGGTTGGCACCTTCGGCGTGTGGCGCGGCAACGACAACGGCCTGCAGAAGGTCGACCTGCGCAAGCGCGACAAGGAATTCAGCGTCGAACAGCGCGAGTCGCTGCGGCGCCGCCTGGCGGAAGACCGCAAGCGCGTCGAGCGTGAGCGCCGCGACCAGGCCGAACGCGCGGCGCAGCGAGCCGCGGCGGCCTGGTCCAAGCTGAGCGAGGCTGGCGATTCGGAGTACCTGGCCAACAAGCATGTCTCCGCCCTGGGGCTGCGGTTCACCGAGGGCGGCTCGGCCGTCGTGCCGCTGCTCGATGCGTTCGGCCAGGTGCACGGCCTGCAGTTCCTTCGATCTGCCAAGCAGGCGGAGGCCGCCAAGCGCCCCGCCAAGGAGTACTGGCCTGCCGGCCTGGCCAAGCAGGGCAAGTTCCACCTGATCGGCGCGCCGCAGTGGATCGTGCTGCTGGCGGAAGGCTACGCCACCGCCGCCAGCGCCCACATGGCGACGGGCTACCCGGTCGCGGTCGCCTTCGACGCCGGCAACATCCCCGTGGTGGCCAGCGCGCTTCGCAAGCGCTACCGCGGCGTGCGGATACTGATCCTGGCGGACGACGACATCCTGCAGAAGTGCCACGTCTGCAAGGCGCGCCTGGTGCTGGCCGATCACCCGGTGACCTGCCCGAGCTGCGGCTCGGCGCACCAGAAGACCAACGCCGGCGTCGCCGCGGCCAGCGCGGCCGCCGTCGAGGTATCGGGCGGCTGGCTGGCGCCGGCGTTCGCCGATGAGCCGGCGCGCCGCGCCGACTTCCTCGAGCGCGGCGTCAAGGCCACCGACTTCAACGACCTGCACCTCGCGTCCGGTCTCCACCTGGTCCGCTCGCAGATCGAGAACCGTCTCGCCGAATTGGAGTGGCGGGCACCCTCCAGCGCGCCGAACACCACCACCACCGGGGACGGGGCCGGCAAGCTGGTGCCGTTCCAGACGGTGAACGAGCTGCTGGAACGGTTCCCGCTGATCTATGCGCACGGCTCGACGGTGTTCGATCGCGTGAAGCACGTGATCGTGACCGTGAGCGATATGCGGGACGCGTGCGTCAACAAATACATTCACCGCGCCTGGCAGGAATCGCCGGCGCGGGAGCTCGTCGAGATCCGCAACGTTGGATTCGACCCCACGGGGCGGGATCCGGAGATTACCTGCAACCTGTTCGGCGGCTGGCCGACGCAGCCCAAGGCGGGCAACTGCGAAAAACTGCTCGAGCTGCTGCGCTTCATGTGCAGCCTCGACCGGAACAAGGAGGCCCTGTACCGCTGGGTGCTCTGCTGGATCGCCTATCCCATCCAGCACCCCGGCGCGAAGATGAAGTCCACGGTCGTGGTGCACGGGCCCCAGGGCACGGGCAAGAACTTGTTCTTCGAAACCGTCGCGGCCATCTATGGCGAATACGGCGACGTGCTCGACCAATCGGCGATCGAGGACAAATTCAACGACTGGGCCTCGCGCAAGCTCTTCATGCTGGCCGATGAAGTGGTGGCGCGATCGGACGTCTACCACCTCAAGAATCAGCTCAAGGGGCTGATCACCGGCGACCGGATCCGCATCAATCCAAAGAACATGAAGGCGCACTGGGAGCGAAACCACGTCAACCTGGTGTTCCTGTCGAACGAAGCCATGCCGGTCGTGCTGGAGGAAGACGACCGGCGGCACTGCGTGATCTGGACGCCTGACAAGCGCGACGCCGCCTACTACCAGGAGCTGCTGGCCGAGATCCGTGCAGGCGGCGCCGCGGCGCTGCATGACTACCTGCTGCATCTGGACCTGGGCGATTTCAGCCCCGGCACTCCGCCGCCGTCGACAGAGGCCAAAGACCAGCTAGTCAGCCTCGGCCTGGACAGCCCCATCCGGTTCCACGATGCGCTGGTCACTGGCGACATCCGCGACCTCGAGTCCATGCCGGCCACGGCCTCAGACTGGTACGAGGCCTACCGCGTCTGGTGCAGCCGACACGGCTACCGGCCCGCGCCGGAGTCCAAGTTCGTCGTCGCGCTCAAGCGCCAACGAAACGTGTTGCAGGCCCGAAAGCGCTACCAGCCCGGCAGCAAGGTCCTGGGCCCGCACAGCTTCCTGATGCTGGGCGACGGGGCGGCGCCTGAAGGGCAGTCCGAGGTGTTCTGGCTCGGCGCCAGCCATTCCCGTTTCCACGAGCAGCTGACGAACTACCGGGAGGCCAAGTGATGGGCTGGTCTGTGCGGGGCGTGCGTGGCTGTGCGGGGTGCCTGTGCGGGGCTGAAAGCCGCGCTGCTATTGGCTTGTGCGGGGTGTGCGGGGCTGCGCCTTACGTGTACGCACGATGCGCCACTGCCTTCAACGGCAACCCGAGCACCAATGAATCCCGCACGTACGCAACCCCGCACACCCAGCACGCCCCGCACAACCCGCGCTGGGCTTGGCTTTCCGCTGTGCGGGGGCCTGTGCGGGGTCGGATTCACCCCGCACAGGCCCGCCTTACGCGCGCGGGCGCGGGTGTCCCTCCCTTCGATTCTCAAGAAAATGGAAGAGGGGGGTTGGCTTGAATACGGCCCGCGAAGAGGGCGAGGTGAGCTTCAAGGCCTTCGCACGGATACTCGGCGAGCGCTCGCCGTCCTACGTCACCCAGCTCAAGGCTGAGGGGCGCCTGGTCTTGAGCGCGGACAGCAAGCGCGTCCGCGTGGCCGAGTCCTTGGCCCTGGTGCGGTCCACCGCCGATCCGGGCAAGACGGGCGTTGTGGCGCGCCACGCGGCCGCCCGGGGTGATGAGGGTGCCACGATCCCCGGAGCCTTCGATGAGGGCCGTGGCGGCGATGTGGAGGCCCCGAGCGCGGATCCGGTGGAACAGAGCCACGCCCGGCGCCGGTCGAAGGCCATGGCCGACAAGGCCGAGACCGATGCCTTGGCCGCTGAGCGCGACTACCGCCGCAGCATGGGCGAGCTTCTGGAGGCGGCGGCGGTCGAGCACGCCGTGCGCGGCGCCGTCGCCTCCTTCCGCGGCAGCCTCGAGAACCTGCCCAACACCCTGGCGCCTGAGCTGTCGGCCATGACCGACGAAGGCCGGATCCGCGTGCTGCTGAGCGAGGCCTTCGAACACACGCTCGAGGAGCTGTCGCGCCAGTTCGCGGCGCTGAGCCGTCGTGAGGAAGCCGCATGAGCGCGCTCGCCCGAATCGCCAACGCCATCAGCCGCGCCGTCGCGCCGCGCAAGCCGATGCGCGTGAGCGAGTGGGCTGCCGCGAACCGCATCGTCGGCGCAAAGCAGAGCAGCGAGCCAGGCCGCTGGCGCAACGAGCGCAGTCCGCTGCTGGTGGAGCCCATGGACTGCTTTAGCGCCCGCAGCCCGGTGCGCGACGTCGTGTGCAGGTTCCCCATTCAGTTCGGCAAGTCCGAGCTCGAGAGCAACGTGCTCGGCTACACCATGTGCGAAGTCGGCGGCCCGGTGATGGTGTGCCTGCCGGGCCAGGTGAGCCTGGACAAGTGGATCGACCAGAAGCTCAACCCGCTGCTGGAGGAAACGCCGGCAGTGCGGCGCATGCTGACCAGCATCGCGAGCCGTGACGCAGCCAACCGGCGGACGTTCAAGGAATTCGAGGGCGGGCAGCTGTACCTGGAGCACGCCGGCGCCCCGGCGCGCCTGAAATCCACCTCCGTGCGCACGCTGATCGTGGATGAGTTCTCCAGCTTCGCCAGCGCTTGTAGCAGCGGCGACGATCCGGACCAGATGCTCGATGGCCGCAGCAGCGCCTTCCCTGCCACGTACAAGCGCCTGAAGGTGGGCACGCCCGAGATCCGCGGCATCTGCCGCATCGACGCGCTGTACACCGAGAGCGACCAGCGGCGCTGGTACGTGCCGTGCCCCGAGTGCGGCCACGCCCAGCCGCTGGAGTGGGGCGGCCTGCAGTGGACGCCGGACGCCAGCGCCTGCTGGTACGCGTGCCGCGAGTGCGGCTCGGTGATCGAGGAGCACCAGAAAGATGGGCTGATCGACCGTGGATCCTGGGTGGCCGAGAACCCGGGTGCGGCCATTCGCGGCTACGCGGCCAACGGGCTGTACTACAAGATCGGCCGCGGCCCCCGGTGGCTGGACCTGGTCAAGGAGTGGATCCGCGCTCAGAACGATCCGGCCAAACTCAAGACGTTCGTGAACGACCGCCTGGCCGAGGCGTGGGAAGACCCGGCCATGCGCGCCGTGAAGCACAACGTGATCGCCGACCGCGTGGAGCCGATGCCGCTGCGTCCACTGCCGGCGTGGGTGCTGGCCGTCACCGCCGGCGTGGACACCCAGGACAACCGCCTGGCCGTGCAGATCGTCGGGTGGGGAAGGGGGCTGAGCTGCTGGCCGATCGACTACGTCGAGCTGCCAGGAGACCCGAACAACGAGGAAGTGTGGCTGGCCCTGACGGAGCTGTTGTCCAAGCCGATCGAACACAGCCTGGGCGGCGCGCTGCGCGTCGAGGCGTCGTTGCAGGACGCCGCCGGCCACCGCACCGAGGCCGTGAAGGCGTTCGCTCGCCGGAAGCTGCTGCGCCGGCACATGGTGGGATTCGGCGCGGTGCCGAACAACGCGCCGGTGCTGAGCAAGGGCAAGCTGCAGGACGTCAACTGGAAGGGCGTGCTCGACAAGCGTGGCATCATGATCCACCACGTGGGCACCGTGGGCATCAAGCACCTGTTGTACGGGCGCCTCAGTTCTGATGCCGAGAAACAGGCCGACTCGCGGTTGGTGCGATTCAGCGACGAACTGCCGGCCGAGTACTTCGGCGGCCTGGTGAGCGAAACCTACAACCCGTCCAAGAACCGCTTCGAGAAGCGCCGCGGCGGCCCGCGCAATGAGCCGCTCGACACCTGGGTCTACGCCTACGCAGCCACGCACCACCCCGAACTGCGCCTGCAGCGGCATACCAAGGCGGACTGGGATGCTCGCGAAGCGAGACTTGCATCTGGCGCCATGCCGCCTGTGGACCCGGCGCCGGCCGCGACGGGCACCGATGGTTCCCGTGGAACATCAGTTTCGGCGCCGACGCCAAGCCAACCGCAGGGCGCGTTCGGCTCGTCGCGGTGGAGCAAGCGCCTATGAGGCGACACACCCGGCGCGCCAAGGTCGATGAGTTGGTGGATGAGCTCGCGGTCGGTGCGGCCCTGCGCCTTCGCTGCAAAACAGGCGACATCCATGGCGTCGTCCAGGCGGTGGTCGAGTACCTGACCAACGAGTACCCCTCCCAGGACCTCTACATTCCCGCAACCCTGACGCCTCCGGTATATCCGGTGGCAGACATCCAGAAAGCGGCAGCATCGGGCACTTCGATCCGTGCGATTTGCAAGCGGTACCGTATCAGCAGGAAGACGTATTACCGGATTCTTGGCGAGGAAGTAGCGCCGAAATAAGGCGCTGCGAGGGGGTGCGTCCCGTTTCCCCGAGACTGAGACGCACTTGATCCCGATCATGGCTCTCAATGAGCCAAGCTACCGAAATGCGAGACGCCTACGTGGCCGCCGAACTGGCGGTCCTGCAGGGCCAGTCTTTTCGTTTTGGCGAGCGCATGCTGACCCGCGCCGACCTGGTGGAGATCCGCGCCGGACGGCGCGAGTGGGAGGGCAGGGTTGCTGCCGAGACTGCTGCAGCGGCCGGCGGTAGTTCCGGGGTCGCCTTGGCCAGCTTTCGGTGCGATCGATGAACGCCCTGGACCGGGCCATCATGGCCATCGCTCCCGGCTGGGCCGCCAAGCGCGCCGGCGCCCGTCTTCGCGTGCTGAGCTATCGCAATGCCTACGACGCGGCCGACCGTACGCGCCTGCGCGAGCCGGCGCGTGACCACGGTTCAGCCAACACCGCCACCGGCGACAGCGCCTATCAGGTCCGGCTACAGGCGCGTCACCTGGGCCGCAACCACGACATCGTCGTGAACGGCCTGAACGTCCTCGTGCAGAACACCATCGGCGCCACCGGCATCGGCGTCGAGTTCCAGCCGCGTAACGCCAACGGCGACATCGACGAAGAGATCGTGGATCAGCTGATCCCGCTCTGGCACGACTGGCGGCGCCGCCCGGAAGTGACCTGGCAGCACGACTACGCCAGCATGCAGCGACTGGATGCACTGACGCTCTTCCGCGACGGCGAGTCGCTGAGCCAGGACCTGATCGGCGCCGTGCCTTACCTGGACCACGGCAGCCTGGTCCCGTATTCGATCGAGCTGATTGAGCCCGATCTGCTGCCGCTCGACTACAACGACCGCGACCGCAAC
>JANOJQ010000167.1:0-1713 GCA_031418815.1 Lysobacteraceae bacterium
AGGTACTCGAAGGCCGACTCGGCCACCCACACCACGATCGTCAGGGCGACCAGGGCATACAGCTGGTGCAGCGGGTCGGGCAGGCCGAGGCGGGCCATGAACGACTCCTGCTGGTTCACCACCACGTCCACCGCCACGCCGATCAGCAGCTCGGGCAGGACGTCGAAGAACTTGTTCAGGACCGAATAGACCGTGGCGAGTACGACATTGCCGCGCTGGGGGCGGGCAAAGCCGGCCAGCCGGCGCAGGGGATGGGTCGGAGGCATGGGTTTTTCCGGGCTTGGGGCGGCGGCGGTGAGGCGCGCAGTGTCCCACGGCGCTACACTGGCCGGATGCTGATTGCCTTCAACAAGCCTTATGGCGTCCTCTGCCAGTTCACCGACAAGACGGAACCGCCCCGCCCGACGCTGGCCGGCTTCACGCTGCCGCCCAACGTCTATGCCGCTGGCCGGCTGGACCAGGATTCCGAAGGGCTGCTGCTGCTGTCCGACGACGGTCCACTGATCGCACGCATCAGCTCACCCAAGTTCCACTGGCCCAAGACCTACCTGGTGCAGGTGGAAGGCCAGGCCGGCGACCAACACCTGGCGCAGCTGCGCGCCGGCGTCACGCTGGCCGACGGGCTGACCCGCCCGGCCAAGGCGCAGGTGCTGATCGGCGCGCCCGACTGGCTGTGGCCGCGCGACCCGCCGGTGCGCCATCGCAAGACGGTGCCCGACAGCTGGCTGGAACTCACCATCACCGAAGGCCGCAATCGCCAGGTTCGGCGCATGGTGGCTGCTGTGGACCTGCCCTGCCTGCGGCTGCTGCGCATCGCGGTCGGCCCACACCGGCTTGAAGGCCTGCCGCCCGGCCAGTGGCGCGAACTGACGCAGTAAATCCGCGGGGGCTGTCGACTATGCCATTCCAGGATCACTTCTCAGGCCATGCCGGCGACTACGCCGCCGCGCGACCGACGTATCCGCCGGCGCTGTTCCAGTGGTTGTCCGACCAGTGCCTGCACCACGACCTGGCTTGGGACGCGGGCTGCGGGAACGGCCAGGCCAGCCTGGCGCTGGCGCACTATTTCCATCGCGTGCACGCCAGCGACCCCAGCGCCGAACAGATCGCCAGCGCACCCGAAGACCCGCGCGTCACCTGGCGGGTGGAGCCGGCCGAACTGTGTTCGCTGCGCAACCACTCGGTGGACCTGGTGACGGTTGGGCAAGCCTTCCACTGGTTCGACCAGGCGCGCTTCTGCGCCGAGGCCGCGCGCGTGCTGCGCCCGGGCGGTCTGGTGGCGGTGTGGTGTTACGGCCTGTCGCGGGTGAACCTTGCGGTGGACGCCGTCTTCCACGAACTCTACGAAACCCGCCTGGGTGCGTTCTGGCCGCCCGAACGGCGGCACGTAGAGAACGGTTACCGCGCGCTGGCCTTCCCGTTCGAAGTGATCACCGACGCACCGCATTTTTCGATGGAGCTGGATTGGGACCTCGGCCAGTACCTGGCCTACCTGCGTACCTGGTCGGCCAGCCAGCGCTGCCTGCGCGAGACCGGCCGCGACGCCGTGGCCGAGCTGGAAGACGACTTCGCCCGCGCCTGGGGCGACCGGTCAGAAGTGCGCACCGTGCGCTGGCCGCTGTCCCTGCGCGCCGGCCGCACCGCCGCAGAATAGGAACGGGGTCAGGTTCACATCATTTAGCTAACGGTTGTTATGGCAAAGAAGTGAACCTG
>JANOJQ010000168.1:0-4302 GCA_031418815.1 Lysobacteraceae bacterium
CCGCAACATCATCGCCGTGGCCTCGGGCAAGGGTGGCGTGGGTAAGTCCACTACCGCGGTGAACCTGGCGCTGGCCCTGCAGGCCGAGGGCGCCACGGTAGGCGTGCTGGACGCCGACATCTATGGCCCCAGTATCCCCAAGATGCTGGGCCTCACCGGCCGGCCGGACAGCCCCGACGGCAAGTCCATCGAGCCCAAGCGCAACCCTGGCCTGCAGGCCATGTCCATCGGCCTTCTGGTGGGCGAGGACACGCCCATGATCTGGCGCGGCCCGATGGTCACCCAGGCCCTGCAGCAGCTGCTCAACGACACCCGCTGGCAGGGGCTCGACTACCTGGTGATCGACCTGCCGCCGGGCACCGGCGACATCCAGCTCACCTTGTCCCAGCGCGTGCCGGTGTCGGGCGCGGTCATCGTCACCACGCCCCAGGACATCGCCACCCTGGACGCGCGCAAGGCGCTGCAGATGTTCGCCAAGGTCGAGGTGCCGGTGTTGGGCATCGTCGAGAACATGGCCGTGCACGTGTGCTCGAACTGCGGCCACAGCGAGCATGTGTTCGGCGCCGGCGGCGGCCAGAGGATGGCGGCCCAGTACGACGTGCCGCTGCTGGGCTCGCTGCCGCTGGACATCCACATCCGGGAACAGGCCGACTCGGGCACCCCGACCGTGGCGGCCGACCCGGACTCGCCGCTGTCGCTGGCCTACCGGGACATCGCCCGGCGCACCGCCGCCCGCCTGTCGGTCCAGGCCCGCAACAAGGCCATCGCCTTCCCCAACATAGTGATGCAGAACACCTGATGGCCTGGCGTGGCCTGTTGCTGGCGACCCTCTGGCTGGCGGCCACCTGCGCGCCAGCCCAGGAAGGGGCTCGCCGGGCCGCCGTGAACGCCGCCCACGCCCAGGTCGGGGTGACGCGCCATTACGACGGCAGCTATGTCCGGCTGGCCTACCCGGGTGGCGACGTGCCGGCGGACCGCGGGGTGTGCAGCGACGTGGTGATCCGTGCCTTGCGCGCCACCGGCCTGGACCTGCAGCAGGCGGTGCACCAGGACATGCGCCGGAATTTCGCCGCTTACCCGCGGCTCTGGGGCCTGCGCCGCCCCGACCGCAACATCGACCACCGGCGCGTGCCGAACCTGGAGGCGTGGCTGCGCCGCGCCGGCCATGCCTTGCCGGCCTCGGGCCGCGCCGCGGACTACCGGCCGGGCGACCTGGTCAGCTGGCGACTGCCTGGCGGCCTGCCCCACATCGGCATCGTCTCCGACCGCGTGGCCCGCGACGGCTCCGGCCGCCTGCTGGTGGTCCACAACCGGGGCGCCGGCGCGCGGGTCGAGGACGTGCTGCTGGCCTGGCCCCCGGTGGGGCACTTCCGCCTTTTCCACGAAGCGGCCGCGCCGGCCCGCTAGAATCGTCAGCCTCGCCACCCTCGTTCCTTTCTTTCAAGAGCCCCCGAATGAGCATCAAGTCAGACAAGTGGATCCGCCGCATGGCCGAACAGCAGGGCATGATCGAGCCGTTCGAGCCGGGCCAGGTGAAGCACGACCCGGCGGGCCAGCGCATCGTCAGCTACGGCACGTCTAGCTACGGCTACGACGTGCGCTGCGCGCGCGAGTTCAAGATCTTCACCAACATCAACTCCACCATCGTCGACCCGAAGAACTTCGACCCGTCGAGTTTCGTGGACGTGACCTCGGACGTCTGCATCATCCCGCCCAACTCGTTCGCGCTGGCGCGCACCGTGGAGTTCTTCCGCATCCCGCGCGACACGCTGGTGGTGTGCCTGGGCAAGAGCACCTACGCCCGCTGCGGCATCATCGTCAACGTCACGCCGCTGGAGCCGGAATGGGAAGGCCACGTCACGCTGGAGTTCAGCAACACCACGCCGCTGCCGGCCAAGATCTATGCCGGCGAAGGCGTGGCGCAGATGCTGTTCTTCCAGTCCGACGAAGTGTGCGAGACCTCGTACAAGGACCGCGGCGGCAAGTACCAGGGCCAGACCGGCGTGACCCTGCCGCGGACCTGACCGGCGCCGCTATCCCTTTTTCACCAGCAGGCTCAGGCCCAGGGCGATCAGGGCCACCGGCCACCATTTGAGCAGGGTGGACCAGATCCGGAACTCGGGGATGAGGTTGTCGGCAAGCAGCAGGGCGCCCAGCGCGATCAGGATGAGGGCGGGGACGAGGTTGTTCTTCATGTCTGCTCCGGGGTGCGGGGGGTGGCGCCCATGACGTGGTCCAGGCCTTGCCGCAGTGACGATACCAGCGCGTCGCGCCGCTCCGCCACGTAGGGCACGCGCGCGCCGCTGCCCCAGACCGGGCCGGGCCAGGCGGCATCGCCCTCGCTGCGGGCGACCACGTGCACATGCAGCTGGCGCACGACGTTGCCCAGGGCGCCGACATTGAGTTTGTGCACCGGCCCGAGCGAGCGCAGCAGGCGGCCGGCAAGGTTCACCTCGGCCAGCAGCTGGCGCTGCGCGGCGCCCTCCAGGTCGATCCATTCCTCGGCGCCGACCAGCCGGGGCACCAGCACGAGCCACGGGAAGCGGGCGTCGTCCATCAGGCGCAGCTGGGACAGGGGACCGTCGGCGACCAGCACGGAATCGGCCGCCAGCCGCGGGTCGGGGCTGAAACCGCTGGCCATACTCAGCGCAGGTTCTTCTGCAGGAAGGCCAGCGTGCGGTTCAGCGCGCCCTGCGCGGCCTCGGCGTCGTAGCTGTCGCGCTGGTCGCAGTTGAAGCCATGGCCGGCCCCGGGCCAAACGTGGATCTCGGCGTCGGACAGTGCCTCGCGGTGTTTTTTTACGTCCTCGGGCGGGATCAGGGCGTCGGTTTCGCCAAAGTGCAGCAGCAGCGGCGCTCTCGGCCGGTCCTTGAGCAGGGGCACCGTGCGCCCGCCGTAGTAGCTGACCGCGGGAATGCCCAGTTTGGCGTTGGCGCAGTAGGCCACGCTGCCGCCCCAGCAATAGCCGACGGCCGCCACGCGGTTCTCGGACTCCAGCAGGTCGAAGGCGCCGCGCACGCCGTCCAGCGCGCCGTTGAAGCCCAGCTCCTCGGCGATCGCGCGGCCTCGGGCCACACTGGCCTCGTCATAGCCCAGCTCGGTGCCGGGGTGCACCAGGTCGAACAGGGCGGGGGCCACGGCCAGGTAGCCATAGTTGGCGAAGCGGTCCGCGACCTGCCGGATATGGGAGTTCAGGCCAAAGATTTCCTGGATCACGATGATCGCGCCGCGGGGCTTGTCATGAGGCCTGGCCTGCCAGGCCGATATCCGCCCGTGCCTGGTGCTGATCGAGATGGTCTGGCCCATGGCTGGCTTCCCCTTGCAGTGCCGGGTTCCAGCCTACACCGGGTCCGGGGCCGGGCGAGCGCTATAATCCGCGCCCCGCCCCACTCCGGCCCGCCATGTCCGCCAGCAACCCCAAGGTGGGCTTCGTCAGCCTCGGCTGCCCGAAAGCCCTAGTCGACTCCGAACGCATCTTGACCCAGCTTCGGGTCGAGGGCTACGAGATCGTGCCCAGCTATGACGCGGCCGACGTGGTGGTGGTCAACACCTGCGGCTTCATTGATTCGGCCGTGGCGGAAAGCCTGGACGCCATCGGCGAAGCGCTGGCCGAGAACGGCAAGGTCATCGTCACCGGCTGCCTGGGCAAGCGCCCCGAGCAGATCCGCGCGGCGCATCCGGGCGTGTTGTCCATCAGCGGTCCGCAGGACTACGGCAGCGTGATGAACGCCGTGCACGCGGCGCTGCCGCCGCGCCATGACCCGTTCGTGAACCTGTTGCCCGACTATGGCCTGAAGCTGACGCCCAAGCACTACGCCTACCTGAAGATTTCCGAGGGCTGCAACCACCGCTGCACCTTCTGCATCATCCCCAGCATGCGCGGCGACCTGGTGTCGCGCCCGGTGGACGACGTGCTGCGCGAGGCCGAGAAGCTGGCCCGGGGCGGCGTGCGCGAACTGCTGGTGGTGTCCCAGGACACCAGCGCCTACGGCGTGGACCTGAAGTACGCGCCGCGCGAGTGGAACGGCAAGAGCTACGAGACCCGCATGAAGGGCCTGTGCGAAGGCCTGTCCGAGCTGGGCATCTGGACCCGCCTGCACTACGTCTACCCGTACCCACACGTGGACGACATCATTCCGCTGATGGCCGAAGGCCGCCTTCTGCCGTACCTGGACATTCCGTTCCAGCATGCCAGCCCGCGCATCCTCAAATTGATGAAACGCCCGGGCGCCGTTGACAAGACGCTCGAGCGCATCCGGCGCTGGCGCGATATCTGTCCCGACATCACCATCCGCAGCACCT
>JANOJQ010000169.1:0-15046 GCA_031418815.1 Lysobacteraceae bacterium
GCCGAACGGCGGAGGCGGGCCGGGGGCTGATCCCGCGGGGATCAGCCGGGAGGCCGGTGGCTCAGGCCGTCTTGGCCCAGGCGCTGCACCAGGCAGCGGCCGGCACGCTGAAGCCGGCGAACAGGGTGCAGGCGCCGGTGGCGGCTGTGAAGAACTGGCAGTTGGCGCAGTTCGAGCCGGGCTTGAAGGTCGGCTCCTTGGTCTTGCTGGCGTCGGCGACGTACTTGAGCGCGACGGCCTGGGCGTTGTCGGCCGGCAGTGGCTTGAGCGCCTGCGCCTGAGCGGTGCCGATGACGCCGGAAGCCACGAACGGCAGGGCGGCGGTGGCGACGACGGCCTGGATCAGGAAACGACGGCGGGACGGGTTCTGGCTGTTCATGGTTTCACTCGGTTGGCTACGGAGAAGTCCGATGGCTGGCGTGCAGTTTAGCCCTCCCGGGTGAATGCAGCGTTGACGTCGGTCAAGCCTCCGTTCACGGCCGCTTGGGCTAGACTTCCGGCCATGGAAAACATCCCCTATGACCCTGCCCGCCTCGGCGCCTGCGCGCTCGAGATCGTCAGCAACACCCGCGAGCTGTCGGCCTTGGGCTGGACCCCGGCCACCAGCAGCAATTTTTCGATGCGCATGGACGACCGCCATGCCGCCATCACGGTTTCCGGCCGCGACAAGGGCCGGCTGACGGTGAACGACATCATGGTGGTGGACTTCCAGGGCCAGCCCGTGGCCACGCCGCACCGCCCCTCGGCCGAAACCCTGCTGCACACGCAGCTGTACGCGCGCTTCCCCGAGATCGGCTGCGTGCTGCACACGCACTCGCGCGTGCAGACGGTGTCCTCGCGCCTGTTCGCGGCCCAGGGCCACGTGCGGCTGGAGGGCTACGAGTTGCTCAAGGCCTTCGCCGGCAACCAGACCCACGAAATGGCGATCGATGTGCCGGTGCTGCCCAACACCCAGGACATGCCCGCGCTCGCGGCGAAGGTGGAAGCCCTGCTCGACGCCGGCCCGCTCTGGGGCTACCTGATCGACGGCCACGGCCTCTACGCCTGGGGCCGCGACATGGCCGAGGCGCGCCGCCACCTGGACGCCTTCGAATTCCTGTTCGCCTGCGAACTCGACCTGAGGAGACTGCACTCATGAGCCGCCTTCGGATCTTCCACGAAGCCGACCCCGCCACCCCGCTGTTCGCCAGCGCCGACCTGCCGGCCATTGCGCAACAGCTGAGCCTGATCGGCGTGCGCTTCGAGCAGTGGCAGGCCGCGCAGCCGGTGCTGCCGGGCGCCACGCCCGACGAGGTGATGGCGGCGTACCGCGCCGACATCGACCAGCTGGTGGCCGAGAACGGCTTCAATTCGGTGGACGTGGTGAGCATCACGCCCGACCACCCGAACAAGGACGCCATGCGCGCCAAGTTCCTGGACGAACACTTCCACAAGGAAGACGAAGTGCGCTTCTTCGTCGGCGGATCGGGCCTGTTCACCCTGCACGTGGGCGCCAAGGTCTACGAAATCCGCTGCGAAACCGGCGACCTGATCGGCGTGCCGGACGGCACCACGCACTGGTTTGACATGGGCCCCGAGCCGAGCTTCATCGCCATCCGCTTCTTCACCGAGGCCGACGGCTGGGTCGGCCACTTCACCGGCACCGACATCGCCCAGCGCTTCCCGCGCTACGAGCCCGGGCAGGCCGGCTGAGTGAAGACGATCCTGACCGACATCGAAGGCACCACCAGCAGCATCTCGTTCGTCAAGGACGTGCTGTTTCCGTACGCGCGGCGCGCCCTGCCCGCCTTCGTGGCGGCGCACGGCGACGAGCCGGGCGTGCGCCGCTGGCTGGACGCGGTGGCGGCCGAACTGGGGGCCGCGTGCAGCGACGACGCGGTCGTCGACGCGCTGCAGGGCTGGATCGACCAGGACCGCAAGCACACCGCGCTCAAGGCGCTGCAGGGCATGGTCTGGCAGGCCGGCTACGGCCGCGCCGACTTCCGCGCGCACGTCTACCCCGATGCCGCCGCCGCGCTGCCGGCGTGGCACGCCGCCGGGCACCCGATCGCGGTGTACTCCTCGGGCTCGGTGCCGGCGCAGAAACTCTTCTTCGGCCACAGCGAGGCCGGTGACCTCACGCCCCTGGTGTCGGCCTGGTTCGACACCGAAGTGGGCGGCAAACGCGAAGCCGCCGGCTACCGCCGCATCGTCCAGGCGCTGGCCGTGCCCGCCGATGACGTGGTGTTCCTCTCGGACGTGGTCGAAGAACTCGACGCCGCCCGCGAAGCCGGCCTGCGCACGATCCTGGTGGATCGACGCGAGGACTACCCGCAGCCGCGGCTGGGCGACGCCACGCGCGGCCATCGCCGGGTCGAAAGCTTCGCCGACATCGCGCCGGACGCCGCATGATCCGGCGCGTGCTGCCGCTGGCGGCGCTGCTGGCGCTGGCGATGGCCGGTGGCCTGTCCGCGCCCAGCGTCGCCAAGACCCTGGGCAAGCCCGAATCGCAGGCCAAGGCCTGGGCCGGGGAAGATGCCGCACTGCTGGCGCGCGACGTCGCCGGGCTCGCGCCCCAGCGCCCCGGCCAGCCGGACCTGTATGTGCTCGGCTTCGCCGGCGACGGCAGCGAGCAGGTGTTCGAGAACGAGGTGCGATTCCTGCACGACCTGGCGGGCCAGCGGCTGGACGCCGCCGGGCGCGTCCTGGTGCTGGCGAACCATCCGCCGCAGCCGCCGCAGCGGCCGCTGCCGCGCGCCAGCCTGGCCAACCTCAGGGCGGCGCTGGCCGCCCTGGGCGCGACGATGGACCGCGACCAGGACTTGCTGCTGCTCTACCTCACCACGCACGGCACCGAGGACCACGAACTGCTGCTGCGCCGGCCCGGCGCCGAAGACGCCCTGCTCGACGCCGCGCAGATCCGCCGGGCCCTGGACGCCTCCGGCATCCGCCACCGCGTCGTCGCGATCTCGGCCTGCTATTCGGGTGGGCTGATACGCGAACTGGAAGACCCCGACACGCTGCTGGTGACGGCCGCGCGCCACGACCGCACGTCGTTCGGCTGCGGCAACGATTCGGTGGCCACGTTCTTCGGCCGCGCGTGGCTGGTGGACGGGCTGAACGCCACGCTGGACTTCAGCGCGGCCTTCGACCGCGCACGGCTCTCGATCGCCCAACGGGAAAAGGCCGAAGGGCTCAGGCCGTCGCGGCCGCAGATGGCGCGCGGCGAACGCATCGAGGCGACGGTTGCGGCGTGGCGCGCCAGCTTCAGGCCCGGCCCAGCGCTGCGCTACCCGCACGTGGAGCTGGAAGATCCCGGCGCCGAAACCGCCGACGTTACTCCGATGCATCCACCAGGCGGTACGTCGCGCTAGCGCTGGCCAAGCCCTGCCAAGGGTCGGTGCTGCGGACCTCGATGCGATGTTCACCCACGGGCAGGTCCGTGGGCAGGGTGCCGCGCCACAGGTGGGTCGAGGCCGACGCTTCCGGCGAACGGTCGTAGCCGCGCAGTTCGGTGGCAGCGTCGTCCCGGGCGTTCTCGGCCATCAGGCGCGGATCCGGCTGGTCCACGCGCTTCATCGGCCGCCAGGGGCCGTCGCCGACGCGGAACTCCACCAGCGCATCCGGCAGGCCCAGGTAGACGTTGGCATAGACGCCGAAGGCCGGGTACGCGCCGCGGCGCAGCAGCTTCGGTGCATGCAGGCCGATGCGGCGACCGGCTTCTGCGCCCGCCGCCCGCCAACCCAGGTAGTAGCGGCCGTCCGTGAGCACGGACAGCTCGGCCCAGCCGCGCGGCGTGCCGTCGGCCATCGTGCCCACCGGAATGCCCTTCTCGTCGTTCACGCCGCTCCAGTAAGCACCGCAGGCAGCGCCGAGGTTGTACTCGTGCAGCGGTGCCTTGCCGCGCCAGCCGCTGGCGGCGTCGTGGAAGTGATGGCGCTGCACGTGGCCGTGCGCCGACAGCAGCAGCACATTGGGGAAGTCGGCCAGCAGCGCGAACAGGCGCTCGCGGTCGGCGGCGCGGAAGGTCTGGCGGCCCGGCGCTGGATCGAAGAACGGGATGTGCGCGGCCACCACCAGCCGGCGCTCGCGCGGCAGCGTCGGCAGGTAGGCCGCGAGGAAGGCGAACTGGTCCTCGCGCAGGCCGCCGATGTAGTCGGGGGCCTGGCCCGGCTGGTAGATGACGTCGTCGAGCAGGATGAAGCTGGCTTCGTGCTCTTCCCAGGCAAAGGTGTCGGGCCCGTAGGTGTTGCGGAAGCTGAGCAGGGAGTCCTCGTCGCGGGTGGCGTCGAAGTCCATGTCGTGGTTGCCCGCCAGGTGCAGCCAGGGCAGGCCCAGGCGCGCGGTGGCGGCATTCATCCGCGGGTACAGCGACAGGTCGTCGTGCACCACGTCGCCCAGCGTGATCCCCAGGTCGGCGGCGTTGCGCGGGAAATACACCGGCGGCACCTGGGCGGCCGCAGAGTGCGACGCGTGCGCGTCCATCACGGCCTCGACGATGCCGCGCTCGTAGTAGCCCACTTCAGTGCCCGTGCGCGGCTGCGGGTCGGCGAACAGCAGCGCGCGCAGCTGGCCGGCCTCCCGGATGTCCTGGCGCAGGGCGAAATTGCGGCAGCCCGGGAATTCAGCCGGGATGCCGCCGTACTTCAGCGCGGGCCCCGGCTCGCGCTGCACGTGGCGCCAGAAGTCGGGCAGCCCATCCGCGCGCGAGGCCAGCTGCCATCCCGCGGGCTTGATCAGGAAGGTGGTGCGGCCCGAGGCCACCGGCAGGAAATACTCGCCCCGTGCATTGGTGCGCACGATGCGCGTGCCGTCGGACACGGCGATGCCGGGCAGCAGCGGCTCGGCGCCGTCGCGGCGGCCGTTGCCGTTCTGGTCGTGGAAGACGAAGCCGCCGTTGCAGGGCGGCGGCAGCGCCGCGACGGGCGCGGCGAACAGGGCGGCGGCAAGCAGGAACACTGGGCGCATGGGACCTCCGGGGCTTGCCCGGAAGTATGCGTCAGCGGCTGGCGGCGGCGTGTCGCGCCTGCAGGATGGCCACCACGTCGTCCCAGCCCAGGCCGCGCGAACGCAGCAGCACCGTCAGGTGAAAGCTCAGGTCGGCCGCTTCACCCAGCAGCGCGGCGTCGTCCTCGGCCACGGCCGCCAGCGCGGTTTCCACGCCCTCCTCGCCCACCTTCTGGGCGATGCGGCGCACGCCGCCCTCGAACAGCTTGGTGGTGTAGCTGCCCTCGGGGCGCATGCGCTCGCGCAGGGCTACCAGCGCGTCGAGCTCGGCCAGGAAGTCGCCGGGCGCGGTCGGGAAGCAGCTCTTGCGGCCCAGGTGGCAGGTGTGGCCACGCGGCTTGGCCTGCACCAGCAGGGTGTCGGCATCGCAGTCGGCCTCCAGCGACACCAGCTCCAGGATGTCGCCGCTGGTTTCGCCCTTCATCCACAAGCGCTGCTTGCTGCGGCTGAAGAAGGTGACGCGGCCGGTGGCCAGCGTGGCCTCGAGCGCGGCGCGGTCCATGTAGCCCAGCATCAGCACGCGGTGGCTGGACGCGTCCTGGACGATGGCAGGCAGCAGGCCGCCCTGTTTTTCCCACGCCAGGTCGTTCATCAGTTCAGGCGACATCGCGCACCTCGATGCCCTGCGCGCGCAGGGCGGTCTTGAGTTCGGGGATCCGGACGGCGCCGGAGTGGAAGACGCTCGCGGCCAGCGCGGCGTCCACGTCGGCGTCCAGGAAGACTTCGGCGAAGTGCGCGGCCGTGCCGGCCCCGCCGGACGCCACCAGCGGCACGCGGCACAGCGCGCGCACGGCGCGCAGCTGCTCCAGGTCGTAGCCGGTGCGCACGCCGTCGTTGCCCATGCAGTTGAGCACGATCTCGCCGGCGCCGCGCTGCTGCGCTTCCACCACCCAGTCCAGCGTGCGCTGGCGCAGCGCCTGGGTCCGGGACGGATCGCCGGTGTGCGAACGCACGCGCCATTCGCCGTCGGGGTCGCGCAGGCTGTCGATGCCCACCACCACGCACTGCACGCCGAATTCGGCGGCCAGTTCGTTGATCAGGCCGGGACGCTCCAGCGCCGGCGTGTTCACCGACACCTTGTCGGCGCCGGCATGCAGCACCGCGCGCGCCTGTTCGACCGAGCGGATGCCGCCGGCCACGCAGAACGGAATATCGATGATGCGGGCCACGCGCTCCACCCAGGCCACGTCCACGCCGCGGCCCTCGGGGCTGGCGGTGATGTCGTAGAACACCAGTTCGTCGGCGCCCTCGTCGCGGTAGCGCAGCGCCAGCTCCTCGATGGCGCCCATCACGACGTGGTCGCGGAAACGTACGCCCTTCACGACCAGGCCATCCTTCACGTCCAGGCAGGGGATCAGGCGGCGGCTCAGCATGGCGACTGCTCGGCAATGACGTCCGCCAGCGCGAAGCGGCCGTCCAGCAGCGCCTTGCCCAGCACGATGCCGCCGCAGCCCACGGCCTTGGCCTGGGCCACGTCGGTGGTCGCGCTGACGCCGCCTGAAGCCTGCACGGCCATGCGCGGGAAGCGCTCGCACAAATAGCGGTACAGGTCGAAGTTGGGGCCCGACAGCATGCCGTCGCGGCTGATGTCGGTGCACAGCAGGTGGCGCAGGCCCACTTCGGCATAGGCGGCGGCCAGCACGTCGAGCTCTTTGCCGCCGCTCTCGGTCCAGCCGTGCACGGGCAGGCGCCAGCGGCCCTCGTCGTCGCGGCGCGTGTCCAGCGCCACAGTGATGCGCTCGGCGCCGAAGCGGGCGATCCACGCCGCCACGCGCCCGGGTTCGCGCACGGCCAGTGAGCCCACCACCACGCGGTCGGCGCCGGCGGCCAGCAGCGCCTCGACGTCGGCCTCGCTGCGCACGCCGCCGCCGGTCTGCACCTTCAGGCGCGTGCTCGTTTTCAGCGCGGCCAGCAGCGGCGAAAGCGTGTAGCCGCCCAGGCGCGCCGCGTCCAGGTCCACCAGGTGCAGCCAGCGCGCGCCGGCTTCGGCGTAGCGCGAGGCCAGCGCCAGCGGGTCGTCGGCGTAGCGGGTTTCCTGCGCGTAGTCGCCCTGGCGCAGGCGCACGACGCGGCCTTCGCGCACGTCGATGGCCGGGTAGAGAACGTAGTCGGTCATGCCAGTCCCGTCTTGAGGAAGTTTTCCAGCAGGCGCGCGCCGGTGGCGGCCGAGCGCTCGGGGTGGAACTGCGCGCCGGCCACGTTGCCGCGCTGCACGACGGCGGCGAAATCTACGCCGTGGCCGCAGCGCGCCAGGCAGTCCCGGGTGACGGGTGCGGCGAAGCTGTGCACGAAGTAGGCCTGGGCGCCGTCGGGGATGCCGTCGAGCAGCGACGAGGCCCGCGTCGGCTGCAGCCGGTTCCAGCCCATGTGCGGCACGCGCACGCCGGGGGATTCAGGCATCCGGCGCACGCGCCCCGGCACCAGGCCCAGGCAGGCGACGCCGCCCTCTTCCGAATCGTCGAACAGCAGCTGCATGCCCAGGCAGATGCCCAGCAGCGGCTGCGTGAGCGAGCGCAGCGTGTCCACCAGGGCGAGCGCGTTGAGCCGCGCCATGGCCGGGCCCGCCGCGCCCACGCCGGGCAGGATCACCCGGTCGGCGCTGCGGATGACGTCGGGGTCGGCGCTCATCGCCGCCTGCACGCCCAGGCGCTCGAGCGCATAGCGCACCGAGCCGATGTTGGCGCCGCCCGAATCCACCAGCACCACGTTCACAGCGTGCCCTTGGTGCTCGGCAGCTCGCGGCCCTGGCGGCGGATGGCCTGGCGCAGCGCGCGGGCGACGGCCTTGAAGCAGGCCTCGACCATATGGTGGGTGTTTTCACCGCGCACCTGCAGGTGCAGGTTCAGGCCCGAGGTTTCACACAGGGAACGGAAGAAGTGCGGCACCAGCTCGGTCGCCAGGCCGCCGACCTCGGGGCGCGGGAAGGCGCCTTCGAACACGAAGTAGGGCCGGCCCGAGAAATCCACCGCGGCGCTGGCCAGGGTTTCGTCCATCGGCAGCGTGATGGCGCCCTGCCCGCCCGAATCGCCGTAGCGGCCGATGCCGCGCTTGTCGGCCAGCGCTTCCTTCAGCGCCTGGCCCAGCGCCAGGGCGCTGTCCTCGACGGTGTGATGTTCGTCGATGTGCAGGTCGCCGGCGCAGCTCAGCTGCAGGCTGAAGCCACCGTGCTTGCCCAACTGCTCGAGCATGTGGTCGAAGAAGCCCAGCCCGGTCGTCACCTGCGGATCGGCGGCGCGGTCGAGGTCCACCGTGACGCGCACGCGGGTTTCCTTGGTCACGCGCTCGACGCTGGCCTTGCGCGGCGCGTCGGCCAGTTCATGGGCGATGGATTCCCAGGTGTCGGGCCCGGGCTTGAGCTTGAAACCGCGGCAGCCCAGGTTGGCGGCCAGCTGCAGGTCGGTGTCGCGGTCGCCGACCACGGCGCAGTTGGCGAGGTCGATGTCGCGGTCGCGCACGTAGTGCATCAGCAGGCCCAGGCCCGGCTTGCGGGTGGGCTTGTTCTCGTGTTCGAAGCTTTCGTCGATCACTTCCTCGCGGAAACGGATGCCCTGCGACTCAAGCAGCTGCACCATCAGCGCGTGCGGCCCGGTGAAGGTCTCGCGCGGGAAACTGTCGGTGCCCAGGCCGTCCTGGTTGGTCACCAGCACGAACTGGAAGCCGGCGTCGCGCAGCTTCAGCATCGCCGGCACCACGCCCTCGACGAAGCGGACCTTCTGGTAGCTGTCGATCTGGAAATCGGCGGGTTCCTCGATGAGGGTGCCATCGCGGTCCACGAACACAATGCGTTGCCCGCTCATGCGGCGGCCCTCCCGGAAGCCAGTGCCTGGATCAGTGCGTCGTTCTCCGCCGGGCTGCCGATGCTGATGCGCAGCGCGTCGCCCAGCTGCGGCGAGGCGCGCATGTCGCGCACCACCACGCCCGCGGCCAGCAGCTGCTGGAACGCCGCCTCGGCATCATGGAATCGAACCAGCAGGTAGTTGCCCTGCGAGGGGTAGACCCGCCGCACGCCGGGATGGCCCAGCAGTTCGTGCAGCAGGCGCTCGCGCTCGGCGCGCACGGTGATGACCCGGCCGCGGGTCTGCACCAGCGCCGGCTCGGACAGACCGGCCAGCGCCAGCTGCACACAGGGCGAAGGCAGCGGGTAAGGCGCCTGGCAGTTGCGCAGCACGGCGATCAGTTCCGGCGCCGCCAGCAGGCAGCCGATGCGCGCGGCGGCCAGGGCATGCGCCTTGGACAGCGTGCGCAGTACGGCCAGGTTGGGCTGCGGATCAATCCACGACGCCATCGAGGGCTGGTCGCAGTACTCGCCGTAGGCTTCGTCCACCACCACCAGGCAACGGCCGTCCAGGCGCCGGGCCAGGGCGAGGATGGCCTCGGCGGCGATGGCCTGGCCGGTGGGGTTGGCCGGGGAACACAGGAACACCAGCTTGGCGCCCGACGCCAGCGCCGCATCGCCGATGGCGCCCAGGTCGGAGCGGAAGCCCGTGTCGTCGTCCACCAGCGGCACTTCCACCAGCGGTGCGCCCTGCAGGCGCGCACTCACGGCATACATGCCGAACACCGGCGGCGACACCACCACGGCGTCGCGGCCCGGCTCGCACAGCGCGCGCACCAGCAGGTCGATCGCCTCGTCGCTGCCGCGGCCCACCAGCACCTGTTCCGGGCGCACGCCGTACACGTCGCCCAGGCGTTGGCGCAGCGCCGCGGGCTGCGGGTCGGGATAGCGGTTGGCGCCCAGCCCGCCGTCGGCCGGGTTGCGCCAGCTGCTTTCGTTGGCGTTGAGCCAGACCGAGCCGGTGACGCCCGCGCGGCGCGCCGAGCTGTAGCCGGCGAAGGTGCGCAGGTCCTCGCGGACCAGTGACAGCAGTGAACTCACGGCGCGATCTCCAGGCGACGAAGCACGGACTGCGCGTGGGCCTCGAGGCCTTCGGCGCGGGCGATTTCGACGGCGCAGGGGCCGATCAGGGCCAGCCCCTCGCGGCTCACTTCCTGCAGGCTGATGGTCTTCTGGAAGCTGGCCACGCTGACGCCGCTCCATGCGCGCGCGGCGCCATTGGTCGGCAGCACGTGGTTGGTGCCCGAGCAGTAGTCGCCCAGGCCCTCGGGCGCATAGTCGCCCAGGAACACCGAGCCGGCCGACTGCACCTTGGCCAGCCATGCGCGCGGCTGGCGCAGGGCCAGGATCAGGTGCTCGGGCGCGTAGTCGTTGCTGATGGCGAAGGCCTCTTCCAGCGACTGCACCAGCACCAGGCGCGCGAATTCCAGCGCGCGGGTGGCGATGGCCTCGCGCGGCAGCTGGGCGAGCTGGCGCAGCACTTCAACCTGCACCGCATCCACCAGGGCCGCGTCGTCCGTCAGCAGGATCACCTGCGAATCCGGGCCATGCTCGGCCTGCGACAGCAGGTCGGACGCCACGTGCACCGGCGGCGCACCGGCGTCGGCGATCACCAGCACTTCCGACGGGCCAGCGGGCATGTCGATGGCCGGGCCGCCGGCCATCATCGCGGCCAGCTGCTTGGCGGCCGTCACGTAGCGGTTGCCCGGCCCGAACAGCTTGTCACAGCGCGGCACCGAATCGGTGCCCAGCGCCATCGCGGCGATGGCCTGCGCACCGCCGAGCTTGAAGACCCTGCGTATACCGCAGAGGGAGGCCGCCGCCAGCACGGCCGGGTCGGCGCTGCCGTCGGCGCGGGGCGGCGTGCACAGCACCACTTCTTCGCAGCCCGCCAGCGCGGCCGGCACGCCCAGCATCAGCGCGGTGGACGGCAGCGGCGCCGTGCCGGCGGGCACGTACAGGCCGACGCGGCGGATCGGCCGCAGGATGCGGCCGCAGCTGACGCCGGGCGCAGTCTCGACTTCGAATTCCGAGGCCATGCCGGCGCGGTGCCAGGTGATCAGGCGCTCGCGTGCCTGGGCCAGGGCCTCGCGCAGTGACGCCGGCACGCCGGCCACGGCAACGGCGAACTCGTCGGCCGTGACTTCGAACGCGGCCAGCTCGACGCCGTCGAAACGGCGCGTGAGCGCGCGCAGCGCAGTGTCGCCGTCGGCGCGCACCTGTTCGAACACGCGGCCGACGGCCGCTTCGATCTCGGCCTGCCCGTCGGCGCCAGGGCGCGCGAGGCACTCGGCGCGGGCGGTTGTATCCAGGTCGTTCCAGACGATTCGCTTCATGCCAGCATCTGCTCCACGGGTAGCACCAGCAGCCCGGAGGCTCCGGCGCGCTTCATGTCTTCCAGCCGCTGCCAGGTCATGGCGCTGCGGCACAGGGCCTGCAGCGAAACCTGGCCGGCCTGGCCCTCGATCGCGGTGACGGTCGGCGGCTCGGCGTCATGCAGCAGCTTGATCAGGCCGGGCACCGCCTCGCGGCTGGCCTGGAACAGCACCAGCTTGCTCGCGCGCACGCTCATCACGCCGTCCAGCCGCCGCAGCAGCATGGCGGCCAGTTCGGTGCGCTCGTCGGCGAACGGCTCCGACGGCGCCACCAGCATGGCCTCGCTTTCCAGGATCACCGCCACTTCCTTGAGCTGGTTGGCCATCAGCGTGCCGCCGGTGGAAACGATGTCGCAGATGGCCTCGGCCTTGCCCAGGCGCGGCGCGATTTCGACCGAACCCGACAGCATCACCGGCTCGGCAACCACCTGGTTGTCGCGCAGCCAGCGCGCCATCAGCTGCGGGTAGCTGGTGGCGATGCGCAGGCCCGCGAGGCGCTCGGGGCCGGTCCAGTCCCATTCATTGGGCACGGCCACCGACAGGCGGCAGCGGCCGAAGCCCAGCTTGCGGATCGACCGGAAGGCTTCGCCGCGGCCGTCGGCCAGGCGCTCGCAGGCCTGTTCCTCGAGCACGTTGCCGCCCACCACGCCCAGGTCGCAGACGCCCTCGGCGATCAGGCCGGGGATGTCGTCGTCGCGCACCAGCAGCAGGTCGATGGGCAGGGATTCGCCATAGCAGAACAGCCGGTCGCGGCTTTCCCGGAACACCAGGCCGGCCCGGGCGAGCAGGTCGCGCGCGGGGTCGGACAGGCGGCCGGACTTCTGGATGGCAATGCGTAAACGGTCGTGCGTCCTCATGACGCCCTCCGGGTGGGTGAATGGGTGGGTTCAGTGCGCCGCGTCGTTGGCCGGGGGTGCGAGCCGTTCGATGGCGATGCGGTAGCCGCCGGACCCGAGGTCCAGGCAGCGGGCGACCCGGCCGATGGTGGTGACGCTCACCCCGGTGCGGTCGTGGATCTCGCGGTAGGGCACGTCCGCGGTGAGCAGGGGCACCACGCGCCAGCGGTCGGCCATGGCTTCGAGCTCGGAAGGCGTGCACAGGTCTTCCAGGAACGCGCGCACCTCGCCCGGGCTGCGCAGGCTGAGGAAGGCCTGGATCAGGCCCTCCATCGCGGGGTCGAGCGGCTTGCTGGCGGGGTCTCGGCGTTTCATTGCGCTAATGTAATAGCGTGCTGTTACAAAAGCAAGCCCCCAGGCACGATGGCCTTCCCAGCGCCGCCCGAATACAGTGCAGGCAACGGGGGAAAGCCGCTTGCCACTGATCCGCACCATCACCCTGCTGCTGGCTTCCATGCTGGCTTGGCTCGCGATGCCAAGCCTGGCGGCCGGTGCGACCGTGCTCGACGCCAGCCGCCCGTCGCTGTCGCTCACCCCGCACCTGGCCTACCGGGTCGACCCGGACGGGCGCGCCGATGCCGCGGCCATGTTCGCCCACGTTGAACGCGGCGACTTCATGCCGATGCCCGCCGAAGGCAGCGCGTTCGGCTTCACGCAAGGCGCGTATTGGTTCCATGGCCGGCTGTTCAACGAAAACCGCACCGAACAGCGCTGGCTGCTGGTGCTGCACTACCCGCTGCTCGACAACGTGGACATTTACCTGCGCTACCCGGACGGCCGCATGGAACACATGGCGTCCGGCGACACCCTGCCCTTCAGCGCCCGCAGCATCCGCTACCGGCACCCCAATTTCTGGCTGAGCCTGCCCCAGCGCACCGAGGTGGAGCTGCTGGTGCGGGTGTCGTCGCGCAGTTCGCTGCAGGTGCCGCTGGCGCTTTACACGCCCACCGCCTT
The DNA here is from genome assembly GCA_031418815.1 of Lysobacteraceae bacterium. Taxonomy (GTDB): domain Bacteria; phylum Pseudomonadota; class Gammaproteobacteria; order Xanthomonadales; family Xanthomonadaceae; genus Arenimonas. The sequence continues at coordinate 13,047 of JANOJQ010000169.1, forward strand.
CGCCGAACTCGAGCGCGATTCGCAGCTTGGCATCGGCGTGTTCTACGGCATCCTGCTGGCGCTGCTTTGCTACAACCTGGTGCTGTGGCTTTCGCTCAAGGACGCCAGCCACTTCTGGTACATGTTCCACGTCAGCGGCTTCGGCCTGGTGATGTTCTGCCTCAACGGCCTGGCCTTCGAGTACCTGTGGCCGAACTCGCCGTGGTTGGCGAACCTGGCCATCCCGCTGTCCATGGCCATCTCGCAGATCGCGATGCACCAGTTTTGCCGAGTGTTCCTCGAGCTCCGGGAACGCCAGCCCTACGCCGACCGCGTGTCGATGGCGTTCATCGCCTTCTTCATCGCGATGGGCCTGGCCTCCTTCTTCCTGGACTACCGCGCCGCGGTGCGGCCGATGACCCTGGCCGTCTTCCCCGGCGCGCTGTTCATCCTCTACCTGGCGGTCAATTCGATTCGCAAGGGCTATGCGCCGGCCAAGGTGTTCCTGCTGGCCTGGGCCTTCCTGCTGGTGGGCACGGCCCTGTACGCGTCGGTGTCCCTGGGCCTGGTGGAGAAGAACTTCCTCACCGAGTACGGCATCCAGATCGGTTCGGCGATGGAGATGATCCTGCTGTCGTTCGCGCTGGCCTACCGCTATGCGCGCCTGCGCGGCGAAAACGAGCGCCTGGTGCAGGAGCACAACGAGCAGCTGGAGCGCCACGTCGCCCGCCGCACCTCCGAGCTCAGCACGGCGCTCGAACAACTGGCCGAAGCGAACCAGCGCCTGCGCGAATCCAACCGCCGCGACGCGCTGACCGGCCTGTTCAACCGCCGCCACTTCCGCGACATGTTCGAACACCAGCTCAGCCGCGCCAACGAGCACCGGCAGGCGCTGGGCGTGCTGCTGATCGACCTGGACCACTTCAAGCGCGTCAACGACACCTACGGCCACCTCGCCGGCGACGAGTGCCTGCGCTGGCTGGGACGCTGCCTGCACGACGGCCTGGTCGAGCACGGTGCGCTGCTGGGGCGGTTCGGCGGCGAAGAGTTCGTGGTGGTGATCCCCGACGTGCAGGGCGAACGCCTGCTGCAGATCGCCGAAAAGCTGCGCCAGCGCATCTGCGGCGACCCGGTGCGCTATGCCGGCAACAACATCGCGATCAGCGCCAGCATCGGCGCCTTCCTGCTGCGGCCGGGCAGCGGCACCAGCGTGGACGAAGCCCTGCACCGCGCCGACGACGCCCTGTATGCCGCCAAGCACGCCGGCCGAAACCGGGTTCATGCCGCGGACGGCATGACCTCGGCCTGAGCCTCAGCCCCTCGCGGCGCGGGCCGCGGAAAGCAGCCGCCCGTCGATGACCAGGCGCACCGCCGTGGCCACGTCGCCGTCCATCGCGCGGTCGCGGCCCATGAACGGGATGGCTTCGCGCAGCGCGGCCCACGCGGCCTGCACCGCTACGCCCGGCTGGAATTCGTCGGCCTGCGCCAGCTCGCTGCGCAGCGCCTCGACCTCGGCCAGGAACACCGCGCGGTCGGCGTGGCCCGGCAGCGGCGCGCCGGAAACTTTCGCGGCCAGCGCCTCGGCGTCGCCTTCGCGCGCCAGCTGGCGCGCGGCGTTGATCATGTCGCGGCGGTAATCCAGCGCTTGGGCGGCGGTGTAAAGCTCCAAGGCCAGCACGTGCGCAAGATCTTCAGTCATCTCCAACACGTGCCGCGCTTCATTCGCACCCATCGAGACGTGATCCTCCGCATTCGCCGAGGTCGGAATCGAATACACACTGGCGGGATGCGCGCGGCTGGCGAGATCGTTGACCAGCGCCGCGGCGGTGTACTGCACGATCATGAAGCCCGAATCGGTCGCATCTTCGTTGCCGATCAAAAAGGCCGGCAAACCATCATTGGTGGCCGGATCGACCAGCTTGTTCAAGCGCCGCTCGGAGATGCTTGCCAACACTGGTATCGCTGCCTTGACGTAGCTCATGACCAGCGCCAGCGGCATGCCATGAAAGTGGCCGGCCGAG
>JANOJQ010000170.1:0-9425 GCA_031418815.1 Lysobacteraceae bacterium
CCCCGGGGTGGCGGGGGGCGATCCCTGCGACAAAACCGCCACCCCACCAACCGCACCCCCCCCACCCCTTCGCGGTGGGGCCGGCGCCGGAAGCGACCCTCGCCTTCGCGGCGCGGCCGGCGCCAGACAGGTGGGCTTACAGCAACCGCCCAGACGCTCCTGGACTTGGGAGAAGAAGCATTTTTTTGCCCGCTTCCCGGACGCCGCCCGGGGCTTCACAATGGCGGCCCACCCTGCCCCGCGGCCACGCCATGCCCATGATCCGCTTCGAGCTCGACCGCGAGTACGTCGAACTCAACCAACTCCTGAAACTGGTCGGCCTGTGCGACAGCGGCGGCATGGGCAAGGCCATCGTCGCCACCGGCGAAGTCACCGTGGATGGCGAGACCGAGCTTCGCAAGACCGCCAAGATCCGCATCGGCCAGGTGGTGCGGCTGGACGACGTCGAGATCCAGGTGGTGGCCGCGGGCTGAAGCCGGGCGCTCACGCGGGCGCGCCGGGACGGGTTTATGCTCGGCCCATCGCGGCCTCCGCCGAGCAGGGCGACGGGCGCCGCGATCCAGCGGCCACCGCCCGTTCCGGAGAACCGACATGAAGCGCATCGCCCCCGCGTTCGCCCTCCTGCTGCTCGCCGCTGGCGCAGCGGCGCAGTCCCCCCCCGAGACCGCCATCGTGCCCAGCAGCCTGGGCCCGCTGCGGGTGACCACCGTGGCCAGCGGCCTGGTGAATCCCTGGGGGATCGCATTCCTGCCCGACGGCCGCGCGCTGGTGACGGAGAGGCCCGGGAGGCTTCGCATGATCACCAACGGCGTGCTGTCGCCGGCGCTGTCGGGCGTACCCGCCGTCTGGGCGCAGGGCCAGGGTGGCCTGTTGGACGTGGTGGTGGACCCGGCGTTCCAGGCCAACCAACGGATCTACCTTACGTTCGCCGAAGTCGGCGGCAACGGCCGCGCCGGCACGGCCGTGGCGCGCGCGCGGCTGGTGGGCCAGGGGCTGCAGGAGGTGGAGGTGATCTTCCGCCAGGATCCCAAGCTCAGCAGCGGCAATCATTTCGGCTCACGGCTGGTGTTCGACCGCCAGGGCCACCTGTACGTCACGCTGGGCGAGAACAACGTGCGCATCACCGCCCAGTACCTCGACCACCACCAGGGCAAGGTGGTGCGCCTGTGGCCCGACGGACGCATCCCGGCCGACAACCCGTTCGTGGCGCGCAGCGACGCGCTGATCGACATCTGGTCCTACGGCCACCGCAACCCGCAGGGCGCCGCGCTCAACCCCTGGACCGGCCAGCTGTGGTTGGTGGAACACGGCGCGATGGGCGGCGACGAAGTGAACATCCCCGCGGCCGGCAAGAACTACGGCTGGCCGATCATCACCCATGGCCTGGACTACAACGGCCAGCCCATCCCCGAGTCGGTGGGCAGCAGCGCCCCGGGCATGGAGCAGCCGATCCACTACTGGGTGCCCTCCATCGCCCCCAGCGGCATGGCCTTCTACCAGGGCTTCTCGATGCATCCCTGGCAGGGCGACCTGTTCGTGGGTGCGCTGGCCAGCCGGCAGCTGGTGCGCCTGGACATCAACGGCGACCGGGTGGTGGGCGAAGAGCGACTGCTTGGCAGCCTGGGGCACCGCATTCGCGACGTAAGGGCAGGCCCCGGCGGAGAGTTGTACCTGCTGACGGATGCCAGCAATGGCCGCGTGCTGAAGGTCGAGCTGGCCAAGCGTGGCTGGTACCGGGAGCTGCACCCGGCCAAGGGCAAGAGAGCCCCCGCCGCGCCGTCGGCGCCCGAGCCCGCGCGGGGGTCGCCGGCGCCGGTGCAGTGAGGCGGGCGCTAGTTCTTCCGGCGCACCGCGATGTAGATGGCCAACAGCACGATGGCGAACACCACCGAGGCGATGAAGCCCGCCGGCTCGCCTTCTTCGTACCAGCCCAAGCCCTGGCCGACGTACTTGGCCAGCAGCGAACCGCCCACGCCCAGGATCATCGTCCACAGCAGGCTGAGCTTGTCGTTGCCGGGTTTGATGGCGCGCGCCACCAGGCCGATGACGAAGCCGATCAGGATGGTCCAGAGGGCGATGAGCATGGTGGGTGGCTCCTGATCCGTGCATGGATGGCCAAAGCCTAACTCCGGGGCGTGCAATCCCGGCCCCGGCGGGGATCAGCGAGGCGGCTTGGCGAAGGGCAAACCCTTGAGCAGGAACTGCTCCAGCCGGCCGCACTCGTCGGCGGCCCGCTCGCACAGAAGCGCCAGACGCACCACCGGTTCGCCGTCCTCCATCACCAGCCGATAGCGCGCGACGGCCACTGGCGGAGCGGCGCTGCGGCGCGGCATGCCGTCGGCACCGACGACATCGGGCGCCTGAATGAAGTACGACAGCCAGAAAGTGTTCGAATCGGCGGCTTCGGCGTAGAACCCGATAGAGACGCGATTGCCCGAGCCATCGACGCTGCTGGCATAGGGCGATCTGAGGACAGGGTTGGTGCGAACCACTTTCGACTCGAGGAAGGCCTGGATCGTGTCGAAGCCGATCGCTTGGTCGTCGGCCAGGTAGTTCGGGCGGCGGTGCGACCGCGGCCAGTTGGGTGCCTGGACGGAAACGTTGCTGATGCCAGCGAACTTCACTGGCATCTTCACCCAAGGGCCGCCGCCGACCTGTGTGATCTGCGCTGGGGAAAGCACCCACGCGCGCACGGTCACCAGCGCTTCGGTGTCCAGCGCGGACTCGCCGCTGCCTTCACTGACCTTGGCTTCCACCACGCGGCCGCATTCGTCGATGCGCGCCAGGACCAGGGTCGTCCCGGACACGTCGGCCATCAGCTGCTTGGCGGGATAGCGCGGCGCGGCCATGAACGGCGGCGGGCAGTCAGCCGCGGCGGGCGCCGGCGCCACGGCCAGCGCGAGCATCAGTGCAAGCGCGGACATGCGATCAGGCGCCCATGTGGAAGAAGTTGAGCTTGTTGCCGTCGATGTCGCGCCAGTAGCCGGCGTAGAAGCCCTTGAAGCGCTCGCCCGGCGCGCCTTCGTCGGTGGCGCCCAGCGACAGGGCGCGCGCGTGCATCTCGTCCACGGCCTCGCGGCTGCCCGCCGCCAGCGACACCATGGTGCCGTTGCCCACCGTCGCCGGCTGGCCGTTGTGCGGGCGGATCACGCCCAGCATCGGCTGGCCGGGCAGGCCCCAGAGGATGACGTGCGGCATTTCCATCAGGCGCTTGGCGCCCAGGCCGCCGAGCAGGACGTCGTAGAAGGCGGCGATGCGCATGATGTCGTTGGTGCCGAGGGTGACGTAGCCGATCATGGTTCTTTCTCCGTGGGGTTCAGGGCATGGGCAGCTTGAGGCCCTGCTCGCGCGCGCAGGCCTTGGCGATGTCGTAACCGGCGTCGGCGTGGCGCATCACGCCGGTGCCGGGGTCGTTCCAGAGTACGCGCGCCAGGCGCCTGTCGGCGGCTTCGCTGCCGTCGGCCACGATCACCACGCCGCTGTGCTGGCTGTAGCCCATGCCGACGCCGCCGCCGTGGTGCAGCGACACCCAGGTGGCGCCGCCGGCCACGTTGAGCATGGCGTTGAGCAGCGGCCAGTCCGACACCGCGTCGCTGCCGTCGAGCATGGCTTCGGTTTCGCGGTTGGGGCTGGCGACGGAGCCGGAATCAAGATGGTCGCGGCCGATCACGATCGGCGCGCTCACTTCACCGTTGCGCACCATTTCGTTGAAGGCCAGCGCCAGCCGGTGGCGGTCGCCCAGGCCCACCCAGCAGATGCGCGCCGGCAGGCCCTGGAATTCGATGCGCTCGCGCGCCATGTCCAGCCAGCGGTGCAGGTGCGGGTTGTCGGGGATGAGTTCTTTCACCTTGGCGTCGGTTTTATAGATGTCCTCCGGATCGCCGCTGAGCGCGACCCAGCGGAACGGGCCGATGCCGCGGCAGAACAGCGGCCGCACGTAGGCCGGCACGAAGCCCGGGAAATCGAAGGCGTCTTCGCAGCCCACGTCCTTGGCCATCTGGCGGATGTTGTTGCCGTAGTCGAAGGTGGGGATGCCCTGGTTCTCGAAATGCAGCATCGCCTCGACGTGCGTGCGCATCGAGTGCTTGGCGGCCTCGACCACGCGCGCCGGTTCGTTCTTCTGGTCGCTCCACCACTGCTCCAGCGTCCAGCCGGCGGGCAGGTAGCCGTGCAGCGGGTCGTGGGCGCTGGTCTGGTCGGTGACGGCGTCGGGGCGAACGCCGCGGCGCACCATCTCGGGCAGGATTTCCGCCGCGTTGCCCAGCAGCGCGATGGACTTGGCTTCGCCGGCCGCGCAGTACTTTTCGATGCGCGCCAGCGCGTCGTCGAGGTCGGTGGCCTGTTCGTCCACGTAGCGCGTGCGCAGGCGCATGTCGATGCGGCTCTGCTGGCATTCGATGTTGAGCGAACAGGCGCCGGCCAGCGACGCCGCCAGCGGCTGCGCGCCGCCCATGCCGCCCAGGCCCGCGGTGAGTATCCAGCGGCCGGCGAGGCTGCCGCCGTAGTGCTGGCGGCCCATTTCCACGAAGGTTTCGTAGGTGCCCTGGACGATACCCTGGCTGCCGATGTAGATCCAGCTGCCGGCGGTCATCTGGCCGTACATCATCAGGCCCTTGCGATCGAGCTCGTGGAAGTGTTCCCACGTGGCCCAGTGCGGCACCAGGTTGGAGTTGGCGATCAGCACGCGCGGCGCGTCGGGATGGCTGGGGAAGATGCCGACGGGCTTGCCGCTCTGCACCAGCAGGGTCTCGTCGTCGCCCAGTTCGCGCAGCGACTTGAGGATGGCGTCGTAGCAGTCCCAGTCGCGCGCGGCGCGGCCGATGCCGCCGTACACCACCAGGTCGGCGGGGTTTTCGGCCACGTCCGGATCGAGGTTGTTCTGCAGCATGCGGTAGGCCGCTTCAGTCAGCCAGCTGCGGCAGCTGAGCTGCGTGCCGCGCGGTGCGCGGACGGTGCGGGACGGGTCGTGGCGGCTGGCGGGCATCGGGCGTTCCCTGGGGCGGATGCCGATTATAGGTACGCCGACCCGACAGGAACGAAACCGCCGCCCGGAGGCGGCGGTGGCGGCAACCGCGGGACGACGGATCAGCCGCCGCGGCGAAGGCTGGCGCTGGGGCTGAGCCTGCGGATCGCCTCGCCGGTATCGATGGCCCCGGTGCGGTCGATCTGTTCGCGGCTGTAGGACTGGCCCGGGGCGCCGGTGCAGCCCTTCTTGTCGCGCTTGCGCAGCAGCGTGCCGCTTTCGCGGATGCAGCCCGCGTCGGGCACCGGCCGGGCACTGGCGTCGCCACGGACCACGATCGTGTCGGCGCTGCCGGTTCCGGCGGCGGCCGTCGCGGGTGCGGGTGCGGGTTCGGGTTCGGACTGCGCCTGCACGGACAACGCGGCGAAACCCAGGACAACAGCGATGGCGAATCGGTTCATGGCGGTCTCCGGCGAGTGGGGCACAACGAGTCTAGACCCGGCCAGGTGAAGAAGCCTTTACGAACCGTGACCGCGTGGGCGCCTTCAGCCCGCCAGCAGGGCCTTCAGCGCCAGGGCGTAGCGGCGGGCCACGGGCTCGCGGTCCGGATGGCGGCCAGCGGCCACCACGCAGCGGCCGGCGACGTGGGTTTCGCGCACCAGCGGGCAGTTGCCGGCGAACACGAAGCGGTCCAGCAGGTCGTCACGGGTGGCGCCGGCCAGGGCCGGGGCCTGCGCGTCGAGCACGATGAAGTCACCGGCGGCGCGGTCGCCCTGGCCGCAGGCGCGCAGGCCGCCGAGCAGGGCCTGCGTGTAGAGCAGTTCGCCGGTGCTGGGCTGGTCGGCGCTGACGGCAATGTTGCGATGCCGGGTGGCCAGGCGCTGGCCGTACTCGAGCCAGCGCAGCTCTTCCACCGGCGACACCGACACGTGCGAATCCGAACCGATGCCCCAGTGGCCGCCGGCCTTCAGGAAATCGCCCAGCGGGAACAGGCCGTCGCCAAGGTTGGCTTCCGTGGTCGGGCAGATGGCCACGGTGGCACCGCTGCGGACGATGCCCTGCACTTCCGCCGGCTCCAGGTGGGTGGCGTGCACCAGGGTCCAGCGTGCATCCACGTCGGTGTTGGCCAGCAGCCATTCCACCGGACGGGCGCCGCGCAGCGCCAGGCAGTCCTGCACTTCGCCTATCTGTTCGGCGATATGGATGTGGATCGGCAGCGGCTCGCCGGCCACCGCGGCCAGCACCTCGCGCAGCGCGGCCGCGGGCACCGCACGCAGGCTGTGCAGGGCGATGCCCACGGTGAGCCTGTCGTCCTGCCGCGCGCGCAGCGACTGCAGCAGCGACAGGTAGCCATCGACCGAATGGCCGAAGCGGCGCTGGCGGTCCGACAGCGCGCGGCCATCGAAGCCACCGCTCATGTACAGCACCGGCAGCAGCGTGAGCCGGATGCCGGCGTCGCGTGCGGCGGCGATGAGCGCCTGGGACATTTCCGCCGGGTCGTCGTACGGCGCGCCGTCCGGCTGGTGGTGCAGGTAGTGGAATTCGCAGACGCTGGTGTAGCCGGCCTCCAGCATCTCGACGTACAGCTGCGTGGCCACCGCATGCATCGCCTCGGGCGTGATGCGCCCGGCGAAGCGGTACATCAGTTCGCGCCAGGTCCAGAAGCTGTCCTCGGGGTTGGACTGGCGTTCCGCCAGGCCAGCCATGGCGCGCTGGAACGCGTGCGAGTGCAGGTTGGGCAATCCCGCCAGGCGCCAGTCCACGTCGGCGTCGGCGCCGGGTGCGACGGCCCGTTCGTGGCCGCGGGTCCAGCCGTTGGGCAGGAGGGCATGTTCGGCGCGCTGGTTCGGCATGGGCGCGAGTTTGCCATGGCGTCGCCCGGGCCGCCTACAATGCGGCCATGGCTGCCCTCACCGGAACCACCGTGCTGGACCTTTCGCGCGTCCTCGCCGGGCCGTGGTGCAGCATGATGCTGGCCGACCTGGGCGCGGACGTGATCAAGCTCGAGTCGTTCGACGGCGACGACACGCGCGGCCTCGGCCCGCCCTTCCTGCACGGCATGTCGGCCTACTTCGCCTGCTGCAACCGCAACAAGCGCTCGGTTGCCATGGACCTGCGTTCGCCTTCCGCCCGCCCGCTGCTGGAAGCACTGGTGCGCAAGGCCGACGTGCTGGTGGAGAACTTCCGCACCGGCGGCGCCGAGGCCCTGGGCGTCGGCCATGAAGCCATGGCCGCGATCAATCCGCGGCTGGTGTACTGCTCGATCTCGGGCTACGGCCGCGACGGCCCGCAGGCCACGCGCCCGGGCTACGACTTCGTGATCCAGGCCGAAGCCGGGCTGATGGCCATCACCGGCGCCGCCGACGGCGAGCCGGCCAAGGTGGGCGTGGCGGTGGCCGACCTGGCCACCGGCCAGAACGCCGCCACCGCCATCCTGGCCGCGCTGCTGCAGCGCGCGCGCACGGGCCTGGGCCAGCGCATCGACGTGTCGCTGTTCGACACGCAGCTGGCCTGGCTGGCCAACATCGGCAGCAGCGCGCTGTTCACCGGCGAGCCCACGAAGCGGCGCGGCAACAGCCACGCCAGCATCGTGCCGTACGAGGCGTTTCGCGCCAGTGACCAATCGTTCGTGCTGGCCGTGGCCAGCGAAAAACTCTGGGCGCAGGCCTGCGCGGCGCTGGGCCGCGGCGACCTGGGCGACGACCCGCGCTACGCCGGCAACGCCGCGCGCGTGGCGAACCGCGCGGCGCTGTGCGCCGAACTCGCCGCGATTTTCGCCACCGCGCCTGCCGCGCACTGGCTCGCGCTGTTCGATGCCGCCGGGGTGCCGGCCGGGCCGATCAATTCGGTCGGCCAGGCGCTGGCGCATCCGGTGGCAAACGCGCGCGGCATGCGCATCGAGATCGACGGCATCCCGATGCTCGGCAGCCCGCTGAACCTGTCGGCATCGCCCACGCGGCTTGGTCGCGCGCCGCCGACGCTGGGCCAGCACAGCGACGAAATCGCGCGCGAATGCGGGCTCGACCCCTTGGCGCTGCGCGCCGCCGGAGCCCTGCGTTGATCGGTCGCCTCGCCCCGCCCTGGGACCGCCTGCTGCTGGACGCGCGCCTGGCCACCCTGCGCGACGACCTGGGCGCGTACGGCGCCATCGAGGACGGCGCACTGGCCTGGAAGGACGGACTGATCACCTACGCCGGCCCAAGCAGTGAACTGCCGGGCCCGCCGGCGCAGCTGGCCGCACGCGTGGACTCCGCCAGCCGGCGCTGGATCACGCCGGGCCTGGTGGATTGCCACACGCACCTGGTGTTCGCCGGTGACCGCGCGCAGGAGTTCGAGCGCCGGCTGCAGGGCGCCAGCTACGAACAGATCGCCCGCGAAGGCGGCGGCATCCTGTCCACCGTGCGCGCCACCCGCGCGGCGAGCGACGAGTCGCTGCTGGCCGCGTCGCTGCCGCGCGCCCGCGCCCTGCGCGCCGACGGCGTCACCACCCTGGAAATCAAGTCCGGCTACGGCCTCGACCTCGACGGCGAGCGCCGCATGTTGCGCGTGGCGCGCGAAATCGGCTGCACGCTGGGCGTGACGGTGCGCACCACCTTCCTGGCCGCGCACTCCCTGCCGCCCGAGTTCGCCGGGCGCGCCGACGACTACGTCAGCGCCGCCTGCCAATGGCTGGCGGTGCTGCACGGCGAGGGCCTGGTGGACGCGGTGGACGCGTTTTGCGAGCGCATCGCCTTCAGTCCGGCCCAGACCGAGCGCGTTTTTGCCGCCGCGCAGGACTTGGGCTTGCCGGTCAAGATACACGCCGAGCAACTCAGCGACAGCGGTGGCGCCCAATTGGCGGCCAAGTACCGCGCGCTCAGCGCCGATCATCTGGAATGGCTCTCGCCAGAAGGCGCGCAAGCCATGGCGCAGACCGGCACGGTGGCCGTGCTGCTCCCGGCGGCCTTTTACTTTTTGCGCGAAACCAGGGTGCCGCCGATCGATCTGTTGCGCCAACACGGCTTGGCGATGGCCGTGGCGACCGACTGCAACCCCGGCAGCTCGCCCTGCAGTTCCATGTTGCTGGCGCTGAACATGGCCTGCACCTTGTTTCGCTTGACGCCCGAAGAAGCCCTGGCCGGCGCCACCCGCGTGGCGGCCAAGGCCTTGGGATTGAGCGACCGCGGTGTGCTGGCGCAAGGCATGCGCGCTGATTTCGTCGCCTGGGGCGTCGAACGGCCCGCCGAACTCTGCTATGGTTTGGGAAGCAATCCCAGAATCATGACGGTTTTAGGAGGTGCCATTCGGGACCTGGTCCCCCAAGATGCCATAGGCAACGCCGATGCTTGACGATTCCGTGTTCACCCTGCGCCAAGGCAAGCTCCCGCTGCTTGTCAGCATGCCGCATGTCGGAACCCATCTGCCTCCGGCACTGATCCAGCGCCTTGCGCCGCGCGCCACCGACCTGGAAGACACGGACTGG
>JANOJQ010000171.1:0-13344 GCA_031418815.1 Lysobacteraceae bacterium
CAAATGACCAAATAAAAGAATGTTTCGAATAATACATCGTTCGACTTAGTTGTCAACTGTCCAAATAACGGAATTTTGAGGACAAAAAAAAGCCCGACTCGAGGCCGGGCTTCGCTGTCCGCTTGCCGGCAAATCAGTAAACGCTGAACTCGGCACGGCAGCCGCGATCGACCCAGATGCCGTCGCGCTGGAAACCCCAGTTGTAGCCCTGCTGGCAGCGGGTGTCGCTGAGGCGGCGGACGATCTGCGCGTCACGCAGGCCGCCAGGCACGCGGCAGAAATTCTGGCGACCATCGCGCGACTCGCAGCGGATCACCTGCGCGCCGTAGCCATTGCCATTGCCGTAGCCCGGGCCAGCGTAGCCGTAACCCGGCGCGCCGTAGCCCTGGCCGGGGGCGTCGTAGCCGCGGCCGCCGCCGATCTGGAAGCGCGCGCGGCAGCCGTTGGCCACCCAGATGCCCTGGCGGTCGACGCCCCAGGTGCGGCCCTGGATGCAGGGCGAGCGCGACTCCTGGCGGACAAGGCGCACCCCGCCGCGGGTGTCCACGCTGCAGCGGCGCGTGCGGCCGTCCTTGGAGCTGCAGCTTATTTCCGCGGCGCCGCGGTGGCCGTCGTCGTAGCCATAGCGATCGTCGTAGCGATCGTCGTAGCGGTCGTCGTTGCGGTCGTCGTTGCGGTAGCGCGAATCGGCCGACGCCGACAGCGGCAGCAAGGCGGCTGCGAGGGCCAACAGGGCAAGCAGGTAACGGGACATGGCAAAGGCTCCTTGGCGTCGGCCGGCTGGCCGCACGCCACGCAATCTAGAGGGCCGTGCATGAATAAGCGGAAAATAAGACGCGCCCCGGCGTGGGTCGCTTAGCGTCCGTTCATGCCCGCTCGAACGGGAAGGCCAGCACGTCCGAAATCTTCTCGGTGCCCATCATGGCCATCAGCAGCCGGTCCACGCCCAGGGCCACGCCGGCGCAGGCCGGCAGCTTGGGCAGGCCGGCGAGCAGGCGCTCGTCGATGGGCGGGGTCGCGGCGTTACGATCGCGGCGCCGGGCCAGGTCGGCTTCGAAGCGCTGGCGCTGTTCGCTGGCATCGTTGAGCTCGTGGTAGCCGTTGGCGATTTCCAGGGTGCCCAGGAACACCTCGAAGCGCTCGGCCACCGGCGGATCGCCGGCGCGCACCTTCGCCAGCGCGCACTGGCTGGCCGGGTAGTCGTAAACCAGGAGGATGCGGTTGGTGGGAATGGTGGGCTGGATGAGGTGGGTCATCAGCAGGTCCAGCCAGTCGTCGCGGGTCAGGCCGGCGGGGTCGATGCCGTACACCTGAAGCGGCGAGCGCAGCTCTTCCTCGGGCGCCAGCACCGGGTCGAAGCCGAACTTGTCCTGGTAGAGCTGGCGAAAGCTGGTGTCGCGCACCGTGGCGCGGCGGCCGGCCAGCGTGAGCGCCGACTTGAGCAGCTCCGACACCTCGTCCATCAGCTGGTGGTGGTTCATGCCGGTGCGGTACCACTCGAGCATCGTGAACTCGGGGTTGTGGCGCTTGCCGGCTTCGCCGTTGCGGAACACGCGGCCCAGCTCGTAGCAATCGCCCACGCCGGCGGCCAGCAGGCGCTTGAGCGGGAACTCCGGCGACGTGCGCAGCCAGCGCGTGGCTTCGCCCGCCGCGCGCGCGCCTTCGAAGCGCAGCGCGAAGCTTTCGATGTTCGGGTCGGTGTTGCCGGCCGACGAGAGTACCGGGGTTTCGACCTCCAGCACGCCGCGCTCGGCGAAGAAGCGCCGCAGCAGCGCATACAGTTCGGCGCGCAGGCGCAGGGCCTTGAGGTTGGCGGTCGGTTTCCAGTCCTTCATGGCAATACTTTACGCCCGGGCCGGCGCCCGCGGATGCGCCGGCATCAGTCGGCTGGGTGCGCGTTCAGGAAGGAAAGCAGGCGCGCCTCGTCCCAGACCTCGACGCCCACGGCCAGTGCTTTCTCAAGCTTGGAGCCGGCGGCCTCGCCCGCGACCACGAAGCTGGTCTTCTTCGACACGCTGCCCGACACCTTGGCACCCAGGGCCTGCAGCCGGTCGCCGGCCTCGTCCCGGCTCATCGCCGAAAGCGCGCCGGTGAGCACCACGGTCTGGCCGGCCAGCGGGCCTTCGGCCGAACGCTGCGGGGCGCCTTCGGCCCAGGTGACGCCGGCCGCGCGCAGCGCCTGCACCACCTCACGGTTGTGCGCTTCCGAGAAGAAGCCGGCGATGCGCGCCGCGACCACGGGCCCGACGTCGGGCACTTCGCACAGCGTGGCCTCGTCGGCGTCCATGATTGGCGCCAGCGAACCGAAGTGCCGGGCCAGGGTCCGCGCGGTGGATTCGCCGACGTCGCGGATGCCCAGCGCGAACAGCAGGCGCTCGAGCGTGGTCGACTGGCTGGCGGCGATGGCCTCGACCAGGTTTTCAGCCCACTTGGTGGCGACCTTGCCCGCCTTGGCGGTCTCGGGGACGGTGCCGTCGCGTTCGTCGGCGCGGCGCTTCATGGCCAGGAAATCGTCCAGCGTCAGCGCGTAAAGATCGGCCACCGTGCGCACGTAGTCGAAGTCCACCAGCGCCTCGATGAAGCTCTCGCCCAGGCCCTCGATGTCCATCGCCCGGCGCGAGGCGAAGTGGATCAGCGCCTGCTTGCGCTGCGCCGGGCAGAACAGGCCGCCGGTGCAGACGATGGCGGCACCTTCGGCGTACTCGATGCCGCCGGCCTTGGTCTGGCGGGCCACCTTGCGCACCGCCTCGGTATGCGAACCGCAGGCCGGGCAAGCGCCGGGAAACTCGAACGGGGCGTGCAGCGGCTGGCCGGCGGCGTCGAGCGGGCGCTGGTCCGCCACCACGCGCACCACTTCGGGGATGACGTCGCCGGCGCGGCGCACGATCACCGTGTCGCCCACGCGCACGTCGAGCCGGGCGATCTGGTCGGCGTTGTGCAGCGTGGCGTTGGTGACCACCACGCCCGCCACCTGCACCGGCGCCAGCCGCGCCACCGGCGTCAGCGCGCCGGTGCGGCCGACCTGGATCTCGATGGCCTCGACGGTGGTGAGCTGCTCCTGCGCCGGGAACTTGTGCGCGATCGCCCAGCGCGGCGCGCGCGAGACAAAGCCCAGCGCCTTCTGCTGGCCGTGGTCGTCGAGCTTGTAGACCACGCCGTCGATGTCGTACGGCAGCGTGTCGCGGCGCGCGCCGATGGCGGCGTAGTAATCAAGCAGGCCCTGCACGCCGCGCGCCACCGACACCTCGGGCGACACCGGGAAACCAAACCCGCGCAGGCCCTGCAGCATCCGCGAGTGCCGCGGTGGCGGCAGCCAGCCTTCGATGGCGCCCAGGCCGTAAGCGTAGAACGACAGCGGCCGCGCAGCCGCCAGGCGCGGGTCCAGCTGCCGCAGCGAGCCCGCCGCGCCGTTGCGCGGGTTGGCCAGCACCTTGCCGCCGGTGGCGCGCATGCGGGCGTTGTAGGCCTCGAACCCGGCGCGCGGCATGTACACCTCGCCGCGCACTTCCAGGACCGTGGGAGGGCCATCAGGCCCGAAGCCCTTCGCCTGGAGCCGCAGCGGAATCGCCCGGATCGTCCGCAGGTTCGCCGTCACGTCCTCGCCGGTGGAACCGTCGCCGCGGGTGGCGCCGCGCACGAACACACCGTTTTCATAGCGCAGGCTGATGGCCAGGCCGTCGAGCTTGGGCTCGACCGAGAACTCCGGCGCGTCGTCGCCCAGCTGCCTGGCGATGCGCTGCACGAACTCGTGCACTTCCTCGTCGCTGAAGGCGTTGTTGAGCGACAGCATCGGCTGCTCGTGCACCACCTGGTCGAAGCCGGGCAGCACGCCGGCGCCCACGCGCCGGGTCGGAGAGTCGGCGGTGGCCAGGTCCGGGTGCGCGGCTTCGATCCCCTGCAGCTCGCGCAGCAACGCGTCGAACTCGGCGTCCGGGATCGCCGGGTCGTCGAGCACGTGGTAGCGGTGGTTGGCGTCTTCGAGCAGGCGCCGCAGTTCGGCGGCGCGCGCGGCGGCGGTCATCGCGTTGGCCTCAGCGAGTGGTGCGCAGGTCCCACTTTTGCTGCTTGCGGTCGTAGTTGCGCAGGTCTTCGCGGATGTGGGCGATGCGCTGGCGGCCAAGCGCGTTGCGCTCTTCGTCCAGCAGCACGCCGTCGAGCAGTTCGGCCATGCGCTGGGCGGTCGGCAGCATGGCGTCCCAGGCGTCCAGCGCCGACAACGGGCCCGGCAGCGCCATGAAGAAGCTGATGCCCGGCGTGCGCAGGTCCTGGATGGTGGCCATGTCGAACCAACCCGGCTTGGACAGGTTGGCCACGCTGAAGATCGGGCCATGCTCGGAATGGTTGTCCACCAGCCGGTGGAAGATGTTCTGGTGGCCGTAGACCAGGCCGGCCTTCTCGGCCGCCACCACCAGGTCGGGGCCCTGCAGCGTCTGCCCCGCGCGTGCGGCCAGGAACAGGCTCACCACCTTGTCGAAATTCTCGTCCGGGCGCGCGCCGGCCGCCGGTGCCGGGGCGGGACGGCGGTCGGGCACGGATTCGCCGGCCAGGGTTTTTTCCAGCAGGTCGAGCTCGGAGTCGGCGATGGCGGCGGCCTGGCCGCCGGTGTCGGCGTCGGACTGCAGGATTTCCCGCAGCGTCGGCTCCTGGCGCGGGCCGCCGGCGTCCGGGCGGGCGCCGGGATTGCGCTTGCCCTGCTCGGGTTTCTTTCGGCTCGTGAACACGATGACGGCGAACAGGACCACCGCCGCGACGCCGATGGCGATGCGCAACAGTGCGGTTTCGCTGAGTCCGTCGAGCATGGTGGGTCTCCCTGTTTTCGGTCAGGCCGCGTGCGCGGCCTGCCGTGAAATGATGCCCGAATTCCGCGGCGCGGTCAGGCCGCGCCGACCAGGCGCGAGGCTTCGGCCAAGTCCACCGACACCAGGCGGCTGCAGCCTGGCTCGCGCATGGTGACGCCCGAGAGCTGCTGGGCCGCCTCCATCGTCGCCTTGTTGTGGGTCACGAACAGGAACTGCACCTTCTCGCTCATCTCCGTGACCATGGCGCTGAAGCGGCCGACGTTGGCTTCGTCCAGCGGCGCGTCCACTTCGTCGAGCAGGCAGAACGGCGCCGGGTTGAGCCGGAAGATGGCGAACACCAGGGCCACCGCGGTGAGCGCCTTCTCGCCGCCCGAGAGCAGCGAGATGTTGCTCACCCGCTTGCCCGGCGGGCGCGCCATGATGGAAACGCCGGTGTCGAGCAGGTCTTCGCCGGTGAGTTCGAGGTAGGCGTGGCCGCCGCCGAACAGGCGCGGGTAGAGTTCCTGCACGCCGGCGTTGACGCGGTCGAAGGTTTCCTTGAATCGGCCGCGGGTTTCCTTGTCGATCTTCTTGATCGCCGCTTCCAGCGTGTCCAGGGCCGAGGTGAGGTCGTTGTTCTGGGCGTCGAGGTAGGTCTTGCGCTCGCTCTGTTCGCCGTATTCCTGGATGGCCGCCAGGTTCACCGGCTCGAGGCGGCGCATCTTGGCCTCGATGTCGGCCAGGGTCTTCTGCCAGCCCTCGAAGTCGGCCTTCTCGGGCAGCGCCTGCAGCACGTCTTCCAGCGCCAGGCCGGCCGAGGTGATGGCGTCGGACAACTGGCCGGCGCGCAGGCCCAGGGCCTGTTCCTGCATGCGCTTGGCGGCGATCGCCTCGCGCTGGGCCAGCGACTGCTGGTCGCGCTGCTGGCGGGTTTGTTCGTAGCCGCGCATTTCGCTTTCGATGCCGTCAAGCGAGGAGCGCGCGGCGGCCAGGTCCTTTTCGACGATCACGCGCTGGTCGAGCGCGGCCTGGCGCTCGGCCTGCAGCGCCACCACCGGCGCGTCGCCGTCGGCGAGCTGGGCCACGAGCTCGTTCAGCCGCACCTCGAGCTGGGCCTTCTGGCTGCCCATGCGCGCCAGCGACTGGCTGAGCGCGATCACGCGGGCGCGCTGTGATTCCAGCGTCAGCGCCAGCTGGTGCGCCGCGTCGCGGGCTTCGCGGGCGGTGTTGCGGGCGGCGTCGCGCTGTTCGCCCAGGCTGCGGCGCTCGGCGTCCAGGCGGAGCCGTTCGGCCTCCAGGTCGCCCATCTTGCCGACCGCCTGTTCCAGGCGGCCGCGCGCCTCGCGGGCGTTGGCCTGCGATTCCTCAAGCGTGGTGCCCAGCGTGGCCAGTTCGGCGTCGATGCGGCCGACGCGGGCCTGCGCCGATTCCAGCCGGCCCTGTTGGCCCTGCAGCTGGCCCGCCAGTTCGGACACGCTGCGGTGCGCCAGGTACAGCGAGCGCTGCGCGTCCTCGCGGTGCTGCTCGGCCTCCAGCAGCTTGTCGCGCATCGAGGTCAGGCCTTCGTTGAGCGCCTGTTCCTTCCTGGCCAGCGCGTCGATGTCGGTGCGCAGCGACTGGATCTCGCGCTCGCGGCCCAGCGCGCCCTGCTGCGCCTCGCCGCTGCGCAGCACGCGCAGCCAGCCGGCACCGAGCCATTCGCCCGAACGGGTGATGACGGCTTCGCCGTTGCCCAGGCGCACCGCGCGGGCATCGGCGACGCCTTCGGCGGCGTGGATGTTCGACAGCAGGCGGCGGATCGCCGCGGGGCCCTGCACCTTGGCGGCCAGCGAACCGGCCGGCACGTCGACGGCCTCATCGCTGGCGCTGACCAGGGCCACGCGGCCCTGCGACAGGCTGGCCAGCGCGTCCAGCCAGTCCGTCGGCGCGTCCACGGCGACCGCTTCGAGCAGGCTGCCCAGCACGGTTTCCACCGCGGTTTCCCAGCCGGCCTCGACCTGCAGCAACTCACCCAGGCGGTCGTTGCCGGCGATGCCGTTGGCCTTGAGCCAGTCGAGCGCGACGTTCCTTTCCTGGCCCAGCGCGGCGTGCTGCAGCGCCTCGAGCGACGACAGGCGGCCGCGCGCGGCCTGGCCCTGCTTGCGGACATCGGCCAGTTCGGACTGCTGCTGGCGCTGCTGTTCCTGCAGCGCGGTCAGTGCGCCCTTGCGCTGGTCGAGCACGGTGCCCAGGCCATCGAGGCCGGACTTCTGCGCGTCGTGGTCATGGACCATGCGGGCCAGGGCTTCGGTGAGCGCGCCGGTGTCGAGCGTGCCGCGCTCGCTGGCCAGCGCCTCGCGGCGGCGGCCGGCGTCGACCGACTGCTTCTCGAGGTATTCGATCTTGGTGCGCTCGACCTCGGCCCAGCGCGCGGCCTCGGCCTGCGCCTTGGCATAGGTGTCCCAGCGCTGCTGCCAGTCCTGCAGCGCGGCCTCGGCGGCGCGGAGGCCGTCCTGGCGGCCGGAGTCCTCGACGCGCAGCGCCTCGAGCCGCGGGTCGGCCGCGGCGATGGCGTTGTGCAGCTCGGCCAGCTGGCGTTCGTCGCCGCTGATGTGCTCGCCGACCTGCGCGAACGCGGCGTCGGCCTCGGTGCGCGCGGTTTCCAGCCGCTGGCGCAGCTCGCGCTGGTGCTGGATCTGCTGCTCGATGCGGGCCAGTTCGCCGCCGACGCGGTAGACCTCGGCCTGGGCCTTGCCCAAGCGCTCGCTGGCTTCGCCGTGCTGGCTGCGGCAGGCCTCGATCTGGGCCTCGGCCTGGCGCTGGTCGGCCAGCAGGGCCTGCAGCTTGATCTCGTCCTGGACCAGGGTTTCGTGCAGGGCCTTGAGGTCGGTGTCGAAGCGGCGGAATTCGAGCGCCTTGAGCTGGGCGTCCTTGTTCAGGCGCTCTGCCTGCAGGGCCTGGTACTGCTCGGCGGCGCGCGCCTGGCGCTTGAGGTGCTCGATCTGCTTGTCCACTTCCTCGCGCAGGTCGGCCAGGCGGTCGAGGTTCTCGCGGGTGGCCTTGATGCGCGATTCGGTTTCCTTGCGGCGCTCCTTGTACTTGGAGATGCCGGCGGCTTCCTCCAGGTACACGCGCAGGTCTTCCGGGCGGGCCTCGATGATCTGGCTGATCATGCCCTGCTCGATGATCGAGTAGCTGCGCGCGCCCAGTCCGGTGCCCAGGAACAGGTCGGTGATGTCGCGGCGGCGGCAGCGGGCGCCGTTGAGGTAGTAATTGGACTGGCCGTCGCGGCTGACCATGCGCTTGACCGAGATTTCGGCATAGCGGGCGTATTCGCCGCCGATGCTGCCTTCGGCGTTGTCGAACACCAGTTCGACCTGCGCCTGGCTGACCGGCTTGCGGGTGGACGAGCCGGAGAAGATGACGTCGGTGAGCGAATCGCCGCGCAGGCGGCTGGCCGAACTTTCACCCATCACCCAGCGCACGGCGTCGATGATGTTGGACTTGCCGCAGCCGTTGGGACCGACCACGCCGGTCATGTTGGTCGGCAGGTGCAGCACCGTCGGGTCAACGAAGGATTTGAATCCGGACAGCTTGATGGTGGAAAGGCGCATTCGTGGTTTTTCTCAAGCAGCCGGCCAGTGGTCGCCGGCCACGGGACGCCGGGGCGCCCCGCCGCAGGGTCGATGGGAAGCTCACGGACGGGGTCTGTACTCATGCCAAGTGATTGATTCCACTGGCGGAGCGCGGTCCCCGGCACGCGGCCGTGGGCCAGTATACCAGCGGCCCCGCCGGGCTCAGGCCTCGGCCGGGGTGCGGGCGTGGATGGACAGGGCGTGGATGTCGGTGGTCATCAGGTCGCCCAGTGCGGCGTAGACCTTCCGGTGCCGGGCCAGCGGCGCCAGGCCGGCAAAGGCCTCGCTGGTGATGCTGACCGCGAAGTGGCCGCGCCCGTCGCGGGCACCGGCGTGGCCGGCGTGCTCGTGGCTTTCGTCCACCACCTCGAGCGACACCGGCGTAAGCGCGGCTTCCAGCGCGGCGCGGATGGCGGCTGCGCGTTGTTCGCGCGCCAGCGTCACGGCAGCACCAGCCGGAACGGGCTGACGTCCACGCGGGCATAAACGCCCGCCGCCAGGTAGGGGTCTTCGTCGGCCCAGGCGCGCGCTTCGGCCAGGGAGCCGAACTCGGCCACGATCACGCTGCCGGTGAAACCGGCCGGGCCCGGGTCCTCGGCATCGATGGCCGGCAGCGGGCCGGCGAGCTTCAGCCGGCCGGCGTCACGCAGCGCCTCGAGCCGCGCGAGATGCGCCGGGCGCGCGGCCTTGCGGCCCTCGAGCGAGTTGGGATGGTCGATGCCGTGGATCAGGTACCACATGGGGCTGTGCCATTCCGTTGGGGGACTGCATGATAGCGCCATGGCAGAACGTCTCCAGGTCCACCCCGTCAACCCGCAAGCCCGCCTCATCGACAAGGCGACGGCGGTGCTCAAGGCCGGCGGGCTCGCGCTGGTGCCCACCGACGCGGGCTACGCGCTGGCCTGGAGCCTGAACGGGAAGGACGCCGAGGAACGGGTGCAGCGCCTGCGTGAACTGGACAGCAAGCACCCTTTCACCTTACTCTGTCGCCAATTGAGTGAGGCCGGCCGCTTGGCCCGGCTCGACGATCCGGCCTTCCGGCTAATGCGATCGCTGACCCCGGGGCCCTGCACGTTCATCCTTCCGGCCTCCTCGGACCTGCCCAAGCGCATCAAGAACAGCGGCCGAAGCAAGCGCCGCGACATCGGCATACGCCTCCCCGACCACGTGGTCACCCGGGCGCTGCTGGAAGCGATGGGCGAGCCCTTGCTGTCAACCAGCCTGTTGCTGCCGGACGAGATTGATCCGGAAAGCCACGAGGCCGAGGTGGTCGCCGAGCGCTGGCTGCGCTGGGTGGATGTGATGCTGGACGCCGAGGACTGCGAGCCCGGCCCCACCAGCGTGGTGGACTGCACGGGCGACCAGCCCGAGGTGATCCGCCAGGGGTTCCATCCCGTGACACTGTGACCTTGCGACCTGGCCTGCCCAAGACGTCGCACCCTGCAGCACCGTTGCCCTGATCCACCCCGGCCCCCACGGGCCAGCTCCAAGCGAGCCACACCCCATTGCATGAGCCTTTGATGAGCGAATTGACCGCGATTCCAGCGGAGCAGCCGGCATTCCCGGTGCAGCCGCAGCAGCAGGAAATGCCGCTGGCGGTCTACAAGGGCCAGCCGGTGCTGCAGATGCCGCAGGACCTGTACATCCCGCCCGACGCGCTGGAAGTGATCCTGGAGGCCTTCGAAGGCCCGCTGGACCTGCTGCTGTACCTGATCCGCCGCCAGAACCTCGACATCCTCGACATCCCGGTGGCCGAGATCACCCGCCAGTACGTCGACTACATCGGCGTGATGGAGGACATGCGCTTCGAGCTGGCCGCCGAATACCTGGTCATGGCCGCCATCCTGGCCGAGATCAAGTCGCGCATGCTGCTGCCCCGCCCGCCCAGCGCCGAAGGCCTGGAGGCCGACCCGCGCGCGGAGCTCGTTCGCCGCCTGCAGGAATACGAGCGCTTCAAGAAAGCCGCCGAGGACATCGACGGCCTGGACCGGCTGGACCGCGACACCAGCCTGGCCCACGCCCACGTGCCCGAACGCGCCGCGGTGAAGGTGCCGCCGCCGGTGGACCTGCGCGAAATGCTGCTGGCCCTGCGCGACGTGCTCAAGCGCGCCGACCTGTTCACCCACCACGCCATCCGGCGCGAGGCGCTCAGCGTGCGCCAGCGCATGGGCGAGGTGCTGGGCAAGCTGGGCGACGGCATGTTCCACCCGTTCGAAAACCTGTTCAACGCCGAGGAAGGCCGCCTGGGCGTGGTGGTCACCTTCCTTTCGGTGCTGGAGCTGGCCAAGGAACAGCTGCTGGAGATCGTGCAGGAAGCCCCGCCGGCGCACGCCCAGGTGCACACCGCGAAGCCGCCGGCGCTGGCGCAGATCTACGTGAAGTCGCTGGCCGCCGGCGACCGCGACCTCGACCTCGAACTCCCCTCCCCCACCTCTGACGGCGGCGACGATGCCGACGCCTGATTCCGGAACCTTCGAAGCGATGGACCCCACCCTGATCCGACAGATCGTCGAGGCCGCCCTGCTGGCCGCCCCGCAGCCGCTCACCCTGGCACAGTTGGCCGGGCTGTTCCCCGAAGAAGAACAGGCCCCGCCGGGCTCGATCGAACAGGCCATCGCTGAACTGCGCGATGCCTGCGACGGCCGCGGCGTTGAACTGGTGGAGGTGGCCTCGGGCTTCCGCTTCCAGGTCAAGGCCAACGTCCACGCCTGGGTGGCGCGCCTGTGGACCGAACGCCAGACCAAGTACACCCGCGCCACGCTCGAGACGCTCGCGCTGATCGCCTATCGCCAGCCCATCACCCGCGGCGAGATCGAGCAGATCCGCGGCGTCAGCGTCAACGCCAACATGATCAAGATGCTAGAAGAACGCGAGTGGATCCGCTCGGTCGGCCACCGCGACGTGCCGGGCCGCCCCGAGCTGTTCGGCACCACCAAAACGTTCCTGGACTATTTCGGGCTCAAGAGCCTGGACGCGCTGCCGCCGCTGGCCGAACTCAAGGACATCGCCGAGCTCGACCCGCAGCTGCCCTTCGACATTCCCGCGGGCGTGGCGCAGGCCGCGCTGGCGGCGCCGCTGGAGGACGAGTTCGATTCGGCTTCCGATGACGACACCGACGAAACCGAGGACGACGACATCGCCGGCGAAGGCCACCTGATTCCCAACGACGACGACACGGCCGGCGAAGGCCACCTGGTCGGCGACGACAGCAATGAATACACCGATGGCACCGTCGAGACGACGACTGCCCCTACCACTGAAGAGGCCGGCGACACCGCTGCGCCGGAGCACAAGCAATGAGCGACAAAACCAAGAAAACCCTGTCCCTGAACCCCAAGGGCAGCGAGTCCGCCAGCGCCAAGGTCGAGGAACGCCTGCACAAGGTGCTCGCCCAGGCCGGCCTGGGCTCGCGCCGCGCGCTGGAAGAGCGCATCGCCCAGGGCCTGGTGAAGGTCAACGGCGTGGTCGCGCAGACCGGCCAGTCGGTCAAGGGCGGCGACCGCATCGAACTCGACGGCAAGGTGTTCGTCGCCAGCGCGCTGACCGAGCCGGCCAGCGTGCTGGTCTACAACAAGCCCGAAGGCGAAGTCACCACCCGCGAAGACCCCGAGGGCCGCCCCACCGTGTTCGAATCGCTGCCGCGCCTGAAGGGTGCGCGCTGGATCGCGGTCGGTCGCCTCGACATCAACACCACCGGCCTGCTGCTGCTCACCACCGACGGCGAGCTGGCCAACGCGCTGATGCACCCGTCCAGCGGCATCGCCCGCGAGTACGTCTGCCGCATCCACGGCGAAGTGCCCGATCCGGTCGTGCACCGCCTGGCCAAGGGCGTGGAGCTGGACGACGGCCCGGCCAAGTTCGACGAGATCGAGCGCATCGGCAGCTCCGATTCGCACGCCTGGTTCAAGGTGGTGCTCACCGAGGGCCGCAACCGCGAAGTGCGCCGCCTGTGGGAATCGCAGGGCTTCAACGTCAGCCGCCTCAAGCGGGTGAAGTACGGCAGCGTGCACCTGCCCCGCCTGCTCAAGCGCGGCCACTGCGAGGAAATGACGCCCGAAGCGGTCGAGAAGCTGCGCGCGCAGTTCCAGCTCGAACAGAACCCGCCGGTGCTGACCCTGCAGCCGGTGATCGGCCAGCGCAAGTCGCGCCCGACCGAGATCCGCGTCGGCAAGGACCGCAAGCAGACCTCCTACGTCAACGGCGCGGTGGACGACGAGGCGCGCGAACTGCGCCGCTTCGACACTTTCCGCGAAGACAAGCCCGGCCGCGGCCGCGGTCGCCCGGCGCCAGGCGCCGGCCGTCCGGACGCGCCCAAGGGCGGCAAGCGCAATCCGAACGCCCCGATGGGCGCCGAGCCGCGCGCCGCGCGCAACCCGCGTCCGGGCGGCAAGCCGTTCGGCAAGCCGGGCGCGCCGCGCGACGACAACTTCGGCAACCGCGCGGAGGGCCCGCGCGGCCCGCGTCCGGGTGGCCCGGCGGCTGGCGGCGGCTTCAACAAGCCGCGCGGCCCGCGCGGCGACGCCCAGCCCACGCACAACAGCAATGCCCACGACAGCAACCCGGCCGCGTTCCGCAGCTGGTACGTGCCCGACGGCGTGGAAACCGGCTCGAAGGTCGCGCCGCCGCGCGCCGATCGCGCCAACAAGCCGTTCGCGCCGCGTGCGCCGCAAGGCGAGCGCCCGTTCAACGACCGCGGCCCGCGTCCGCCGCAGGGTGCACCGCGTCCGTTCAACGAGCGTGGCCCGCGCCCGCAGGGCGACCGTCCGTCCAGTGACCGTGGCCCGCGTCCGCCGGGCGACCGTCCGTCCAGTGACCGTGGCCCGCGTCCGCCGCAGGGTGCACCGCGTCCGTTCAACGAACGCGGTCCGCGCCCGCAGGGCGACAGCCCCTACGGCCAGCGCGGCCCGCGCGGCCCGAAGCCGGCCGGCGACGCGCCGTACGGCCATTCGCGC
>JANOJQ010000172.1:0-4491 GCA_031418815.1 Lysobacteraceae bacterium
ATACCATGCGCGGGTCGGGGCACCACCAAAGGATCGGCTCGCCGGCCGAATACCACGGGAAGATGCCGTGCCGGTAGGCGTTGATCAGCCGCGCCGGCGACAGGTCGCCGCCCATCGCCAGCAGGCCGTTGGGCTCGCGCATCGCGCGGCCCGCCGGCGGGAACGGCGCGGCGGGGTCACGCGGCAGCAGGGGCAGGCGGATCGTCATCGCGGCTGCGCGGCCGCCGGTGCGGGCAAATCGTCGTCGCGGTAAGGGCTGTGGGCGAGCACAGATTGGCGATAGCTTGCGGTCGCCGCGCGCTCCTGTGCGCACCAGTCGCGCACGGCCGCGGCGAAGGCCGGGTCGGCCAGCCAGTGGTGGCTGTGCGTGGTGACGGGCAGGAAGCCGCGGGCGATCTTGTGTTCGCCCTGGGCGCCGGGCTCGAACACCTGCAGGCCTTCGCGCAGGCAGTAATCGATGCCCTGGTAGTAGCAGGTCTCGAAGTGCAGGCCGGGCGCGGGCTCCACTTCGCTGCTGCCCCAGTAGCGGCCGTACAGCGTGTCGCCACCGCGCAGGCACAGCGCGCCGGCTACCGCTTCAGCGTCGCGCTCGGCCAGGAACAGCACCAGCTGCCGCGGCATCGTCTTGGCGAGATGCCGGAAGAATTCCAGCGTCAGCGCCGGGTGGTTGCCGTAGTCGCCGAAGGTACGGCAGTAGAAGAAGTGCATCGCGGCCAGGTCGTCGTCGCTGGCCTCGTCGCCGTGCACCGTGCGGAAGCTGAAGCCGGCGCGCACCACCTTGTCGCGTTCCTGGCGCAGGTTCTTGCGCTTCTTGGGCTGCAGCGCCGCCAGGAAGTCGTCGAAGGTGTTCCAGCCGCGGTTGCGCCAGTGGAACTGGGCGTCCTCGCGCGCCAGCCAGCCCGGGTCGAAGGCGGGCGATTCCTCGTCGCGATGGAAGTTCACGTGCACCGACGACAGGCCCTCGCGTTCGGCCTGGGCCTGCATCGCCGCCAGCAGCAGGCGGCGGTCGGCCGGGTCGCGCGCGAGCAGGCGTGGCCCGGTGACGGGCGAGTAGGGCACGGCCACCAGCCACTTGGGGAAGTACTCGCGGCCGAAGCGCTGGTAGGCATTCGCCCAGGCGTGGTCGAACACGAATTCGCCGTGGGAGTTGGTCTTCAGGTAGGCCGGTGCGGCGGCGACCAGATCGCCGTCGCGCCACAGCGAGGCGTGGCGCGGGGTCCAGCCCCAGCGCGGGCGCAGGCAGCCCTCGCGCTCCATGCCGGCCAGGAAGGCGTGCTCGACGAAGGGATTGCGGCGGTCGTGCAGCGCGTCCCAGGCCTGGGCGGGGAGTTCGTCGAGGGAAGCGTGCAGGCGCAATTCAGGCATGGAGGAACCTTACCGCGCCACGCGTGCAAAGAATGTGGGAGGGCCTTCAGGCCCGATGCTTTCGGCGAAGGACATCGGGCCTGAAGGCCCTCCCACAGGGGGCGGGGCGGCGTGGGCTCAGTGTTCCTTGTCGAGGAACTTCTCGGCGTCCAGCGCGGCCATGCAGCCGAAGCCGGCCGAGGTGATGGCCTGGCGATACACCTGGTCGGCCACGTCGCCGGCGGCGTACACGCCCGGCACGGAGGTGGCCGTGGCGTTGCCGTCCAGGCCCGACTTGATGGTGAGGTAGCCGTTGCGCATGGCCAGCTGTCCTTCGAACAGCGAGGTGTTGGGCGTGTGGCCGATGGCGACGAAGAAGCCCTGCAGCTGGATTTCGCGAGTGGACGATTCATCCTTCGTGGAGCGGATGCGCATGCCGGTGACGCCGGTTTCGTCGCCCAGCACTTCGTCCACGGAGTGGTCCCAGATGATCTCGACCTTGCCGGCCGCGGCCTTGGCGAACAGCTTGTCCTGCAGGATCTTTTCCGAGCGCAGCTTGTCGCGGCGGTGCACCAGGTAGACCTTGCGGGCGATGTTGCTCAGGTACAGCGCTTCCTCGACGGCCGTGTTGCCGCCGCCGATCACCGCCACGTCCTGGTCGCGGAAGAAGAAGCCGTCGCAGGTGGCGCAGGCCGAGACGCCCTTGCCCATGAAGCGGGTTTCCGACGGGATGCCCAGGTACTTGGCGCTGGCGCCGGTGGCGATGATCAGGCCGTCGGCGGTGTACTCGCCGCTGTCGCCCACCAGGCGGAACGGGCGGCTGCCCAGTTCCACGGTGTGGATGTGGTCGAAGATGATCTCGGTTTCGAAACGCTCGGCGTGGGCCTGCATGCGGGTCATCAGGTCCGGGCCCAGCAGGCCGTGGGCGTCGCCGGGCCAGTTGTCCACTTCGGTGGTGGTCATCAGCTGGCCGCCCTGCTGCAGGCCCGTCACCAGCACCGGCTTGAGGTTGGCGCGGGCGGCGTAGACCGCGGCGGAATAGCCGGCCGGACCGGAACCGAGGATGAGCAGGCGGCAGTGCTTGGGGGCTGTCATGTATGATTCTTCACAGTGGAAAGGGGCAGCGCGCCGGTGCCGGACGCAGGTTCCGGGGACGTTCGCGGTGATGGGGTAGCTTGGCGGTCAGGGCGGGTCAATTCAAGGCGACCCCAGTGTCCACTGCGTCCTGCACCGCCGCCGTGAAGCCCGGGACGAGTGGCCTTCAACTACTGTATAAACAACCCCCTACACCGTTTTCCTGAGGTCTTTCCTCTCAGTGGCGCGATCCCAAGACAGAAGCTCCGCCGCCGGCCTCGATCGCCGCCAGAAACTCTGGCGCGAATTGGCCCTCGTCGCCATCTCGCCGCTGCTGCTGTATCTGCTGGCGAGCCTGCTGAGTTACCACACCGACGACCCGGGCTGGTCGCGCACCGGCAGCGTCACCGGCCCGCTGAACAACTTTGGCGGCCTGGTGGGCGCGTACCTGGCCGACCTGGCGTTCTGGTTCTTCGGCTACGTGGCCTACACGATTCCCCTGGTGCTGGGCGGTATTGCCTGGATCGCGCTGTTCGGGCTCGATTCCGACGGCGACGGCCGGGTGGACTTCGGGCCGGCGCTTCGGCTGATCGGCATCGTCGGTTTCCTGGTGTCGGCCTGCGGGCTGTTCCATACCCTGGGCGGGGCGGCGCCGAGCCTGCCGGCCGAGTCGGGCGGCATCCTGGGCCAACTGGTGGGCAAGTCCATGCGCACCGTGTTCGGCGGCATGGGCGGCAACCTGTTCCTGCTGGCCCTGGTGCTGATGTCGGTGACGCTGGCCACGGGCCTGAGCTGGTTCGCGCTGATGGACTGGATTGGTGCCAAGGTGCTTTCGCTGTTCGGCCGCTTCGGCCAGGGCGCAAAACAGGCGGCCGAATGGCAGCGCGCCCGCGTGCTGCGCGATGAGCGCGAGGAAGTGCGCAAGGTCGACACCGCCAAGCGGGCCAAGCGCGAGCCGGTGCACATCGAGCCGCCGGCCAAGTCGGTGATCGAGAAGTCCGAGCGCGCCCAGCGCGAGCAGCAGATCCCACTGTTCAACGCCGCCGGCGGCGAAGGCCTGCCGCCGCTGTCGCTGCTGGACGACCCGAAGGAGCAGCCCAAGGGCTATTCCGAGGAAACGCTCGAGACGCTCTCGCGCCAGATCGAGTTCAAGCTCAAGGATTTCCGCGTCGAGGTGGAAGTGGTCGGGGCCTATCCCGGCCCCGTGATCACCCGCTTCGAAATGCAGCCGGCGCCGGGCGTGAAGGGCAGCCAGATCAGCTCGCTGGACAAGGACATTGCGCGCGGGCTGTCGGTGAAGTCGGTGCGCGTGGTGGACGTGATCCCGGGCAAGTCGGTGGTGGGCCTGGAAATTCCCAATTCGCACCGCGAAACGATTTACCTCAGCGAGATCCTGCGCTCGAAGGAATACGACAAGCTGGCCTCGCCGCTGGCGATGGCGCTGGGCAAGGACATCGCCGGCCGGCCGGTGGTGGTGGACCTGGCGCGCATGCCGCACCTGCTGGTGGCGGGCACCACGGGTTCGGGCAAGTCGGTCGGCGTGAATGCCATGGTGTTGAGCCTGCTGTACAAGGCCACCGCCAAGGAAGTGCGCATGCTGATGATCGACCCGAAGATGCTCGAGCTGTCGGTCTACCAGAACATCCCGCACCTGCTGGCGCCGGTGGTTACCGACATGAAGGAGGCCGCGAATGGCCTTCGCTGGTGCGTGGCCGAGATGGAGCGCCGCTACAAGCTGATGAGCGCGGTGGGCGTGCGCAACCTGGCCGGCTTCAACCGCAAGGTCAAGGACGCGCGCGATGCCGGCCAGCCGCTGGTGGACCCGCTGTTCCGCCCGAACCCGGACCTGGGCGAGGTGCCGCGTACGCTGGAGGAACTGCCCTACATCGTCGTGTTCATCGACGAATTCGCCGACATGATGATGATCGTCGGCAAGAAGGTGGAGGAGTTGATTGCCCGCCTGGCGCAGAAGGCGCGCGCCGCCGGCATTCATTTGATCCTGGCCACGCAGCGGCCGTCGGTGGACGTGATCACGGGCCTGATCAAGGCCAACATCCCCACGCGCATCGCCTT
>JANOJQ010000173.1:0-21590 GCA_031418815.1 Lysobacteraceae bacterium
AGTGCCAGTGCCAGTGCCAGTGCCAGTGCCAGTGCCAGTGCCAGTGCCAGTGCCAGTGCCAGTGCCAGTGCCAGTGCCAGTGCCAGTGCCAGTGCCAGTGCCAGTGCCAGTGCCAGTGCCGGCCCGTGGCGCGGGTGCGGGCGCAGGCGCAGGCGCAGGTGCAGGCGCGGGTGCGGGTGCGGGTACGCGTGCGGGCGCGGGTGCGGGCGCGGGCGCCGCGGTCGGCCGCGAGGCGTCGCCGATGGCGGTGTTGATGCCGGTGCGGCGATCACGCTCGCCGGCCAGCTGCGCCTGCAGCCGGGTGTTGCGCGCCGCCGCGGGATCGGCTTCGGCCGTGGGGTTGAGCGACGAGCTGCGGATGCGGTCGGCCTGGGCCTGCGCCGCCATGCGGTTGAGCGGCAGGTAGTCGGTGCGGAAGTTGATTTCCACCGACGAGTTCAAGTCCAGTTCGGTGTTCATTTCTTCCGTGCTCTGCGAGCGCTCGGTGGACACGTAGCCAATCGTATTCTCGACTTCCGCGCTGACGCCCCAGGGGCCATAGCCGAAGCTGCCGCCCGCCTTGATCCGGTTCTGCATGTTGAACTGGCTGCCGCGGTCGGTGTTGGCGGCGCTGCGGGTGTCGACGTGGAAGCGCATCGCGGCGTTGATCTTGCCGCTGTCGATCACGATGCGCTGCATGCCCATCATCACCATGGTGGCCAGCATCTGCTGGCGCTGCCGCGCCAGGTAGCGCCGCGCCAGCGGCACCAGCTGCTCGGGGTTTCCAGCCTCCACCGCTTCGTCAGGCTCCATGCCCAGTGCGGCGCGGATGCGCTCGGCGTCGGGCATCGAAGCGCCAGCGCGCAGGCGCAGGGTGATTTCCGCGATCTCCTCGGGGTCAACTTCCTCGCCCGCCTCGGGCAGCTCGTACTCGATGTTGTCGGGGAAGTGCTCGGCCACCCACTGCCGGACCTGCGGCAGCCCGAACTGCGACTTCTCGAAGCCCGACGCCGAGGACGAGACCGCGTTGAGCAGCTGGACGTAGCTTTGCATCTGCTGGGTGCTCGAATCGAGCATCGCCTTGAATACGCCGTTCACCAGCTCGGTGACGAAGCGCGGGAACGACACCGCGCCCAGCACGTTGCGCGTGGTGTCGGCGATGCGGTCGGTGGCCGCGAAGCTGGGCTGCGCCTGTGCACGCGCCAGCGGGTCGCGCTGGCGCGCCAGGTCGCCCTGGGCGCCGTTTTCCTCGGCGATCAGGTCGGCGGCCAACGCCGAAACCTTCACCATCGCCTGCGCCAGCGACTGCCGGTCGTCGGTGGAGAGCGCGCGGAAACTCGGCGCCTTCTCCAACACTTCGCGCACGGCGCCGCGGATCCATGGCGCCGGCGCGGCGGCCGCGGGTGCGACGGACGGCGCCGCGGCCCTCATGTCACGCCGCCACGGGCAGGGTGCTTGCCTTCAGCCGGTCCTGGCCGTCGAGCCAACGCTGCGCGGCGCCGATCAGCTCCATGTCGCCCGGGTCCACCTGCGGCGCACTGTCCCGGCCGCGGCGGGCCAGCCAAAGCAGAACGGTTTGCCCGGAACGCCCCTGGTCCACGTGGTGCTGGACGCGGCCGGCGTCGATGCCTTCGGCCGCGCCTGAAACAGCGACCAGCTGCCACAGGGAACGCGCACCGAACGCCGTCTGCAGCAGCCGGTCGCGCAGGAAGCCAATGGCGGCTTCGACGTTCGCCACCAGTTCCCCCGCGGCCATCATCGCCATCGGGTCCAGCCGCTGGTCGAGGAAATCGGCCATGGCCGCGGCGGCGGACTCCAGCTGCACGCGCTCGCGCATATCGCCGCCGTCGGCCTGCGCCACGATGGCCCGGCACAAGGCGCCCATCAGCTGCGCGAAGTAAGGCCTTTCCACCACGCGGTCGAACACGGCGCGGCGCTCGCCCGGCTCCAGACGTTCGCGCCGGCCGCGCCAGAAGTCGTGCACCAGGCGGGCCGCTGGCCCCAGCGGCTGCGTGATCGCACCGCTGGCGAACAGGCCGGCGATACGCTCGGCCGTCACCAGCAGGCCGGCATTCTCCAGCTCACTGGCGAAGTACAGCGGCCCCGCCGCCTGCAGCCTTGCCGGTTCGATCGCCGCGCCGCCGCCGTCGGGCAGGTCGATGGCGCCCAGTTCGGACAGGCCGCGCGCCGGCGCGCCGTGTCCGCGGCCCACCACTTGCAGCGCCACCGAGAGCGCGCGCAGCAGCGCGGTGTGCTCGGGGCGGGGGCGGCGGGCCTGGTCGGGGATGAGGCGCATCTCGTCCGCCTCAGGTCGACCCGCTGCGCGCCGCCGGCGCGAGGTTGGGGTCCACCGGCGTGGAGTTGCCCTGGATCGCGGCGATCATCGCCGGCGACGCCAGCTTCTCCATCGGGAAGTAGTCGGACTTGAAGTTCACCCGCACCTCGCCGGTCAGCTTGGCCTTCATCTCCTGCTTGGACTCGGAGTCCTCCTGCACCGAAGACGCCACCGTGGTCACGTGCGACTGCACGTTGGTGTTGGCGCTGGCCGCGGCGCCCCAGCCGAAGTTCGCGCCAGCGACGGTGGTGTTCTTGTTGTAGCTGCTGTTGCGGTCGTACAGCGACGCGCCGGCCTCGCGCTTGGCCGAATCGCTGGCGCGGAAGTCGAACACCACCTTGGCGTTGATCGCGCCATCGGTGACCACGATGCGGTTGATGCCCAGGATCACCATGGACGACAGCAGCTGCTGCCGGCTGCGGGCCATCTGCAGGCGCGCGGCCTGGGTGAGGCGCGCCTCCTGGTCGGGATCGGAAAGGTCGGTTATCGGCTGGGCGATCTGCAGCGACTGGTTGATGCGCGCCAGCGCCGCCTCCGGATCGTTCTCGTTGCGGTTGGCCAGCACCGGGCCGGCGCCGTCGCCGTCGCTGGTGTCCACGCCCAGGTCGCCCGGGAATTTCGCCACCAGCCAGTCGCGGGCATTGTTCGGGCTGATGTTGTCCTGCGCGAACTCATCCACCGTTTGCGCCACCGACTTGAGCAGCTCGCCGTAGGCGTTCATCTGCTGGATAGAGGCGTCGACGATGGCCTGGAACACGTTCTGGATCAAACCGCCGACGAACGCCGGGAAATCGACCGAGCCGATGTACTTCTTGAAGTTGTCGGCGCCCTGCTTCACCGAGCCGGCCTCGAAATCGCTGCCGGCGAAGGTGCCTATCTTGTCGGACGCCTTGCCCTTGGCCTTGTCCACCTCACCGGCCAGCGCGCGCGCCACGCCGGGTTCGCCGGCCTTGTCGAGCACGCCGCCGCCGGGCGCGAGTTCCTGTTTCGCCAGGCCGTCGGGGTTGGCCATGTAGGAGGCGATCCGCACCATGTTGCGCGCCAACTCCTGCTGCTGGGCCACCGGCAGCCGGCGGAAGCCCTCGGACGATTCCAGCAGCTGGCGCACCTGCGGGCGCACGGCGGCCAGGGTGTCGTCGTCCAGCCAAGCGGGGCCTGGGCTTTGCATTCGCGCTGGGGCATTCATGGCGTGCGCTCTCCTCGACCCCAGGGGTCAGGCGGTGGGGGCGGCTGGCGCGGCGGCGGCGCCGCCAGCGGCAGGCTTGGCCGGGCGTCCGGCCATGGTCTTGACCATGCCGGGCTGCGCATTCATCTGGATGGCGGCGATCGACTCCGGGTTGGCCAGCTTTTCCAGCGGGATGTAGTCGCTCTTGAAGTTCACCTCCATGGTGCCGGCCAGGCTGGCCTTGGTTTCCAGGCTCGCATCCACCGATGTCTGCGACGCGGAAGCCATCGTCAGCACCGGATTGGAGGTGGTCTTGTAGGTGCCCTTCGAATAGAAGCTGGCGTCGCGGTTGCTGCTTTGCGAACCGCTCTCGGGGTTGTAGCTGCTGCTGCGCTCGGCGCCCTGGCTCTGGGTTTCGCTGTCGCCTTCCGACGTGGTGGCGTACTGGTCGCCGTAGTCGAAGTACTGGGCGCTCTTGCGGAACTGCATGTTGTCGCGCGCTTTGAAGTCGTACATCACCTTGGCCGAGATCTTGCCGTCGGTGATGACGATGCGGTTGATGCCCAGCATCACCATGGTCGCCAGCAGCTGCTGGCGGCCCGTCGCCACCTGGGTGCGCGCGGCCGGCACCAGCAGCGCCTCCACCAGCTCGTCGTCAAGCCGTTCGATCGGTGCGTCCAGCGGCAGGGAACTGTTGATCCGATCCACCGCGGAGCGCTCGTTCACGCCGGACTTCACCGTGACGCGGGGGCCGGGCGGCGGCGCGGACTCGTCGCCGAAGCTGCCGAAGTCACCGAAGCCGCCGGTATCGGTGCTTATCTGGAAGATGTCCGGGAACTGGTCCACCAAGTGGTCGCGGCCCTGGTTGGCCGTGGTGTTGTCGTCGCGGAACTGGTTGAGGCTCTTGGAGACGTCGGCCACCAGCTTGGCGTAGGCCTCCATCTGCTCGATCGAGCTCTTGACGATCGAATGGAACACGCCGTTGATCAGCCCCGAGCAGAAGTCCGGGAAGTTGACCGCCTGCAGCAGCGCACCGGCGACCGCAGCGCCCTCGCGGGCGCCCTGGGCGGTGAACTTGCCGTCCTCGCTGGTGTTCTGGCCGCGGCCTGCGAACTGGCTGGTGTCGGCGCCGGCGAGCGCCTTCACCTGCGGGCTCATGTGCTTGGACTTGAGCTGGATGCCATCGGGCTCCGCCAGGTAGCTGCCGATCTGCACCAGGCCCTGTGCCAGCGCCTCGCGCTTCTCGGGCGCCAGCTCGTTGAACGAGCGGCTGCGCTCGAGCAGGTCGCGCACCGATTTGCGCGCCGCTTCGTGCGTTTCGCGGCTGACGGGCGGCGGCGCCGCCACGCGCCTGCCGCCGGGGAAGATCGAGGAACGACTGGACTGTCCTGACATGGTGATGCTCCGTGGTTCGTCTTGGCTGGCCGCCGGGTCCGGCGCTTTACTGGAACGCGCGCGCGTCCTCGATCGCCTCGCGCACTTCGAATTCGATCGGCCGCACGTACAGGCTGATGCGCGCGGGCGAACTGGGCGTGACGCGGATGCTCAGCACCGAGAAGTGCCCCTGGTCGTTGGCGTCCTCCATGCCGAAGGCATCGAGCCAGCGCGACAGCGCCGCCAGCTGGCGCGGACGTTCGGCCAGGCCCAGTTTCAGCAGGTCGAGGAAGCGCGCGGGCAGGTCGGGAATGGCCGCCAGCAGCAGCTCGAGCTTGAGTTCGGCGCCGTCGGGCGTATCGCGCAGGCCGATCAGCACGCCGCCGGACGGCAGTTCGAAGCGACCGCCCAGGGCGACGCCGACGATGCGCATCAGGCTGGGCAACTGATGGCCGATGCCCAGCTGGTTCATCATCGGGCCCAGCGCCGAGACGTTGAGCTTGCCGCGGTGCAGGAACGTGACGCGTTGGCTGCCGGTTTCGCGCTTGCAGCCGATGGAGGTGAAGATCGGCATCAGGCTGGGCATGTCCGACATCACCTGCCGGGTCAGCCGCGCCAGCCCCGGCGACAGTGATTCCACCTGGCTGGGCAAAAGCTCGTAGTAGATCTTGGTCGCGTACAGCCCGTCCTCGTCGAAGGCGCTGCCGAACCAGGCACCGTAGTTCATCCAGCCCAGGCCGCCGAAGCCGCGCCACTCCTCGCTGCGCGAATCAAACCAGCGCAGCGCTTCCTTGCCGAACACCGGCGCCACCAGCCGCCGCATCTCGCGGGTGGCTTCGTCGCGCCGGGCCATGGGCGGTGCGCCCGGGCCCAGCGGTTCGATGGTGAAGCGCAGCATGTTCGGCTCGGATTCCGAGAACGAGGGCTCGTAGGGCACTGCGCCCGGGGCCAGGGCGTTGTCGGTGTAGGCCAGGTCGTCGTCGGGGCGGTGGAAGGTCCGGTCGATCAGTGCGTCCAGGTAGGGCAAGGGACTTCGTGTCCCCAGGGCCGTGGCGGCTTGGGTCAGCGACTGCTTGACCAGCTCCGACATCGGCCTCGGTGGTTCCAGCGTGCGTGCGCGGTTCATGGGTGTTCTCCTTGGCGGAAGGGATCGGTGCGCGTGCTTACATCATCGGCATCGATCCATTGAGGCCCCCCGTGAGCGAATCGATGGTTTCGCGTGCGAAGGCCGGCATCTCCATGGGCTTGCTGGTGATCGTCGGCGATTCGCTCGCCTGCGAGTACAGCTGGATGCTCTGTTCGTTGACGCCGCCCACGGCCAACCACTGCTCGCACGCCTGCACCAGGTCCCAATCATTGGGCTCCACGGTGGGCTGGTCGCTGCCGCGAAGCTGCGAGTTGGTGAGCGCCGACAGCGAAATCACCTCGCCGAAGCGCCCGGTCAGGCGCTGGTGGTGGTTGGCCAGCCAGCGGATGATCACGGCGCCGGAACGGGCCTGGGTGCGGTAGCGGTGCGTGTTGCGGGTGCCGCCGAGGTAATTGGCGTTCACCTGGTCCACCACCTGCCACATGTCGCGTGCACCGAAGGCGCCCTTGATCTCGGGGTCGCTGAGCTGGTCGCGGAACTCCAGGATCATCGACTGCAGCTCGGTGGCGGCGAAGTAGGCGATACCGTAGCCGTGCAGCGACAGGTTGGCGGCCAGGTCGCGGCCCGCCTTGCGCACCTGTTCCTGCGATACCGACACCGGGATGTTGCTGCGCAGCAGCCGGTCCACGGTGAGCTGGCGCGCGAACGAGGACACGGCCGAGATGAAGCGCAGCCACAGCTCGTTGAACTCGCGGTTGGGCTGGTTGATGGTCGGGTCGCCGCTGGGCGCACCGAACACGCGCATGTACAGGTCGCGGCGCTCGCCCTCGGTGATGCGCTCACCGGACTTCTTGTAGTAGTTGAACAGGTAGTCGCCGGCCTTGCCGCGTCCCAGCGGCAGCAGCCCGGCGCGGAACAGTTCGACGATGCGTTCCACCACCTGCGGCAGGCGCATTTCCTCGAGCATGTAGGCGAAGTAGATCGCCTGCACCGCATGCAGGTTCTCGCGCACGATCTCCACGTCGGTGGCTTCGTCCAGGTCGGGCAGCATGATTTCCATGGACGACGCCGGGGCGCCGCCGACCACGCCGGTCTGCATGTCGTAGGTGTTCTGGATGCGGCTGGCCAGCCAGGCGTCGTTGGCGCTGGTGCCGGTGGATGCCAGCCGGCGCACCACTGCGGCGATGTTGCGGCCGCTCAACGCGCAGACCGTGTCGGCCAGGCGCGGCAGGTAGGCGTCCTCGAGCGCCTGCAGGCCGTGCGCGCCGCCCGCCTCGGTGGCGCGGTCGCGCGCCTCGTCGGCGGCCACTCGCGCGGCCTCGGCGACGTCGGCGGAGGCGCTGGCGTTGCGGGTGGCCGCGTCCAGCGTGGCGGTGGCCTGGAGTACGGCCCGCTCGGCCTGCTCGATGTTGCCGCCCTTGGCGCGCTTGGCCTTGGCCCGCTCGGCCTTGCGCTCCCGGAGGACGTCGCTGGCCTGTTGCACGGTTTCATCGGCCGCTTCGGCGGCGGACTCGGCTTCGCGCGCGGCTTTCGCGGCGATGCGCGCGGCGTTCACCGCGGCCTGGCGCGACAGCGCCGGGTCCAGCGTTTCAAGGCGCAGCCGCGGGTCGCCGCCCGGGTTGACGCAGCCGACGATGGCGCGGTCGATCAGCCCGCTGTCCACCTGGGACTTGAGCGACACCGGGTAGTGCTGGGCCAGTTGGTCGAAGGCGGCATCGAACAGGCTGCGGTGCCGACGGTACTCACCCTGCGCGGCGCTGATGCGCTGGACGAAGTCGGGCCGGTCGGCGTCGGTGTAGCCGTCCACCTGCAGCAGGCCGCAGATGCCGACGATTTCGCGCTCGTTCTTCTCCAGCGCCTCCATCGGCGCCCGGTCCATGCGCTGCGTGCCCATCAGTCCGTACTCGTGGACCAGGCTGTTGCGGCGCTGCAGGTAGGACCAGTCCTGCTGCTGGTGGGTCGCGGCCACCAGGCGGTAGAACGGATCGATGGTGACGTCGCCGCTGAGCTTGCGCCGGATGTCGGCCAGCTCGTCGATCTGGCGGTTGCTCAAGCCGCCGCTGGTGTCGGCGGTTTTCTCGAGGGTCTCGAGGAATTGCTGGCGTGCGCGGAGCTCGTTGCGCTTCTTCAGCTCGCGTTCGCCCAGGTCGACCAGAAGGATGCGGTTCATGGCTGTTCTCTCGGGTTGGTGGCGGAGGGATGCGAGCTGGTTGGGCCCACGGCGATCTCATTCGCTGCCGCGGCGCCCGCCTGCTTGCGGGGTTGGAACGGGTGGTTTGTGCACGCCATGGGGTTCTCCTCGGCAGCGTTTCGGTGGCGGCCTGTCGCGGTCATGCCGCGACCAGTCCGGTTGGAGCATCGTTAAGTTCGATCGCTTTTTCGCGGCCGGCGGTGGCTTCGTCGATCCGCCGGTCCAGCTCATGCAGTGCGGCCGCCACGTCCAGCACGCCGCTGCCGCAGCCGGTGACGCCGGCGCGGGCGAACGGACGCGCGCTGGCCACCAGCAGCTCGCGCACTTCCGGGCCCTCCAAAGGCCAGGCGCGGCGCTGGGCGCGCGCCGCCAGCAGCCCGCAGGCGGCGGCGACGAACGGTGCGGCGAAACTGGTGCCGCTGGCGACCTGGTAGCCGCTGAGGTCGCAGGTGACGATCTCGCGGCCGGGCGCGCACAGCGCCACGTGCTCGCCGCGGGTGCTGAAGGCGGTGGGCCGCAGGTCACGGTCGACCGCACCCACCGCCACCACGCCTTCGTGCGCGGCCGGATAGTACTTCTCGATGTGGCCGGAGTTGCCGCTGGCGGCGACCAGGATCACGCCGCGCGCCAGCGCGTAGCGGACGATTTCGTCGTGCGGGCGCGGCGCGTCTTGCGCCAGCGCCGATTCGGGCGTGCCGAAGCTCATGTTGATCACCTTCACGCCAAGGTCGATCAGCCGCTTCATGCCGGCATCGATGTTGTCGAGCGCACCGATGCCGAAGCGCTTCTCGCCCGGACCCAGGGCGGCGCCGAGCACGCGCACCGGCGTCAGTCCGCAGGCACCGGCGCTGCCGGACGCCATGCCACTGCCGCGAGCGACCAGGATGCCGGCGCAGCCGGTGCCGTGGCCGACGTCGTCTTCCGCGCGCTCACCGCTGCGGCGATAGTCGCCCACCAGCGTGAGCTCACCGACGGCGCGCGGGTCCAGGTCCACGCTGTCGAAGCCGGCGCGCAGGCGGTGGTCGAGCTCGGCGTGCGCCAGCGCCACGCCGGTGTCGGCCAGGCCGATCACGGTGGCCGGGTCGCCAGGCTCGTAGGCCAGCGCCTGGGGCAGCCGGATCAGTTCGCGCGCCCAGTCCACCGGGCGCGCCGTGCGGTCGCCGCCGTCGCCGGCCTGCAGCGGCACGCGGCAAAGGTAGTCTGCGCCGACCCGTTCGACCATCGGCAGCTCCGCCAGCGACTCGATCAGGGCGCGCAGGCCATCGCCGTCGCGAAGCTCGATGCGCAGGACCCGGGCCACGCCGCTGAGCTGTTCGATGTCGTCGAACCGGCGCCATCCGGGCACGGCCCGCTGCGACCGGGGCACCCGCGCACTGTGCAGGCGCACCGCCCGGAAGGCGCCACCGTGGTGGCGCAGCAGGCGATCGATCACGCCACGGTCCAGGTGTTCCGCCGGCGGCGTTCCATACCCGGCCACCGCGCGCAGTCCGGGCAGGTGCTCGGGCACTTCGCCCAGCCTGAGTGTCACCAGCAGCCGGCCGGGCACGATGCGCGCTGTCATGGCGCACCCCACTGGCCCAGGCGGCCTTCGCTGAGTTCGAGCCGGGCCACGTCGCCGTCGCCGAAGTCCATCTCCACCTCGCAGCCCAGCTGGCTGGCCAGCGGCGCCAGCACCAGCCGGCCCTCGCCCGCTTCCAGCACCGGCACGGCCACGCCGGCGGCGCGCACGCGCGGCAGCCGGCCCGCCAGCAGGGACGGTGCGCTGACGTGCACGCGGCGCGGTGACTCGCTGCCGTCGCCGTCGCGGTCTATGCGGGTCACGCGCGGCGCGGCGGAGTTCATCAGGGCCTGCTGCAGGCGGTTCACCGGCATGCGCGACAGGCGCGCGATGACGTCGGCGCCGGCGGTCCGGCGCAGTTCGTTGAGCTGGGTGACGGTGCGCACGCCGATGCGTTCCAGGCTGCGCTGGTCGACGTCGCTCAGGCGGTCGCCCAGGGCTTCCTTGAGGTTGAAGCTGGTGTCCTGGTTCTGGAAGTCCACGGCGTTCTCCTCGATCATCGGCTTGGTGATCGTGGTGAGCGCGAGCTTGATGGTGCTGGCTTCGGTTTCGCCGGGCCCCGCCGGGCGCAGGTAGATGTCGTCGTCGATCAGCTGCACGAACGCGCGCAGGTCCAGCGTGACTTCCTTCACCGCGAACGTCAGCGGCAGCTTGCCCACGCGCGCCTTGATCGCCATCGCGGCCTGGGCCTTGTCCAGCTGCTCGGTGAGCGCCTGGATGAACAGGTCGAAGGGTACGCCGCTGTCGCGCAGCAGCGGGGGCATCTGCGCGCTCATGGCGGGTCTCCCGCGCCCCAGCCCACGCGCAGGCGCGAGGGCGGGACCTGGAAGGCGTTGGCCTCGCGGCTGCGCGGCAGGTCCGCCAGCAGCACGCAGCCGCCGTCGCGGAACACCGGGCGCAGCTCCAGCGGCAGGGTCATTTCCACGCCCGAGATCTGCACTTGCGCCGTGGCGCTGCGCGCCTGCACGGCCACCAGGCCGTCATGCAGTTCGGCCAGCACCTGGGAGAGTTCGCGCAGCATCAGCGGGCTCCTTCGGTGGGCGGCGCGGTGGGCGCGGCGGCCGGTGCAGCGGCCGGCAGCGGCGCGGCGCCCACCGGGCGCATCGCCGGGGTGTGGCGCTGCACCAGCGCCACCTTGGCGGCGTCCGCCAGGCGGTCGAGCGGCAGGGTTTCGCTGACGAAGTTGAGCTTGACCTCGCCGAACATGTCGGCGCGCACGCTGGATTCGTTCTGGGCGTTCACGCCCACGGTGGACACCATGGTGGAACTCTGGCCCTCGTAGCTGAGGCTGCCGCGCTCGCCCCAGCCGCCCACGGCCTTGGGGTCGCTGCCGGCGGCGTAGCTGACCTTCGCCGCGTCCTGGGCCGCGGCGCGGAACATCACCTTGGTGCTGATGCTGCCGTCGCGGATCACCACGCGGTTCATGCCCAGCATCACCATGGTCGCCAGCAGCTGCTGGCGGTCGCCGCCGATCTTCAGGCGCACCTGCGGCAGCACGCGCTCTTCCAGCAGTTCGGCGGTGAGCTCCTCGCCCTCGATGCCGAAGTCCACCAGCCAGGAAGGCACCAGGCCTTCGGCGCGCGGCGCCAGGCTTGGTTCGGTGCGCTGGCCGCCATCGGGCAACAGCAGCTGCAGGTCGCCGGGGTAACGCGTGGCCAGCCAGTCGCGTGCCTGGTTGGGGGTGACGTTTTCCTCGGTGAACTGGTCCAGCGTCTTGGCCACGGCCGACACCAGGCTCGAATAGCTTTCCATCTGCCGGATCGAGGCGTCCACGATCGCGTCGAAGGTGCCGTGCACGAGCTGCGCGACGAAACCCGGGAAGTCGATCTCGTTCACCATCGCGCCGGCGCGCCGGGCGATGGTTTCGGTGGCCTGCGGCTTGGGCGCCGCGGCGGGCGCCGCCGTGGGCGCCAGGCCCGGCACGGTGCCGTCGGCCAGTGCCCGCGCACCGGCCCCAAGCCGGGCCGCGGGCCCGGTGTCGGGGAAGATGCGGCCCCTGGTGGGATGGGTGTCGGACATGGTCGTGGCGCCGGCTCAGCGCTGTTCCCAGCGACTTTCTTCGCTGTGGGTACCGTCGCCGAACAGGCGGATGTCGCGGATCGCGATCTTGTCGCTCTTCGCGAAGTGCGTGAAGCGGTACTCGAACCGCACCCGCAGCGCGGCGAAGGTCGGATTGCTGCGCGGGTAGACGATGTTGTCGTCCATGATCTTGGCCTTCACCACCAAGCCCCAGCCGACCGCGTCGTTGGTGGAGATGTTGCTGATCATCACGTTGCCGACGGACTTGCCGTTGTGCTGCCAGTTGATCTCGAAGCCGGCGCTGATGCGGTCCTTGATCAGGAAGCCAACATCCACCCAGGGCCAGCCGGTAACCCGGATCGCGGGACCGTCCTGCGACGGCGGTGCCGGCGAGGGAGCAATGTCGTTGGGGTGCTTGTAGCCACGCAGCTGGTCGAGATCCCAGGTGATGTCGCCGTCGTCGTTGACGAACCGCTCCATCGCCGCACCGGCGATGGTCGAGGCAATGGCGACGGTGGCGCCGCCGTCGAGGGCGCGCGCGTGGCTCAGTTCGCGCAACACCGGCGGCGGCGGCGGCGCCAGCTCATAGACCGAATCGTCGTCCACCGGGGTTTCGGACAGCGCCTGGCTGCTGTAACGCAGCGACTGCGCGGTGGCCGCGCCCGCGGGCAGGTGCAGCACGCGCCAGTTGCCGTAGTCGGGTTCGGCCATGTTGCCGAAGTCGGCGGCGAAGTCGGCGAACGGCAGCCAGTCTTCGTAGCCCTTGTTGGCCGGATGGAACTCGATCGGATCGGGATCGAAGGCCACGCGCGTGTCCCAGGGATTGAGCACCTTCACCTGGACCTGGGCCGGATTGCCCAGATCGCCACGGATGCCGGCGATGACCACCGCATGCGGCGCTCCCACGATGACCACCCACAGCGGTCCGAACGTCGCCAGCCAGTCGGCCCACTGCTGCGGCGAGTGGTACAGGCTGGCATTGGATGGCTGGTTGATCTCCTGGAATCCATAGCGCCGACGCACCGCCGCCAGCAGGTCCATGTCGTAGGAGCTGGCCAGCGAAGCGCCCACTTCCTTGGCCAGGGCTTCCGGCGTGACCGAGGCGCCGCGGCGCCAGGACAGCAGCATCGCCATCGCGGCCGCCCAGCAGGCGTCGCGGTTGGGCTGTGCGATCAGCGGCACCGGGTAGTCGGCGCCGGCGGACAGCGTGCGCGCGGCGGAGCGCGGCGACGCCCGGCCCGTGCCCAGGGCGATGCCCAGGATTTCATCGCGCGCCTTGAGGTGGCCGACGTAGGCCAGCGCACCCTGCGACAGCTGCACCAGGTCGGCAGGCAGGCCGTGGTCCGCGCGCTGTGCGACCAGCGGGATGCCCGCGGCGTCGAACGCGGCGAACACCAGCTCGGAGCAGAAGAACGAGCGGGCACTGGCGTCGTCCACGCCCAGGCGGTCGCGGATGGCGTCCAGCACGCGGCCGGCGATCGGGTTGAGGATGCGGTAACCGGCGCGCGCCACGCCGCCGTAGTTGTAGGGCTGGCCGACCTGCGCGCGGGCAAACGCCACCAGCAGCGCCGCCTTGGCGGCATCCACGCGCGGGTCACGGTAGGCGACGGCCAGGATGGCCTCGCCGATCGCCGTGTCCAGCGCGACTTCGCGCACGCCGTCGCCCACCGCCTCCACCACGCGGCCGTCGCCGACGTAAAGCATGGCGTGGCTGATCGCCGAGATTGTTCCGGCACGGATGGCGTACGACACGGCATGCCGGGCGGTGGAGACGATGATGTCGCCCGGCGACAGCGCGTCCACGCCGATGGACTGGCCGCCCACGCCGGGATCGAGCGGGATCGACTGTGCGCGCACCGGCCCGATCAGCCGGTACTCGGTGGCGGGACCGACGTCGATGTAGTTCGCATCCACGTTCACGTCCCAGACGCCGTCGCCGAACAGGCCCCAGGGCGTGGCGCCGGCG
Organism: Lysobacteraceae bacterium; assembly: GCA_031418815.1. Classification (GTDB taxonomy): domain Bacteria; phylum Pseudomonadota; class Gammaproteobacteria; order Xanthomonadales; family Xanthomonadaceae; genus Arenimonas. The sequence continues at coordinate 13,675 of JANOJQ010000173.1, forward strand.
GCCACCGGGTCATAGGAGTACACCAGGTTGCCGTTGGCGTAGAGCTCGTAGGCCGGGAACTCGTCGTGGCCGCCATTGACGCGCACCTTGATGCGGTCACCGTCCACCTTGATCAGTACCGCAAGGGTCGCGTCGATGTCCGGCGAGCCAGTGACGATGGGATCGTTGGCGTGCAGGTCGAAGGTCACCACCACCGCGTTCTCGGCCACGCTGAGGATGCCGTGGAAGGAACTGCCGCCCAAGGTGGCGCGCAGCTTCGAATCACTGACCGCCTGCCGGCCGCGCTCGATGGGCTGGGCCCCCGGGCGCAGGTCGCGGTACCACTCGGGCTTGCCCGGCACGGCGACGGTGTCGCTGCGCTCGTAGTTGGTGGACTCGCCGAAGGCCAGCTGCACGTCGCTCAGGTGGCCGCGGCGCTCGCCGTTGCCGAAGTTGTAGCGGGCGGTTATCTCGGCGCGGCTGGTGCCGCCGTCCGACTGGAAGCCGCGGCCATCGCCGCCGTGCGCGGACTGGCCCGGCATCTCACCGCCCACCACCGGCAGCGTGACGATGGCCACCGGCGCAGGAATGAACACGCGCAGCTTCAGGTCCACCGGCAGCACGTCGAAGATCGGGTTGGACTGGCCGCGCGACATCGGCGAGACGCGGACCGTGCCGGCGCGATGCGCCAGCGTTGCCGACGGCGCCCGATCGCTGCGCGCCCGCAGGCCCAGCGACTGCGACTGCGGCAGACCCCACGCGGCCTGCTGGCCGCGGATCCAGCCGATCTTGGCGTCGGTGAGACGGCAGCCCTGGTTGGTCTCGGCCGACTCGCCCGCCACGTGCACGCCCACCAGGTGCGCTACCGGCACGCCCGCGTCCTCGATCCAGTAGACCGGTGCGCCGCTGGCGCCGCCCAGGGTCTGGATGTCGTAGCCAAAGGTCTCGTCGGTAAGCGTGCGGACATGGCCGCCATGCAGGTGCTGCTTGCCGCCGTCGATGTTGCGGTTGACCAGGCGATGGATCAGCCTGCTGCCGCGCGACAGCACCGAATAGCCGCACACCACCACGCCTTCCGGGCGCGATTCACGCAGCTCTTCAAGCAGGTCGAACCAGGCGCCCTTGGGCGCTTCTTGCGAGGTGCGGATCAGCGCCAGGTCGAAGTTCGACGAACCGCGGCTGCGGCTGGGATGCACGACCCAGTCGGCGCTGCTGACCTTGAAGCGGCCGTTGGGTTCGGTGCCACTGCCGCTGCCGCGCTTGCCGGGCACGATGGTCAGCTCGGTCTGGTCCTCCACGACGTGCGCGGCGGTCAGCAGCAGGTTGCGGCCGATGTAGAACGCGGTGCCCCACTCGCCGTCGTTGGCCAGGCGCACGGCGCAGATGGCCGAATGCGGGAAGCTGCTGGTGTCGTCCACGCCCAGGAACCAGTTCAGGCCTTCGCCGAACATGCGGATCTGCTCGCGCAGCGCGCTGATCGGATCCGAAGGCTGGTAGTAGGGATCGAGCAGGATGTCCTGGGCGGTCGCCACCGGCGGGGCCGCGACGGGCGCGGCGGCGACGAGTTCGGCGGCGACCGGGGCTGCCGCCGGCGGTGCCTGCGCCGGGTTCTGCCACAGCTCGTCCGAATAGCCGTCGCTGTAGAGTGCGGGCTCGGCCGGGGCCGTCGCTTTGGCACTGCCGTTGCCCTGGCCGTTGCCGTAGCCGTTGTGGGTCTTGGCCGCCTCGTTCGCGCCGGCATCGCCACCCCAGGCCAGGACCGCACCGGCGCTGCCGTAACCGGCATCGGGTTCGGTGCGCACGGTGCGACGCAGGCCGCGCTCGGTCAGTCCCGAAAGGCTCACGTACATGCTTCCCGCATCCGGCAGCCGCACCAGGACCGGCTTCTGGCGGTCGCTGTCGCGGAAGGTCGCCAGGCCAAAGTAAAGCCTGGGCTGGCCGACGAATCGCGCCACCACGCTCGGCGGCACCAGGAACACCGACTCGCCGCGGCGGGCGCCGGTGCCACCCATCACGCGGCTGGTGTAGAAATTACCGGGCGTCCGGCGCGCGCGGTGCTCGGCGCGCAGCAGGTCCGGGTCGGTGGCCAGGCCGATTTCGAACATCGGCTCCTGGGCCTGGACGGTGAATCCCAGCACGCTGAAACGATCGTCGATCGCGGCGCGGTTGGCTCGGATGACTGCCATGGTTGACTCCTATCGACGATTGCGTTCGGAGAGGGAAGACGCCGTCCGCGGCGCCATCGCCATCGGTGGCGGAAGATCCAGCGCCAGTTCGACCGGCGCGCCGCCGACGTCGCTGATAACCGACGAGATGCGCTCCCAGAAGCGCTGCTGGGCATCGATGCCAATGCCGACCAGGCGCGGCTTCATGAACTCGACCACTGTCTCGAGGTGGCGGAAGAAGGCGCGCTCGCCGGACTGCACGTGTTCCACCGACCCGCGCCATTCAGAGCTGGCCGCGTCCTGGTCGCCGCGTTCGCACCAGATGCGGACGATGAAGGCGGCGGTGCGATCCTCGAGCAGTGCCATGGGCGTGCGTCCAGTGAGGCGTGCCCCGACTCTGGCCGGCGTCGCTCACCGCTGCATCACCGCCCGATCACCGTCTTATCACCGGGATCACGGCGGCCGGTGATGCGGCGCAAACGACGCGCAGGGCCGTGCCCGCGCCGTGGGCGCGGGCACTGGAAACGCGGGTTGGCGCCTCAGGCGGTGATCGATCCCAGGCCGCGCTCGAGCTGGGAGTCGGCCGCGGCGAGATGGCGGCGCGCGGCGTCGATCAGTCCGCGCAGGTCGTCGGCTGGCCCCGCGGTGGCGAGCGGCAGCGGTGCGGGCGGGTCGATGGCCATCGCCATGCCGGGCGGAGCGATCGCGCTCTGGGCGATCGACTGGTACAGCGACATCGTCTCGCGCATCGGCTGGATCGCCAGTTCCCGGCGCAGCAATTCGCGGCAAAGCTCGAACTGGCGCAGCGCCTGCGCCCGCTGGCCGCTGGCGACGTAAAGCCGCATCAGGTCGCGGTGCACGTCCTCGCGCAGCGCATCCCGGTCCAGGATCGCCTGCGCGTAGCGGATGCCGTGGTCGTGCTCACGACGGATCGTCGCGAGCTGCATCAGGCGGCCAAGCGCGTTGAGGTAGTTGCGGCGGTGCCGCTCGCGCTCGCGAAGCGCCCAGTCGTCGGTGAAGTCGGTAAGGATGTCGGACGTGTAAAGGGCCACCCCGCGGCGCAGGCCCTCGATGTCGTCGTCGGTGATGCGGTCGGCGGGCTTGGACAGCCCGGGCGAGACCCAGCGCTCGAACTCCGCCACGTCCAGCCAGATGCCGGCGGGCCCATTGAGGCCGATCGCGCCCCGACCGTCGCAGGTGATCAGGTCGCCGTGCCTGAGCGGCGGGCGCTCGACCAGGCCGCGCAGCCGCCACAGCGCCGTATTGAATGACCCCATGGACGCCGACGAGGAACGCTCGGGCCAGACGTTGGCCAACAGCTCCGAACGGCTGAAGCTGCGGCCCTGGCCCAGCGCGAGGTAGGCCAGCAGGCCGGCGCAGCGTCCGGCGATGGCGCAGGCACTCCCGTCACCCTCGTCCCAGGCCACGGTAAGCGATCCGAACAGCGAAACCCTGACCATGCCTGCGCCCAGCGGGGGGGGGCGCCCTGTATCGCACGCCCCGTAGCCCCGGGGAAGCGATGACCGGGGCCAGCCGCACTACCCGTTAGACGAACAGGCAAGCTGTGGTTGCGCCTTCACGGCGCGGACAGTGGAAAGCCACAAGATCGGGACAGAGTGGCTTCCAGGACAGCCCCGGTTGCCTACGCAACGCGCCCCCCCCGAGTCGCCGAAGCAAGGAGCTGCCCGTGAGTGCGTTATCCCTTCGCGTCAGGAAAGCGCGGGCGACCGCCCGCTTGTCGCAAGCCGAACTGGCCACCCGCGTGGGCGTGAAGCGCAGCGCGGTCACCCAGTGGGAACATCCCGCGGGCACCAAGCCCAGCGTCGACCACCTGATCCAGATCGCGCTGGAGACGGACGTCGCCTTCGAGTGGCTGGCCACTGGGCGCGGCCCCACCCGCAGCAACACCGCCGAACTGGTGCCGCCGATGATCATGGACGATTTCGCCCGCGACGAACACGAAAGCCAGGCGCTGAACTACCTTCGGCATTTCTCGCCCAGCAAGCGCCGGATGGCGCTGGAGATCCTGGCGGTGATGTCGCGCTGACCAGGGCGCCACAAAGAAACGGGGCGGGCCGCTTGCGCGACCCGCCCCGTGTTTTTCAGCGGGAAACGCGGCCTGCGCCGCGTTTCCCCGCGGCATCAGGCCGCGGCGTCCTTGAGCTTCTTGAGCGGGCGGACCTTCACCTTGACCGAGGCCGGCTTGGCGGCGAACCACTGCTCTTCCTTCGTGAACGGGTTGATGCCCTTGCGCTTGGCCTTGGCCGGCACGTTGACCACCGAGATCTTCAGCAGGCCCGGCAGGGTGAACGAACCCGCGCCCTTTTTGCTGACCGAACCGTGCACGGCGCCTTCGAGGGCAGCCATCACCGCACGGACGTCCTTGGCGGCAACGCCGGTACCTTCGGCGATGTGCGCGACGAGGCCCGACTTGGTCAGCGCTTCCTTGATTGCCTTCGGCGCGGCCGGCTTGGCGGCGGCCTTCGGGGCAGCTTTCTTCTTTGCAGCAGCTTTCTTGATAGCCATGTTTTTATGTTCCCGTTGTTGCTTGATGGGTTATTGGGGTGCCTGGAAAACCCTCCGGCAGTGCGAATGTAGGCCAAGTTGGCCGCCGCGCCAAGTCCAATCGGGCAAAAAAAGGCTGTTTTCCGCCGCCAAACAGCAAAAGACCGGCCGAATGGCCGGTCTTTGCTCCGCGCTTCGTGGCCGGGCGCCACGTCCGCGGGGCGGACGCGCGCCGGGCCGGTGGCGCGTTCAGGCCTTGCCGGCCAGCTTCAGCGCACGCATGCGGTCATGCATGGCGGTCACTTCCGGCAGGTGGGCGATGGCCAGTTCGCGCACGCGCGAGGGCTGGCTGGAATCGACCGCGTCGCGGAACGAATGCAGCACGCGGTCTTCCTGGGCTTCCAGGGAATCGATGTAGGCCGCGTCCGGATCGCCGCTCAGCTTGCCCTTGAGGTCGGCATAGCCCTGGCGCAGATCGCCCAGCCAGCTGCTGTCGTTGGCCGGCTCGCCGCCCTGCTTGGCCACTTCGGCCTTGAGGTCGGCGGCGATGGTGCGCTTGACGCGGCTCATGTCCAGGAACAGCTGCTTGTGCGCGGCGCTGGTGGCTTCGGTGGCGGCATGGTCGTAGAACGCGATGCCATCGTTGAGGGCTTCGACCAGGTTATTGAGGCTGGCAACGGTGTTGTGGTGGGTCATGGGTTTCTCCTTGGGGGGGGGGGACGACGGGCCCAGGCCCGTCATCGGTGCGCGGCAGGATGCCCGCGCGAGCGTTGCGGCTGGAATCAGCGCTTGATGCGTTCGGCTTCGGCATCCGCCGCGTCGAGCTCGGCATGGGCCGCAGCCTTGGCCATTTCGTACTCGGCTTCGGCGCTGGCGTTGCAGGCATCGCGGTCATTGACCGGCAGGCCGTCGCAGACTTCCTTGGCCACCTTCAGGTTGCCGTCGGCCTTGGCGATGGCGACGTCATGACGCGCCTGCGCCGTGTCCTCGATGGCTTCGGCGTTGGCGTCGTCGAACGTCTCGTTGCCCTTGGCGCTGGCGTCGTTGAGGTCGGCATTGGCGTCGCTGACGGTTTCCCTGGCGTCGGCCTGCGCGTCGCGCACGTCGGCGTTGGCTTCGGCACGGGCTTCCGAAACATCGGCCTGCGTCTCGGCCGGGGACTCGGCCTGGCAGCCGGCCATGGCGAGGGCAAGGGCAAGGGACAGGGCGGAAAGGGTCAGTTTGTTCATGGGGGATCTCCGCTTTGAGGGGGCTGTTCGCGGCACCGGAACATGCCGGCGGGCGCGGAGTCGCTGAGCGACGTCACCCAAGACCACCGCAAGGACCGTGCCAGCGCCCGGGACGCCTTCCTGCGGGGCGCGGCGCGCGACGGCGGCCTGCGCGGCCGTGCACCCTGCATGGCCGCGCCGCGCGGATCGTGCAGCGCGCAATGCCTACTCCACCCGCGCAAGCTCCAGGGTGAAGCAGGCGCCGCCGTCGCGATGGTCCTCGTACCACAGGTCGCCGCCCATGGCGCGCGCGCGCTGCTTGGCCAAGGCCAGCCCCAGGCCGGTGGCCGTTTCGCCCCCGGTGGGCTGGCTGGACAGCGTGACGAAGCGCTGGAACAGCGACGCCTGGTCCTGCGCGCCAATGCCCGGCCCCTGGTCGATCACCTGCAGCCAGCCGCGGTTGCCGCGTGCCAGCGTCACCACGGTGATGGTGCTGCCCACGGGCGCGTACTTGATGGCGTTCGACAGCAGGTTGTGCAGCACGTGCGCCACCGCCATGCGCTGGCCGCACACCAGCAGGTGCCGGTCCAGGCGCAGGTCCAGGCGCATGCCCTTGGCCGCGGCGGCGGCGGCGAACACGTCCACCGCCTCCTGCGCCACCTGCGACGCCGGCAGCGGCTCCATCGCCTCGCCCTGGGTTTCACCCGCGGCCTGGTCCAGCACCGCCTGCAGGAACAGCAGGCCGGCGTCGGCCGAGCTGCGGATGGACTTCACCAGCTTGCCGGCGCGCCCCTCGGGCTCCAGGTCGCCGGCGACGAGCAGGTCGCTGGCGAACAGCACGTTGGTGAAGTGGTTGCGCAGGTCGTGGGCGATCAGCTCCAGGCTGTCCTGGCGCTCGCGCGCGAGGCGCTGCAGGCGGTCGCGCGCCCGTTTGAGCTCGGCGTGCGTGCGCACCCGCGCCAGCAGCTCCTCGGGCACGAAGGGCTTGGTGATGTAGTCCATCGCGCCGCTGGAAAAAGCCCGCACCAGTGAATCGCGCTCGTGGTCGGCGGTGAGGAAGATCACCGGCACGTCGCGCAGGGCCTCGTCGGCGCGCAGCCGCTCCAGCACCTGGAAGCCGTCCATCACCGGCATGCGCATGTCCAGCAGCACCAGGTCGGGCAGGCTGGCCGCCATGCGCGCCAGCGCCTCGGCGCCGCTGAAGCACGGCACCACGTCGAAACCGGCGCGCCTGAGCAGGGCGCCGACGGTCTGCACGTTCGCCTCCTGGTCGTCCACCACCATGACGCGTGCGGCGGCGGGCGGTGCGTGTCGTTCAGTCATCGGTGGCTCCTCCGGCCCGCGGGCATTGGTCCAGCAGTCGCTTCACCGTGGCCACGTCGAAGCGGTCCACCGCCCGCGCCAGGTCGGCGGCGTAGTTGGCCAGGGCCGGCCATGCGAGGCGAGTGGCCAGTGCCGCCAGGCGTGGCGCCAGCGCTTCGATCTCGCGCATGCGCAGGCTGGCGCGCAGGCCCGGCAGGTCGACGGCGTGTACCGATGCCAGGTCGACCAGTGCGGCCGCGTCATCGCGCGCCGGCCCGGGCACGCGGGTGTCGGGCGCGGCGGCTTGCGGCGCCGCGCCGTCGCCGGGCGGCCGCAGCGCGAAGTGTTCGGCCAGCGCCGCCAGCAGGTCGGCCTTGGAATGCGGCTTGCGCACGAAGCCGTCGAAACGGCTGCGCAGCGAGCCTTCCTCGTGCGCCATGCTCGAGGCGGTGACGGCGATCACGGTCAGGTCCGCGGTGGCGGGGTCGGCCTTCAGGCGCTGCAGCGCCTGTTCGCCCGACAGCCGCGGCATGCGCAGGTCCATCAGCACCACGTCGGGCCGCTCGCGGGCGATTTCCTCCAGCGCCTCCAGCCCGTCGCAGGCCTCGCGCACGCGATGGTGGCTGCCCTCCAGGTAGGCAAGGATGAGGTCGCGGTTCCAGGCCACGTCGTCCACCACCAGGATGTCCAGGGGCGGCAGCCGGTCGAAGTCCACGGGGCGGGGGGCGGCAGGCTGCTGGCTGACCGGGTCGACATG
>JANOJQ010000174.1:0-6641 GCA_031418815.1 Lysobacteraceae bacterium
GCACCGCCGCGCCATGGATGGCAACCTGAATTGCTCAAGGACACGACATGCTAGAGAAAATCATTCGCGCGTCCATCGCGCACCGCTGGCTCGTGCTGCTTCTGGTACTCGCACTGTCTGGTCTCGGCCTGTGGAACTACGGCCGCTTGCCCATCGATGCGGTGCCGGACATCACCAACGTCCAGGTCCAGATCAACACCGAAGCGCCGGGCTATTCGCCGCTGGAAGCCGAGCAGCGCATCACCTTCCCGGTCGAGACGGCGCTGGCCGGACTGGCCCGGATCGACTACACGCGCTCGATCTCGCGCTATGGCCTGTCGCAGGTGACCGTGGTGTTCGACGACGGCACCGACATCTACTTCGCCCGCCAGCAGGTGGCCGAACGGCTGCAGCAGGCCGCGTCGCAGCTGCCGCCGGGCATCGAACCCTCGCTGGGGCCGGTGGCCACGGGCCTGGGCGAAATCTTCATGTACACGGTCGAGGCCGAGGCGGGCGCCACGATGGCCGACGGCCGGCCGTGGACGCCGACCGAACTGCGCACGCTGCAGGACTGGGTGGTGCGCCCGCAGCTGCGGCATCTCGAGGGCGTGACCGAGGTCAACACCATCGGCGGCTTCACCCGCCAGATCCACGTCACGCCGGATCCGGTGAAGCTGGTGGCCTACGGCCTGACGATGCGCGACGTGCTGGACGCAGTGGCGCGCAACAACGCCAACGTCGGCGCCGGATACATCGAACGCGGCGGCGAACAATACCTGGTCCGTGTGCCGGGACAGGTCGCGACACTGGACGAGCTGCGGGACATCGTGGTGGCCACCCGCGACGGCCTGCCGCTGCGGCTGCGCGACGTGGCGGCGGTGGGCGAAGGCCAGGAGCTGCGCACCGGCGCCGCCACCAAGGACGGCAAGGAGGTCGTGCTCGGCACCACCTTCATGCTGATCGGCGAAAACAGCCGCGCCGTGGCGCAGCGAACCGCGGCCAAGCTGGAGGACATCAACAAGAGCCTGCCGGCCGGCGTGCGTACCCACGCGGTGTACGACCGCACCGAGCTGGTGGATCGCACCATCGCCACCGTGCGCACCAATCTGTTCGAGGGTGCGCTGCTGGTGGTCGTGGTGCTGTTCCTGCTGCTGGGCAACATCCGGGCGGCTCTGATCACCGCGGCCGTCATTCCGCTGACGATGCTGTTCACCATCACCGGCATGGTGCACAACAAGGTCTCGGCCAACCTGATGAGCCTGGGCGCCCTGGACTTCGGCCTGATCGTGGACGGCGCGGTGATCATCGTGGAGAACTGCCTGCGCCGCTTCGGCGAACGCCAGCATGCGCTGGGTCGCCTGCTGACCCGGGACGAACGCTTCGAGCTGGCGGCCAGCGCCAGCGCGGAAGTGATCAAGCCCAGCCTGTTCGGCCTGTTCATCATCACCGCGGTCTACCTGCCGATCTTCGCGCTGTCTGGCGTGGAGGGAAAAATGTTCCACCCCATGGCCTTCACCGTGGTGATCGCGCTGACGGCCGCGATGGCGCTGTCGCTGACCTTCGTGCCGGCGGCGGTGGCGCTGTTCGTCACGGGCAAGGTGGCCGAGAAGGAAACGCGGGTGATGCGCGGCATCAGCCGCGGCTATCGCCCCCTGCTGGAGCAGGCGCTGGCCTGGCGCGCGGCGGTGGTGGCGGGCGCGGCCGTGCTGGTCGTGGCCTCCGGATTGCTGGCCACGCGGCTGGGCACCGAGTTCATTCCGAGCCTCGACGAAGGCGACATCGCACTGCACGCGCTGCGCATCCCGGGCACCAGCCTGAGCCAGGCCATCGCCATGCAGGGGCAGCTGGAGGCCCGGATCAAGCAGTTCCCCGAAGTGGAGGAAGTGGTCGGCAAGATCGGCACCGCCGAAGTGGCCACCGACCCCATGCCGCCGTCCGTGGCCGACACCTTCATCATGCTCAAGGAGCGCGACGAGTGGCCCGATCCGCGCAAGCCGCGCAACCAGCTCATCGCCGAGCTCGAGGCTGCGGTGTGGGCCATCCCCGGCAACAACTACGAGTTCACCCAGCCGGTGCAGATGCGCATGAATGAGCTGATCGCCGGCGTGCGCGCCGAAGTGGCGGTCAAGCTCTACGGCGACGACCTGGCCGAACTGGCCCGGGTCGGCGAGCTGATCGAAGGCGTGGCCCAGGGCATCGAGGGCGCAGCCGACGTCAAGCTCGAGCAGACCACCGGATTGCCGCTGATGAGCGTCACGCCCGACCGCGCCGCGCTGGCCCGGCACGGCGTGTCGGTGGACGAGCTGCAGCAGGCGGTGTCGGTGGCCGTGGGCGGTGCGACCGCCGGGCAGTGGTTCGAGGGCGACCGGCGCTTCGACATCGTGGTGCGCCTGCCCGAGGCGCAGCGCCAGGACCCGAGGGCGCTGGCCGCGCTGCCGGTGCCGGTGCCCGCCGCGGCGGGCGGTGGCTACGTGCCGCTGGCGCAGCTGGCCCGCATCGACGTCGCGCCCGGCCCCAACCAGGTCAGCCGCGAAAACGGCAAGCGCCGCGTCGTCGTGACCGCCAACGTGCGCGGCCGCGACCTGGGTTCCTTCGTGGAGGAACTGCGCGGCCGCGTGGCGTCGGACGTCGAGCTACCCGCGGGCTACTGGATCGAGTACGGCGGCACCTTCGAGCAGCTGATCTCGGCCAGCCAGCGCCTGTCGGTGGTGGTGCCGGTGGTGCTGGTGATGATCTTCGGCCTGCTGTTCATGGCCTTCGGCTCGGGCAAGGACGCGGCCATCGTGTTCAGCGGCGTGCCGCTGGCGCTGACCGGCGGCGTGCTGGCGCTTTGGCTGCGCGATATCCCGTTCTCGATCTCGGCGGGCGTGGGCTTCATCGCGCTGTCGGGCGTGGCGGTGCTCAACGGCCTGGTGATGATCAGCTTCATCCGCACCCTGCGCGAACAGGGCGATCCGCTGCACGAGGCCGTCATTGATGGCGCCGTCACCCGCCTGCGCCCGGTGCTGATGACCGCGCTGGTGGCCAGCCTGGGCTTCCGGCCGATGGCGATGAACGTCGGCGCCGGGGCCGAGGTTCAGCGACCGCTGGCTACGGTGGTGATCGGTGGCATCGTGTCGTCCACGCTGCTGACCCTGCTGGTGCTGCCGGCGCTCTACCGGCTGGTGCACCGTCGCGAGAACCATGGGAGGACGCTGACATGATCTGGCTCGTCACGAAGTTCGCCATCACCGCCGCGCTGATCGTGCTGGTGTCGGAAGTGGCCAAGCGCAGCGACAAGGCCGGCGCGCTCATCGCCGCGCTCCCGCTGGTCACGCTACTGGCGCTGGTGTGGCTGCACGTCGAGGGACAGCCGCAGGAGAAGGTGGCCAACCACGCCTGGTACACGTTCTGGTACGTGCTGCCGACCCTGCCGATGTTCCTGGCCTTTCCTTTCCTGCTGCCGCGCATCGGGTTCTGGCCGAGCCTGCTGGCCAGCGCCGTGATCACGCTGGTTTCCTTCGGGGCCTTCGCGCTGGTGCTGCGCCGCTTCGGCATCGACCTGTTGTGATGCCGGGCCTCGACCCGGCAGCCACCTGACGCGCTAGCCCTCGTTCGTGACGCCGTAAGGCACGTGGCCGGTCGCCACGTGGCGGCTGGCGTTCTCGATGTTGTGCCTGGAGTCATCGAAGAAGATGTCGGCGCCGAAGGCCTCCAGGAACGGGCCCTTGTCGCGGCCGCCAAGGAACATGGCTTCGTCCAGGCGCACGCCCCACTCGCGCAGGGTGAGGATGACGCGCTCGTGCGCGGGCGCGGAGCGGGCGGTGACCAGGGCGGTGCGCAGCGGGGAATCCTCGCCTGGCGGGAAGGCCTGCTGCAGTTCGTGCAGGGAGGCCAGGAAGCCGCGGAACGGGCCACCCGAGAGCGGTTCGTTGACGCGCGAGGACTCGTTGCTGTGGAAGGCCGCCAGGCCCGATTCCTGCGACACGCGCTCGGACTCGTCGCCGAAGATCACCGCGTCGCCGTCGAAGGCGATGCGCAGCTGCGGGTGCGCAGGCTCATAGGCGGTCGCGGGCAGGATGGTGGCCGCAGCGAAGCCGTGCTCGAGCGCGCTGCGCACCGAGGCCGGGTTGGCGGACAGGAAAAGCTGCGCGCCGAAGGGCTTGATGTAGGGCCAGGTCTCGGCGCCGCTGGTGAACACCGCGCGCACGATGCCCAGCCCGTGATGGCCGATGGAATTGAAGATGCGCAGCCCCGTGTCGGACGAATTGCGCGACAGCAGCACCACTTCCACCCGCGGCGATTCTGGCGGCGCGCCGGCGTTGAGCGCCAGCAGCTTGCGCACCAGCGGGAAGGCCATGCCGGGCGCCAGCACGTCCTTTTCGCGGGCGCGCTGGAACTGGGCGTAGGCATCGAGCCCGTCGGCCTTGAACAGCGCGTGGCTGTCCTCGAGGTCGAACAGGGCGCGTGCGGTGATGGCCACCACGAGGCGGTCGGCGGGGCGTTCGGGTTTGGCGGACATCGGGCTCATGCGGTCAGTGTGCGCCGTGGCGGTCTCAAGGGGTGAGAACGCTCAGGTGAGGAACTGTTCGTTGAGGATGCGCTCTTCGAGGTTGTGCTCGCGGTCGAACAGCAGGGTGACGGTGTGCTGCTGCGACTCGCGTACGGTGACTTCGGCCACGTCGCGCACTTCGTGCGAATCGGCGGTGGCGCTGACGGGGCGCTTGTAGCGGTCGAGCACTTCGAGCTTCACCATCGTGTCGGCGCGCAGGATGGCCCCGCGCCAGCGCCGCGGCCGGAACGCCGCGATCGGCGTCAGCGCGACCACCTGCGAACCCAGCGGCAGGATCGGCCCGTGGGCGCTGAAGTTGTAGGCCGTGCTGCCGGCGGGCGTGGCCACCAGGGCGCCGTCGCACACCAGCTCTTCCAGCCGCACCTGGCCGTTGAGGTGCACGCGCAGGTGTGCGGCCTGGCGCGTTTGCCGCAGCAGCGAAACTTCGTTGTACGCCAGCGAGGTGACCGTGGCGCCGGAATCGGTGACCGCCACCATTTCCAGCGGCCGCAGCACCGCCGCTTCCGCCGCATGCAGGCGCTCGATCAGGCTCTCGGGGCGGTGCTGGTTCATCAGGAAACCCACCGTGCCCAGCTTCATGCCGAACACCGGGATGCCCAGCGGGCCGTGCCGGTGCAGGGTCTGCAGCATGAAGCCGTCACCGCCCAGCGCGCAGATGACGTCGGCGTCGCCGGGCGCGGCCACGCCGTGCGCCGCGGTGAGCTTGGCAAGCGCCGCCTGCGCCTCGGGCGCCGGGCTGGCGAGGAAGGCGATTCGGGGCTGGGCGGGCAGGGTCATGCCCGCAGCTTACTGGCGCGAGCCGGCGGCGACCACCTGGGCCAGCCGGCGCACGGCCACCGACAACGTCGGATAGTCCAGCCCGCGCATGTTCCGCATGTCCGCGAACATCGCCAGCGTATGCCGAAGCGTGGCGTCGTCGCGCGACAGCCAGGCCGCCACCAGCGCCTGCGGCTGGCGGGTGGCCGAGGCCGAGCCCAGCACCTGGCCGACCAGCGCACGCTGCTGGGCCTGCAGCTCGTCGCGCAGCACGCCGCGGGCCTGGGCGTGCCAGCGGCCGTCCACCGGCAGGCCCTCCACGCTGTCCATCAGCCACTTGGTGTGCAGCGCGTCCGACAGGCCGAAGTAGGCGGCCGCCACGTCGCGCACGGCCAGGCCCTGTTCAATCGCCACTTCGACGATGTCCAGCGCATAGGCCAGGAACGGCAGGCTGGCGAAGGCCTGCGACAGGCCGTCCGGGAAGCCCAGCTGGCGCCAGTGCGCCACGTCGGCCAGGTATTGGCCGCGGGCTTCGCCGGGCAGCACCTTGGCCAGGGCGCCGCGCAGTTCGGCGACGCCGCCGGCGTAGCGGTCCACCTTCTGGGCGATGTCCAGCGACTCGCCCGGGCGGTTGAGCAGCCAGCGCGTCATGTTCCGCTGCAGGTGCCAGATGCCGGTCAGTGCATCCAGCTGGGCGCTCTCGGGCACCGCCAGGTCCAGGTCGTCGATGCCGGCCCACAGCTCGCGCGCGTCCAGCACTTCGCGGCTGATGGTGTAGGCCTTGGCGATCTGCGCCGGCGATTCGCCGGTGTCTTCCTGCATGCGCAGCAGGAAGGTGGAGCCCATGCGGTTGACGGTGGAGTTGGTGACCGCGGTGGCGATGATCTCGCGGCGCAGGCGGTGGTTCTCCATGTCCTTGGCGTAGGTTTCCTGCAGCGCCTTCGGGAAGTAACGCACCAATTCCTTGGACAGGTAGGGATCTTCCGGCACGTCCGAATCGAGCATCTGGTTGAAGATGACGATCTTGTCGTAGCTCAGCAGCACCGACAGCTCGGGGCGCGTGAGGCCCTGGCCGCGGGCCTTGCGGTCGTTGAGCTCGGCGTCGGTGGGCAGGTACTCGATGGCGCGGTCGAGCAGGCCCTGGCCCTCGAGCGTGCGGATGAAGTGGCCGAACGAGCCCAGGCGCGAGGCGCTCATGCGCTCCATCAGCCTGATGGAGCGCATGAGCGCGTCGCGCCTGGGCTCGTTCGGCCACTTCATCCGCACGCTCGAAGGCCAGGGCCTGCTCGACCGCGCCATCGAGTTCCTGCCCACCGACGCCGAGCTCAACGACCGCAAGGCCCGCGGCCAGGGC
>JANOJQ010000175.1:0-8469 GCA_031418815.1 Lysobacteraceae bacterium
TGACAGTTTAGACCGGCTGGGCGCCTTCCCCCACCCCCAACGGCAAACGCGGCGCGCTATCCTGTCAGGCCGTCCCCGGCACCCCCCATGTCCCAGCTCGCCCGTGAACGCCAGGTGTTGCGCCCGTCCCAGCTCAACGCACTGGCGCGCGACCTGCTGGAAGGCAGCTTCGCGCAGGTATGGGTCGAGGGCGAGATCAGCAACTTCTCGCGGCCCGCCTCGGGCCACGCCTATTTCACGCTCAAGGACGAACGCGCCCAGGTGCGCTGCGCGCTGTTCAAGCCCAAGGCCCAGGCCCTGCGTTTCCTGCCCCGCGACGGGCTGCAGGTGCTGGCCCGCGGGCGGCTGACGCTGTACGAGGCGCGCGGCGACTACCAGTTGGTGCTCGACCACATGGAGGAAGCGGGCGAAGGCGCGCTGCGCCGCGCCTTCGAACAACTCAAGGCCCGGTTGGCCGCCGAGGGCCTGTTCGACGCGGCGCGCAAGCGGCCGCTGCCGGCCTTCCCGCGCCGGCTGGGCGTGATCACCTCGCCGCGCGGCGCCGCCGTGCGCGACGTACTGAGCGTGCTGGGCCGCCGGTTCCCGCTGCTGGCCGTGGACGTGCTGCCGGTGCCGGTGCAGGGCGACGGCGCCGCCGCGCAGATCCTGGACATGCTGCGCCGCGCCGGTGCCAGCGGCCGCTACGACGTGCTGCTGCTCACGCGCGGCGGCGGTTCGCTGGAAGACCTCTGGGCCTTCAACGACGAGGCGCTGGCGCGCGCCGTCGCCGCGTCGCCCGTGCCGGTGGTGTCGGCCGTCGGCCATGAAATCGATTCGAGCCTCACCGACTTCGCCGCCGACCTGCGCGCACCGACGCCGTCGGCCGCGGCCGAACTGCTGGTGCCCGAGCGCGGCGAACTCGCCGCGCGGCTCGACCAGCGCCACCGGCAGCTGCAGGCGCTGCTGGCCCGCATGAACACCGCCCGCGCCCAGCGCGCCGACCTGGCGTTCCTGAAGCTGCGGGCGCTGCGGCCGCAGCTGCGGGTCGAGCGCGGCCGCGGCCGGCTGGCGGCGCTGCGCCGCCGCCTGGACCTGGCTGTGGCACAGCCCGTTGCCAGCGCCGCCGAGCGCACCGCGAAACTGCGCCGGCGCCTGGACCAGGCGCATCCGCGCCGCCGGCTCCAGGACCATCGCCATCGCCTGCAGATGCTCGGGCAGCGGCTGCACGCGGCGCCGCCGCGCACGCTGGCGCAGCTTCGCCTGCAGCTCAAGGGGCTGGCGCGCGCGCTGTCGGGCGTCAGCCCGCTGGCCACGCTGGCGCGCGGTTACGCCATCGTGCAGCGCGAGTCGGACGGCGGCGTGGTGCGCGGACCTGCCGACACCGCCGTCGGCGAGCGGCTCAGGGCACGCCTGGCGGACGGTACGCTGCGGTTGCGGGTCGAAGACGGCGACGGCTGAAGCCGCCCTAGTCGCCTGCTGCCACCGTCAGCAGGGGCGTGGCGAACGCGATGCCCTGGCTTTTGCCATTCTTCGCCCGGTACATGGCCTCATCGGCCTTGCGCAGCAGCACCTCGGACTCGTCGCCGTCCTCCGGGAACCGGGCCACGCCGATGCTCGCGCCCACCACCACCCACTGTCCATCCACCGCCACCGGCCGGCTGATGTCGCTCTGCAGGCGCAGGGCCGCGGCGCGCAGCCAGTCCTCGTCGGCCCTGGCGTCGATGGGCAGCATCACCAGGAATTCGTCGCCACCCATGCGTGCGACCAGGTCGCCGGGCCGCACGGCCTGGGTCAGGCGCTGGCCGATGGTTTCAAGCAGCGCGTCGCCAGCGGCGTGGCCATAGGTGTCGTTCACCGGCTTGAAGCCATCGAGGTCGAATGACATCAGCGCGAACCGGCCGGTGCCGCGACGGCCGCGGGAAATCAACCGCGCCAGCTGCTGCAGGGCCCAGCGCCGGTTGGGCAGGTTGGTCAGCGCGTCGATGCCCGCCAACAGGCGGATGCGCGAGCGGTCGTGCAGGATGCGCGCGGTGGCGAGCGCGGCGAGCACGCTCAGCAGCACCCGCAGCAGGAAGGCCGGCGTTCGCCACCAGGCGCGGTCGGTCCAGCCCTCGTCGGGCACCGCCGAGATCAGCCAGCTGCCGCCGGGCAGGAAAACCGGCATCTTCACCGGCTTGTCCGACACCGGGATGCGCGGGCCGCGGACGATGCCGCCGCCGGGGCCGGTGGCGTCCTTGCCGACGATGTCGAAGCGAAGCGACTTCTCCAGCCGCTTGAGCCCCGCGCGCTCGAG
This sequence comes from Lysobacteraceae bacterium, assembly GCA_031418815.1. Taxonomy (GTDB): domain Bacteria; phylum Pseudomonadota; class Gammaproteobacteria; order Xanthomonadales; family Xanthomonadaceae; genus Arenimonas. The sequence goes on from JANOJQ010000175.1 coordinate 2,273, forward strand.
CATGCGCTGGTGGTCCAGTGCGATGCTGACGGCGCCCCAGTAGCGCGGCACGCCGTCCACGTCGACCCACAGCGGGATGCGCACCGACAGCGCGCTGCCGCCCTGCACGGGCGTGAAGGGCCCCGCCAGGACCGGGCCGTCCTCGGTGATCGCCCGCAGCATGGCGTCCTTCTGTCCCGGCTCCTCGAGCAGCCGCACGCCGATCGCCGCCTCGTTGCCGCGCCTGGGGTAGATGTCGTTGATCACGAAACCGGGCGCGAGCGACAGGTTGAGGATGTGCGGGTGGCCGCGCAGCAACTCCTCGGCGATGGCCCGGAATTCCGCGCTCGACAGGCCCTCGCGCAGCACCACCTGCACCGCCAGCCCGCGCACCAGGGCCTCGCTGGCATAGATGTCGCTTTCGAAACGCGCGCGGAAATCAGCCAGTTCGCCCTGCACCTCGCGCTGGCGATCGCTCAGCTCGCGCTGGCGCTCGAGGTTTCCGGCGTTGATGCTGAAGTACAGCCCCATCGCCAGCACCACCAGGCCCACCAGCAGGTGCCGGCCGGGGCGCAGCCATCCGCCCGGCCGCAGCGCCCGGGCGCTGGCTTCGAACGGCATCCGGAGGGGCGGCTGGGGCATGGCGGCAATCTACACCTCCGACCCCCGCCCGGGCCTGGGCGGGTTCGGCTTCACCGACATGGCGAAAGCCCGTAGGCTTCCGCCCATGCAGGAGGAGCCCACCGACGAGGAATTGATGCTGGCCTACGGGGCCGGCGACGTCACGGCGTTCCAGACCCTTTATTCCCGCCACCGGGGCCCGCTGTTCCGCCACCTGCAGCGCCAGCTGCGCGACCAGGGCCTGGCCGAGGAGTTCTTCCAGGACACCTGGCAGCGCGTGATCACCGCCCGCGACCGCTACCAGCCGGAGGCGAAGTTCGCGACCTGGCTCTACCAGATCGCCCACAACCGCGTGACCGACCACTGGCGCGCCAAGCAGCATCGCCCCACCGCGCCCGACGACGCCGCCGAACTGGCCGAACGCGTGCCCGACCCGGACACGCCCGAGCGCACGCTGTCGGCCTTCGAGGAGCGCCGACGCCTGCAGCGGGCGCTGGAAGAACTGCCGGATGACCAGCGCGAGGTGGTGCTGCTGCGGCTGGAACAGGAGCTGAGCCTGGAGGAAATTGGCGAAATCACCGGCGTGGGCCGCGAAACCGTCAAGTCGCGCCTGCGCTACGCCATGGACAAACTGCGCGCGAGGCTGCGGCCATGACGCATCAACCCCGTTTCCCGGACCGGCGCGTTGAAGGAGTGGCCACCCCAACCAGGAGCCACCCCATGCGCCCGCTGCTGATCAGCTGCCTTGCCCTCGCCGTCGCCGCCGGCTGTGCCCGCCAGGCCGAAGAAACCAAACACCCTGCGGCTGAGGTCGCGCCCGAAGCCATCAACAAGGTCGCGGCGAACGACGCCGTTGCGGTTGAGCTGGACGCCGATGGCGTGGAGCTCGCCGCCGATGCCGCCGCGTCCGCCGACGCCGCCGCCGTCGGTGCCGCCCTCGCCCAGCGCCAGCGCATCGAATCCGCGGCGGTCGCGTCGGCGCGCCTGGTCGCGCCCCTGGCGCCCCCGGCGCCGCCCCCGCCGCAGGCCGCCTACGAGTACTACTCCGTGCCGCAGGCGCGGCTCGCCGAGCCCATCGCCGAGGCCAACACGGAAAACTACGCGCAGTTCGAGGACAACGGCATCATCCGCACCGCGCAACAGCCGGTGTCCACGTTCTCCATCGACGTCGACACCGGCAGCTACAGCAACGTGCGGCGCATGCTGGCCCAGGGCCAGCTGCCGCCCAAGGACGCGGTGCGGGTCGAGGAGATGATCAACTACTTCGACTACGGCCATCCCGGCCCGGCCGGCCGCCGCCAGCCTTTCCAGGTCACCACGGCGCTGGCGCCGGCGCCCTGGAACGGCAAGCGCCTGCTGCTGCAGGTCGGCATCCAGGGCTATGACGTCGATCGCAGCGAAATACCGGCGTCCAACCTGGTGTTCCTGATCGACACGTCGGGTTCGATGGCCGACGCCGACAAGCTGCCGCTGCTGAAGGAGAGTTTCCGCCAGCTGGTGCCGCGCCTGCGCGCGCAGGACCGCGTCAGCATCGTGGTGTACGCCGGCAGCGCCGGCCTGGTGCTGCCGCCCACCGCGGGCGACCGCCACGACGAGATCCTCGCGGCGCTGGGCCGCCTCGAGGCCGGCGGATCCACCAACGGCGGCGAAGGCATCGACCTGGCTTACGCCATGGCCAAGCAGGCCTACATCCAGGGCGGCGTGAACCGCGTGGTGATGGCCACCGACGGCGACTTCAACGTTGGCGTGTACGACGAACGCGCGCTCGAGACCAAGGTCGAACAGGGTCGCGAGGCCGGCATCGCGCTCACCACGCTGGGCTTCGGCCAGGGCAACTACAACGAGGCCATGGCCGAGAAGCTCGCCGACGTCGGCGACGGCAACCACGCCAACATCGACAACCTGATGGAAGGCCGCAAGGTGCTGGTCGAGGAGATGACCTCCACCCTGCTCACCATCGCCAGCGACGTGAAGATCCAGGTCGAGTTCAATCCCGCCACCGTGGCCGAGTACCGCCTGATCGGCTATGAGAACCGCCAACTGGCGCGCGAGGACTTCAACAACGACCAGGTGGACGCGGGCGAGATCGGCGCCGGCCACGACGTGACCGCGATCTACGAGATCAGCCTGGTCGGGTCGGGCGGCGAAGCCTCCGATCCGCTGCGCTACACCGATACCCAGCCGATGCCCGGCGCCGGCGGCGAGCTGGCGCACCTCAAGCTGCGCTACAAGCTGCCCGGCAGCGACCGCAGCGTGCTGATGCAGCGTCCGGTCACGCGTCGTGACATCCGCGCCGAGGCGGGCGAAAGCCTGCGCTTCGCCGCAGCCGTGGCGGCCTATGCCGACCTGCTGCGCGGCGGTGCCAACAGCAACGGCTTCAGCTGGGACCAGGTGGAGGCGCTGGCGCGCGGCGCCCGCGGCGAGGACACTTGGGGCTACCGCGGCGAGTTCCTGCAGCTGGTTTCGCAGGCACGCAGCCTCCATCCCGCGCGCGACCCCGCGGTCGCGGTCAGCCAACAGTGAAGCCATCGCCTTGACCCAGCCGCAGGACCCGCGCAAGCACCCGCTCCAGGACGACGAGATCGCCCTGGCCCGGGTATTGCGCGCCCTGCCGACGGGTGAGCCGCCGCCGCGCGTGGACGATGCGATCCTGCGCGCCGCCACCGACGCGGTGTCCCCCGGGCGGCGCAAGCCGGCCCGGGGCCTTCGCTGGCTTCCCACCTGGGCCATCGGCACCGCGGCCGCCGCGGTGCTGGCGGTGGGCGTCGGCCTACAGCTGCGCCCGCCGCTGTCTCCGGAGTCCGCACCGGCATCCGTTTCCGAATCCGCCAGGCCCCTGCCGCAGGCGCGCGAGCGCCTGAGCGTGGACTTGGTTGAACCCGACCAGGCCGCGGCGCCGCCGCCGGCGTCCGCGCCGCCGGAGCGGCGGCAATCCAACCGCCCGGCGCCGCCCCCGCCCCCGGCCGCACCCCCATCGCCACCTCCGCCGGTGCCCGCGCCCGAGGCGTTCCCCGGGGCAGCGGCGGTGGCACCCGCCGCCGATTCGGCCGAACCGGAAATGGCCATGGATGCCGTCGCCCCTGAAGAAACGGTCGAAGCCATCGAAAACCGGGTGCGCAGCGAAGCGACCGACCAGGCCCGTCGCGTCCACCAGGAAGCCTACGCGCGGCGCGCCCAGGCCAAGTCATCGGCGGAAGGCGCATCGCGCCAGGAAATGGCCGAAGCGGCAGCCCCCAGCGTCAACGAGTCCCAGCCGCAGGCGAGCTTTGCCGCACCGGCGCCGCGTGCCGTCGCCGCGCCGCCAGCCGGTACCGTGGTCGGCGCGCTTGCCGATGCCGCTGCCGACGCTGAAATCCTGCCCCCGGTGAGCGAGGACGCCAAGCTCGCCGCGGACGCTTGGCTCAATCGCATCCGCGAACGTCGCCGCCAGGGCGACACCACGGGCGCCCGCGCCAGCCTGCGCCTGTTCGTGCAGGCCCATCCCGAAGCGCCGGTACCCAACGACCTGGCTCGACTGCGCTGACGACGAGCACGGCCTGCACTTGCGTCTGCGCCTGCCCGCCTCCAGTTATGCTGGGCTGGCCGACCGGTTGCGTGACCTGAGCCGCGGCGCCGCCCGCCTGCACCCCCTCGAGAATCCCCCCGAATGAGCGACGACACCGCCGCCCCCAAACCGCCGGTCAATTCGCTGCGCGGCCTGCTGCCCTTCCTGCGTCCGCACCGGCCGCTGCTGGCCAGCTGGCTGGCGGCGCTGGCGCTGTCGTCGGGCGCCACCCTGACCCTGCCGGTGGCGGTGAAGTACATGATCGACGAGGGCTTCGCGGCCGGCAACTCGGTCGACAAATGGTTCGCGCTGATGCTGGTGGTGGCGGTGGTGCTGGCGCTGGCGACGGCGGCGCGCTTCTACTTCGTATCGCTGCTGGGCGAGCGCGTGATCGCCGACCTGCGGCGCACGCTGTATGGCCACCTGCTGTCGCTCGACCAGGCCTTCTTCGAGAAGACGCGCACGGGCGAACTGCTGTCGCGGCTGTCCGCCGACACCGAGCTGCTGCGCAGCGTGGTGGGTTCAAGCATGTCGGTGGCGCTGCGCAGCGGCATCACCGTGGTGGGCAGCGCGGCGATGCTGGCGGTCACCAGCCCGCGCCTGGCGCTGTACGCGCTGTTGGGCATCCCGCTGGTGGTGCTGCCGATGGTGCTGTCGGGACGGCGCGTGCGCGGCGTGGCCAAGGACAGCCAGGACCGCGTGGCGGACGCCAACGCCCGCGCCGGCGAAACCCTGGGCGCCATGCACACGGTGCAGAGCTATGCCCGCGAAGATTTCGAGCGCGAGCGCTTCGGCGACGCCGTGAAGGTCGCCCTGGGCACCGCGCGCAAGCGCATCCGCCTGCAGGCGATGCTCACGGCGATCGTGGTCGTGCTGGTGTTCGGCTCGATCACGGCGGTGCTGTGGGTGGGCGCGAAGAACGTCGTCTCGGGGGACCTCACTGCCGGCACCCTGGGGCAGTTCCTGCTTTACGCGATGCTGGGCGCGGGTTCGGTAGGTGCGCTGACCGAGGTGTGGGCCGAAGTGCAGCGCGCCGCCGGCGGCATGTCGCGCATCAACGAGCTTCTGCAGGAACGCTCGGTGCTGGCGATTCCGGCCCAGCCGGCCCGGCTGCCGATGCCGCTGCAGGGGCGCATCGCGATGCAGGGCGTGCGCTTCCACTACCCCACCCGGCCCGACACCGCGGCGCTGGAGGACTTCAGCCTCACGGTCGAACCGGGCGAAACGGTGGCGTTGGTCGGGCCCTCGGGCGCGGGCAAGAGCACGGTCTTCCAACTGCTGCTGCGCTTCCACGACCCCGAGGCCGGGCAGGTCACGCTGGACGGCGTGGACCTGCGCCAGCTCGACCCGGAGCAATTGCGCCGCCAGGTGGCGCTGGTGCCGCAGGATCCGGTGATCTTCGGCACCACCGCGCGCGAGAACATCCGCTACGGCCGCCTCGAGGCCGACGTTGCCCAGATCGAAGCCGCGGCACGCAGCGCCGAAGCGCACGAGTTCCTGGTGGACCTGCCGCAGGGCTACGACAGCGAACTGGGCGAGCGCGGCGCCCGCCTTTCCGGCGGCCAGCAGCAGCGCCTCGCCATCGCCCGCGCCCTGCTCAAGGACGCACCGGTGCTGCTGCTGGACGAAGCCACCAGCGCCCTGGACGCGCAGAGCGAGCGCGCCGTGCAGCAGGCGCTGGAACGCCTGATGCAGGGCCGCACCACCGTCGTCATCGCCCATCGCCTGGCCACCGTGCTGCAGGCCGACCGCATCGTGGTGATGGACAAGGGCCGCATCGTCGCCCAGGGCACGCATGCTCAGCTGCTGTCGCAGGGCGGCCTTTACGCAGAACTGGCGCGGCTGCAGTTCAACCACTGAAAAATGGTTCTTCTCCCAAGTCAGGGACTGGCACCGGCGACACCGTCGAAGCGCCGGCGACACCGTCGAAGCGCCGGCGACACCGTCGAAGCGCCGGCGACACCGTCGAAGCGCCGGCGACACCGCGGAAGCGAGGGGCACGTCCTGCTCAGTGAAGCCTTTTATTTCGCAGGACGTGCCCCTCGCTTCCGCG
>JANOJQ010000176.1:0-7724 GCA_031418815.1 Lysobacteraceae bacterium
CCACCTCAAGCAGGCGGCAGGGGGCAACGGGCCCGAGCAATTTCATTACGCGCTCGCGCCGGAGCAGGTAACGGAGCGGCGGTGCCCAGCCCATCGACGGGGCCACCAGCCCGAACAGCGGCGAGCGGAACCACGGCGCCTCGGGCTGGCTCATCGTCGCCCCTGGTCACCGCCTGGGCCGGTGCGCGTGTAGGTGAGCGAGGTGATCTGTTCCGACACCAGGCCGATCAGGAAGACGATCACCGCCGCGCTGAACAACAGCGCGCTCATGTTGGTGAAGCGCCCCGCGGTCAGGAACGTGTAACTGTAATAGCCAAGGCCGAGCAGGAAAAAGCCCACGCCCACCGGCGCGAACAGCTTGAGCGGCGAGTACAGCGTGGCGATCTTGAAGATGATCAGCAAGAACCGCACCCCGTCCTTCAGCGGCCTTATGTGGCTGGCCGTGCCCACGCGCTTGTCCACCCGGATCGGCACGTATGACACCGGATACGCGCTTCGGAAGAAGGCCATGGTGCTCGTGGTGGGATAGCTGAAGCCGTTGGGCAGGAGGTGCAGGAACTCGCGGAAGCGGTCGGCCCTGGCCACGCGGAAACCCGAGGTCAAATCCTTCACGTCGTGACCGGTCATCGAACTGGCCAGCTTGTTGTAGAACCGGTTGGCCAACCCCCGCCCCAGGCTCGCCTGCCCGCTGCCGTCGCGGGCGCCCACCACCATGTCGTAGCCCTCGTCGAGCTTCGCCAGGAGTTGCGCAATCAGGGCCGGATCGTGCTGGCCGTCGGCGTCCATGAACACGATGACGTCCCCGGTGGCGGCCCGGGCGCCGCGCTTGATGGCTGCGCCGTTGCCCATGGAGTAGGGTGAACCCAGGACCCGGGCCCCGAAACCGGCGGCCACCGACGCAGTGTCGTCGGTGGAGCCGTCGTCCACCACGATGACTTCGGCGTCGGGCAGGCAAAGGCGCAGGGCCGGCAGTGTCCGGCGCAGGCCCTCGGCCTCGTTTTTGGCAGGCAAGACCACACTTACTCTCACGGCCATCCCCCATGATCCCAGCGTCCAGCTTACTTTATCCGACCCCCGTCCTCACTGTAAGAAAGTGTTGCAAGAGGCTGGCCAGCGGCCATTTTTCGGGTACAGTTGCCGCATCCGCGCGGCTCTGGGGAGCAGAGTGAACGCCAACGCCACCGCCAATCTGGTCGGCATCACCGGCATCGCCCGGCGCCTCGTGCTGGACGGCGTCCTGAATGAAGGCGACGCCCGCAAGGCCCTGGAGGAGTCCGGCAAGCTCAAGCGCCCGGTCCACCAGTACCTGCTGGAAAAGAAGCTGGTCACGGCCGCCCACGTGGCCGGCGCGAATGCGGTCGAGTTCGGCATGCCGCTGTTCGACGCCAGCGCGCTGGACCTCAACCAGGCCGCCACCAAGCTCATCAGCGAAGAGCTGATCACCAAGCACCAGGCGCTGCCGATGTTCAAGCGCGGCAACCGCCTGTTCGTGGCGATCGCCGACCCGACCAACACCCGGGCGCTGGACGAGATCAAGTTCGCGGCCAACCTCACGGTCGAACCGATCCTCGTGGACGAGGACAAGCTGCGCAAGACCATCGAAATCGCCCTGACCGCCAGCGACAGCATGGGCGACAGCATGGGCGACGACGAGGGCCTGGAGAACCTCGAGTCCACCGGCGGCGACGACGACGCAAACGACAACATCGCCGACAGCAAGGGCGGCGACGACACCCCGGTGGTGCGCTTCGTCAACAAGGTGCTGCTGGACGCCATCAAGCGCGGCGCTTCCGACATCCACTTCGAACCCTACGAAACCGAGTTCCGCGTCCGCCTGCGCATGGACGGCATCCTGCGCGGCGTCGCCAAGGCCCCGGTGAAGCTGCACCCGCGCATCACCGCCCGCCCCAAGGTCATGGCCCAGCTCGACATCGCCGAGCGCCGCCTGCCCCAGGACGGACGCATCAAGCTCAACATCTCCAAGACCAAGCAGATGGACTTCCGAGTCTCCACCTGCCCCACGCTGTTTGGCGAGAAGGTGGTGCTGCGACTGCTCGACGGCAGCGCCGCCAAGTTGGGCATCGACAAGCTGGGCTACGAGGAAGACCAGAAGCAGCTTTATCTCGACGCGCTGGCCAAGCCCTACGGCATGATCCTGGTCACCGGCCCCACCGGCTCGGGCAAGACCGTTTCCCTGTACACCGGCCTGAACATCCTCAACACCGAGGAGCGCAACATCTCCACCGCCGAGGACCCGGTCGAAATCCGCGTCCCGGGCATCAACCAGGTGCAGATGAACGTCAAGAAGGGCATGACCTTCGCCGCGGCCCTGCGCAGCTTCCTGCGCCAGGACCCGGACGTGATCATGGTCGGCGAGATCCGCGACCTGGAAACCGCCGAGATCGCCGTCAAGGCGGCCCAGACGGGCCACCTGGTGCTGTCCACCCTGCATACCAACGACGCCCCGCAGACGGTGTCGCGCCTGATGAACATGGGCATCGCGCCCTACAACATCACCTCGTCGGTCACCATCATCATCGCCCAGCGCCTGGCGCGCCGGCTGCACGACGCCTGCAAGAAGCCCATCACGCTGCCCGAGAACGCCCTGCTGGCCGAAGGCTTCACGCGCGAGGACATCAAGGCCGGCATGACCCTGTTCGAGCCGGGCGGCTGCGACGACTGCAACGACGGCTACAAGGGCCGCCTGGGCATCTACCAGGTGATGCCCATGGCCGAGAACATCCAGACCATCATCCTGGAGGGCGGCAACGCCCTGCAGATCGCCCAGGCCGCCCAGGCCGCCGGCGTCCGCGACCTGCGCCAATCCGCCCTCTTCAAGGCCCGGCACGGTGTGACCAGCCTGGCCGAAATCAACCGTGTGACGAAGGACTAAGCCATGGCGACGACTGCTGCCAAGACCCCCACGACGCGTTCGAACGTGATGGAACAGTTCACCTGGGAAGGCACCGACAAGCGCGGCGTCAAGATGAAGGGCGAAACCTCGTCCAAGAACGCCAACCTGCTGCGGGCGGAGCTGCGCAAGCAGGGCATCAACCCCACGGTGGTGCGGACCAAGTCCAAGCCGCTGTTCGGTGCTTCCGGAAAGTCCATCAGCGCCCAGGACATCTCGGTGTTCAGCCGCCAGATCGCCACCATGCTGCAGGCCGGCGTGCCGATGGTGCAGAGCTTCGAGATCCTGGCCACGGGCCAGAAGAACCCGCGCATGCGCAACATGCTGACCGACATCCGCGACAACATCGCCGGCGGCAGCTCGCTCAGCGAGGCCATGGCGCGGCACCCGGTGCAGTTCGATGCGCTGTTCCGCAACCTCACCCGCGCCGGCGAAGGCGCGGGCGTGCTCGACACCGTGCTCGACACCGTGGCCACCTACAAGGAACGCACCGAGGCACTGAAGGGCAAGATCAAGAAGGCGCTGTTCTACCCGGCCGCCGTCATGGCCGTGGCCGTCATGGTCAGCGCGGTGCTGCTGATCTTCGTGGTCCCCCAGTTCGAGGATGTTTTCAAGGGCTTCGGCGCAGAGCTGCCGGCCTTCACCCAGATGATCGTCAACGCCTCCCGCTTCATGACGTCCTACTGGTGGCTGATCCTCGGTATCGTCGTCGGCACAATTTTCGGCTTCCTGGCGATCTACAAGCGCTCGCCCGCCCTTGAGCGCAACGTCGACCGCCTGCTGCTCAAGCTGCCCGTCATCGGCGACATCCTGCACCAGTCGGCCATCGCCCGTTACGCCCGCACCCTCGCCCTGACCTTCAAGGCCGGCGTGCCGCTGGTCGAGGCGCTGGAAACCGTGGCCGGCGCCACCGGCAGCATCGTCTACAACGACGCCGTCATGCGCATCCGCGACGACGTGTCGGTCGGCTACCAGCTCAACGTGGCCATGAGCCAGGTCGGCATCTTCCCGCACATGGTGGTGCAGATGACCTCCATCGGCGAAGAGTCCGGCGCCCTGGACACCATGCTGCTCAAGGTGGCCGAATTCTACGAACAGGAAGTCAACAACTCGGTCGATGCCCTGGCCAGCCTGATCGAACCCTTCATCATGGTGGTCATCGGCACCCTGGTCGGCGGCATGGTGATCGGCATGTACCTGCCCATCTTCAAGCTGGCGGCGACCGTCGGCTGACTTGGCAATCCTGGATGCCCTCCAGGCCTCGGCCGGGCTCACGCTCGGCCTGGCCTTCGTTCTTGGCCTGCTGGTTGGCAGCTTCCTGAACGTCGTCATCCTGCGGCTGCCGCCGTGGATGGAATGGCAGTGGCGGCGCGAAAGCCGCGAACTGCTCGACCTGCCCGAGCCCTATGAGCCGGCACCGCCCGGCATCGTCTTGAAAGGATCGGCCTGCCCCAAGTGCGGGCACAGGCTGGCCGCTTGGGAAAACATCCCGGTCCTGAGCTTCCTGCTGCTGCGCGGCCGCTGCCGCGGCTGCGGCACGGCCATTTCGCTGCAGTACCCGGTGGTGGAGCTGGTGACGGCGCTGCTGTTCGCCGCCTGCGCCTGGCGCTTTGGCGCCAGCGTCGAAACCCTGGCGGCCATGACCTTCACCGGGCTGCTGGTCGCGATGTCCGGCATTGACCTGCGCACCACCCTGCTGCCCGACCAGCTCACGCTGTCCCTGCTCTGGATCGGCCTGGGCTTGTCCACCATCACCCTGTTCGCATCACCCACTGACGCCATCTTCGGCGCGATCGCCGGCTACCTGAGCCTGTGGACGGTCTACAAGGGCTTCAAGCTGCTGACCGGCAAGGAAGGCATGGGCTATGGCGACTTCAAGCTGCTGGCGGCCCTGGGCGCCTGGTGCGGCGTCGGCGGCATCCTGCCGATCGTGCTGATGTCGTCCTTCATCGGCGCCGTCGTGGGATCGATCTGGATCGCCATGCGCGGCGCCGATCGCGCCACGCCGATCCCGTTCGGCCCCTATCTGGCGGCGGCGGGCTGGGTGCAGCTGATGTGGGGGTCGCAGATACTGCAGGCCTACCGCGACTGGTCCGGCCTGGGCTGAGGCCATGGCGGATTTCATCGTCGCCGTCACCGGGGGCGTGGCCTCGGGGAAATCCGCCGCCACCCGCGCGTTCGAAGCGCTGGGCATCACCGTGGCCGACGCCGACGTGGCCGCGCGAGCGGTCGTGGAGCCGGGCCAGCCCGCCCTGGCGGAGGTGGCGGCGACGCTCGGTCCGTCCTTCCTCCAGGCCGATGGTCGGCTGGACCGGGCGGCGATGCGCGAGCGCGTGTTTGCCGATCCCACCGCGAAGGCGACCCTGGAAGGCCTGCTGCACCCGCGCATCCGGGCTTGGCTGGGCGACGCTTGCCGGGAGGCCTCGGGCCCCTACGCGGTCGCCGCCATCCCGCTGCTGGCCGAGGGCGGCGCGCGCAGCACCTACCCCTGGCTGGACCGGGTGCTGGTGGTGGACGTGCCCGCTTTCATCCAGATCGAGCGGCTGATGCAGCGCGACGGTGCCAGCCTGGACCTGGCGCGCCGCATGGTGGCCGCACAGGCCAGCCGGGCGGCGCGGCTGGCGATCGCCGATGACGTGATCGTCAATGACGGGACGGTGGAGGCGCTCGAGGCGGCGGTGAAGGCGCTGCACACGGGTTATCTGCGCATGGCGGCGGGTCGGGCCTGAAGGCCCTCCTGCAGCCGCGGGGAATGTGAGCGGGCCTTCAGGCCCAAGGTCTTGCCCCCGCTCAGTCCGGCCAAAGCCCCCGGATGCCCGCCACGCCCTGGCCGCCGTGACGGCGGGCGGCGGCGACATCGGCAGGCCGCATGCCGCCGATGGCATAGATCGGCAGCGAAACGCCTTCGCGCAGCAGGGAAAACCTCTCCCAGCCCAGCGGTGCCGCCCCGGGGTGGCTTTCGGTGGCACGCACCGGCCCCAGCACGGCGAAGTGGACGCCCAGCTGTTCGGCCCGGGCCAGTTCGTCGGCGTCATGGCATGAGGCGGCCACGCGCTGGCCCTCGGCCAGTGCCGGCAGCGCGGACAGGGCCATCAGGGCGCGGGCCGGCAGGTGCAGGCCCAACCCGAAGTCGGCCGCCAGGCCGGGCTCGCCGTTGACCAGCAGTTCCGCCCCCCGGGCCCGGCAGCGCGATGCGGCGTCGCGCGCCAGGGCGGACATCTGCGCAGGCGCCAGGCCGCGCACGCGCAGCTGCACGCAGCGCACGGCGGCGGCCAGCGCGCGGTCCAGCCGCGCCAGGAACGCGGCCGGCTCGACGGTTTCAGGGCTGACCAGGTAGCGGTCGGCCGCGGTGAGCGCGGCCACGACCGGGCGGTCGGCTGGCGGCATCGGATAGCTGGCGAGCGTCTCCAGCGGTGCCCAGGCCAAAGCCTGCCGCTCACGCCCGTGCGGCGTGCCCTCGAAGGCCGATACAACGTGCACGTCCAGGACGATGCGCTTGCCCGGATAGGCTTGGGGAACGCTGATCAGCGGCTCGGCCGCGAGCACGCGGATGCCAAGCTCTTCATCGAGCTCCCGACCAAGGGCCTGCAGCGCGGTCTCGCCGGGCTCCACCTTGCCGCCCGGGAATTCCCAGGCGCCGGCGAGGTCGCGGCCGGCGGTGCGGCGCGCCAGCAGGACGCGGCCGCGGGCGTCGCGCAGCACCGCTGCGACGACGTGGACCGGGGGCTTAGTCGGGCCGCCGGGCATCCGGGCTGAACGCCTGGATCAATCCAGGCGACCGTGGCACTGCTTGTACTTCTTGCCGCTGCCGCAGGGGCAGGCATCGTTGCGGCCGACCTTGGGCTCGTCGCGCGTGGTCGGCGTGGCCAGCACGCCCATGCCCTGGGCGGCGAGCGCCTGGGCCTGCGCGGCTTCCTCGTCGGCGCCGTAGCCGCCGGTCTCGGGATGCTGGAACTGCATCCTGCGGGTCTGCGCCTCGAGCTTCTGGCGCTCGGCGGCCTCCATGGCGGCCACTTCCTCTTCGCTGCGGATGCGCACGCGCGCCAGCATCGAGGTGACCTCCTGCTTCACCTTGGTCAGCATCTCGCCGAACAGCTCGAAGCTTTCGCGCTTGTACTCCTGCTTGGGCTGCTTCTGGGCGTAGCCGCGCAGGTGGATGCCCTGGCGCAGGTAGTCCATGCGCGCCAGGTGCTCTTTCCAGTTCTGGTCGAGCACGTTGAGCATCAGGTGCTTTTCGAGGTGGCGCATCATCTCCGGGCCCAGTTGGTCCTGCTTCTCGGTGAAGAGCTTGGCGAAGGCGGCGTCGGCGAGCTCAAGGATGCCGTCGGCGTCGATGGCTTCCTTGGCGTTGGCCGTGGACTGCAGGTCCACCGCCAGGCCGAACTCTTCGGACAGCGCGCGTTCGAGGCCCGGCAGGTCCCACTGCTCGTCGATGGACTCGGCGGGCACGAAGCGGCGCACGGTCTCGGCCAGCACGTCCTCGCGGATGGCCTGGATGGAATCTTCCACCGATTCGGACTCCAGCAGCTCGTTGCGCTGCTGGTAGATCACCTTGCGCTGGTCGTTGGCGACGTCGTCGAAGTCGAGCAGGTTCTTGCGGATGTCGAAGTTGTGCGACTCGACCTTGCGCTGGGCGTTCTGGATCTGCTTGGTCACCAGGCCCGATTCGATGACGTCGGTTTCCTTCATGCCCATGCCGCGCATGGCTTTCTGCACCCAATCGGCGGCGAAGATGCGCATCAGGTTGTCTTCCAGCGACAGGTAGAAACGGGACGAGCCCGGGTCACCCTGGCGGCCGGCGCGGCCGCGCAGC
>JANOJQ010000177.1:0-8992 GCA_031418815.1 Lysobacteraceae bacterium
TCGCGCTCCAGGCTGGCGCGATCGGTCGCCTGCCACAGCAGTTCGTGGTCGCTGCGCGCAATGCTGGCCGGCGCCGGCGACCTGGAAGTGCACGGCACGCTCGACGCCGCCGGCGCCATCGACCTCGCGCTTGCGCTGCGCCCGCACGTGGTGCTGCTGGACCTGAACATGGAGCCGGTGGACGGGCTGGAAGTGCTGTCGCGGCTGCGCGCGCACCCCGACCTCACCGACGTGTCGGTGGTGATGCTGTCGGCCGCCGAAGAGCCCGAGACCAAGGTCGAGGCCTTCCGCCGCGGCGCCAACGACTACGTGGTGAAACTCCCCAGCGCGCTGGAGCTGGTGGCGCGCGTGCGCTACCACGCGCGGGCCTGTTCGGCGGCGACCGAACGCGAGGCGGCGTTCCAGGCCCTGATGGAAAGCCGCGCCGCGCTGGAGCTGCGCAACCGCCAGGTCGAAAGCCAGAAGTCGCAGCTCGAACTGATGAACCGCGAGCTCACCGAAGCCAGCCTCACCGATGCGCTCACCGGCCTTCGCAACCGGCGCTACCTCAAGTTCTACCTCGAGCAGGCGCCCAAGGCCCCGCTGCCCGATGGCGAGCGCCGGCACCTGGCGCCGGGCCATTTCACCTTCTGCCTGTTCGACCTGGACCACTTCAAGCAGATCAACGACCGCTACGGCCACGAGACTGGCGACGCGGTGCTGGTGGAAGTGGCGCGCCGCCTGCGCACCCACCTGCGCGACAGCGACGGCCTGCTGCGCTGGGGTGGCGAGGAGTTCCTCGTGGTGGGGCACGGTTACGACCACGAGGGCGCGCAGGAATTCGCGCGCCGCGTCCTGCATTGCGTCAGCAGCCAGCCGATGCGCTTGCCCGGCGGGCTGACGCTGCGCGTAACCTGTTCGCTGGGCTACGTGCCGCTGCCCTGGGTGGACGCCGACGGCTCCGGCCTCAACCGCGACCAGGTGCTGAACCTGGCCGATTTCGCGCTGTACCTTGGCAAGCTCGAGGGCCGCAACCGCGGCTACGGCGTCTTCCCGGGGCCCGACAGCGGCGTGGTGTCCCGGCTCGTCGACCTGGGCATGGATCCGCATGCGCTGCGGCGCGAGGACGGCCGCGGCGTGCGCCTGCTGCCGCTGCCCGGCCCGCCCGCCGCCGACTGATCCGAATCCCTTTCCCTTTTCCGCAAGGAGCAGCCAATGCACGCCACCATCGCCCTGATCACCATCCTCACCGTGCTGCTGATGACGGCCACCGTCTTCATGGTTGGTCGCGCGCGCGGCAAGTACGGCGTCAAGGCGCCGGCCACCACCGGCCACGAAGGCTTCGAGCGCGCGTTCCGCGTGCAGATGAACACCCAGGAAGCCGCGCTGATGTTCCTGCCGTCGCTGTGGACGGCCGCGGCCTTCGGCATGGCGTGGATCAGCGCCGCGCTGGGTGCCGCCTGGCTGGTCGGCCGCGTCTGGTACGCGGTGGCCTACGCGAACCCGGCCGGCAACCGCGGCCCGGGTTTCC
Organism: Lysobacteraceae bacterium; assembly: GCA_031418815.1. Classification (GTDB taxonomy): domain Bacteria; phylum Pseudomonadota; class Gammaproteobacteria; order Xanthomonadales; family Xanthomonadaceae; genus Arenimonas. Next base: position 1,511 of record JANOJQ010000177.1, read on the forward strand.
TGATCGGCATGCTCGCCCTGCTCGGCCTGATCGTGCAGGCGCTGTGGGGCATCGCCTGGACCTTCGTGCTGGCCTGAAACCAGCCAGCGTCAAGCGACCTACCGCCGCGCCGCTCCCACGGGCGGCAGTCTCCGCTTGGACAGGCTGAGCGCAACGCCCGCATTCTGCCCCGCCAGCGTGGCGATCCGGAACTCGGCCGACGTGCCCAGCACCAGGGCACTGGCCCGCGCGTCCAGACCGTAGGCCTGGGCCAGCCACTGGACCATGCCTGCCGTCGCCACTTTCACTGCGGCATCCAGTGTCGGTGCCTGGCCGATCACCGTCAGGCGATCGGCCGACTCCACCCGCGGCGCCGCCAGGGGTTGCGCCGGCAGCACCTCCACGCTGAACTCCACCGCCAGCGAAGTTTCCAGCGCCCACTGCGTGGTCTCTCCATCGCCCTGCAGCGCGTGGCCATCGCCCAGATAAAGCAGGGCGCCGGGCTGGAACACCGGCAGGTAGACCGTGACGCCTTCGACCAGGCCGTTGTAGTCCATGTTGCCTCCAAAGCGCCCGCTGTCGCCCGCCGACGGCGCCGCGTAGCCGAAATCCGGGGCAACGCCCAGTCCGCCCAGCATCGGACGCAGCGCCACGGTGAAGTCTTCCAGGCCCTCGGGCGGCGCCTCCAGCCGGCCCAGGTAGCGCTCCCGGTCCAGACGCCAGCGCACACGCTGCCCCAATCCCGCCGACAGCGCATCGAGCGCGGGCGACGACAGCCGCGATGCGAATCCGTCCAGGCTGTCCGCGCTGTCGCGAGTCAGCCGAAGCCGTCGGATGTGGATTGCCAGCACGTCCCCCGGCTCGGCATTGGCGATGAAAAACGGGCCTGTCTGCGGGTTGCCATACAGGGCGCGGGTGTGGCCCGCGTGGTCCACGCCGCCCGAATCCACCGTGTGCGTGCTGATCACGTCGCCTGGCCAGACGGTCATCACCGGGCGCCGGTGCGCGGTGAACTGGTTGGAATAATCGTCGGGCGCAAAATGCCGCATGCCCTCGTCCGCGACTCTCAGGGGCAGCCTTCGTGAAGTGAACCGATGCGTGGCGCGCACGCCTTCGTGGTTGGGGTCGGGATAGTCGGCGTCGCCCGCCAAGGTCTCCGGGGTGGCCTCACCCGTGAACCGGAGCGTGTCCTCGCCGTCGGTAGCGGTGAAGTCGAAGCGGTTGCCCTGCCGGACTCCGCTGACCACGCGGCGGCCCATCCGGCCCGAAATCACGGGCCCCGAAGCGTCCAAAACCGCAAGCTGGTATTCCGGGTTGCCCCAGCGATCGATGGACAACAGCCAGTGTTCGGGATTGGCCGCGCCGGCCGGCATTGCCGTCACCAGCACGAGCAGCGCAAACAGAAGGGGTGTCAGGCGACGGAGCATCGGGCAGTCCTTGGGCGGGGGCCCGCGGCGCAGACCCTAGTCCGGAGGGATGCCCTCGCGCCGCGAACCGTCGCAGCCGCCGCCCGCTGCCGCCCTGGATCACGGATTCTGCGCTGTCTTCACCAGCAGGTGCTTGGCCAGCAGGCCGTGGCCCTTGCCGACCAGGCGCGCCACGTGCAGCGTCACGAACAGCCCGACGACGCCGGCCAGCAGCGCCAGCGGCGCTTCCCAGAACGCCGGGGCGCCGATGTACCAGTGCACTTCGAACACGCCCACGCCCAGCAGGTGCAGGCCCATCGCCAGGGACGCGAAGATCAGCCCCAGCGACACGCTGAGCCCGGTCACCGCCACCGTGAAGTAGACGATGCCCAGCGGCAGCATCAGCACCATGTACAGCATCGCCGACCACGTCCGCGGGTCGGTGAACATGCGGCCGATGCGCGTCATCAGCGGCACGCCGCGGTCGGCGTACAGGGGCCGGCGCGGCATGCGCTCGCCCAGCATCACCTCGACCAGGCGGCCTTCCACCAGCGACAGCAGCCGCACGATGCCGACGAACAGGATCGCGAAGGGGATGCCGATGATCAGCACCGCCAGCCCCAGCGACAGGCTCAGGCCGGTGGTCACCACGGTGAAGTAGACGATGCCCGTGGCCAGCGACAGCAGCATGTAGAACAGCGACATCCAGGCCCGCGAATCGGTGGCGACGCCGAAGAACTGCCCCGCGGCGCTGCGCCGCACCTTGGCCGGCGGCGGGCCGAGCGCCTTGGCAACGCGAACTTCGGTGTCGCGATAGATGGCCGCCACTTCCTCGGGCGCGCCGTAGCTGGTGGCGATGTTGGCCAGCAGGGTGGCTTCGTCGGTGCCGGGGTTTTCGGCCAGCTCCGAGCGCAGGTACTCCTCGGCGTCGTACAGAGCATCCTGCAGCAGGGCCGGATCGGCGCTGCGCAGCTCGTAGCGCAGCTGGTCCAGGTATTCGGGGATGGTTTTCGGGGTGGCGGCGTTCATCGCAGGTTTCCTTCCAGCACGGAATCAACGGATTGGCGGGTGGTGCGCCAGGTGTCGGCCCACTCGGACAGCGCCTGCCGTCCGAGTTCGGTGATGCGGTAGTAGCGGCGCGGTGGACCGCTGACCGAGGGCTCGACGTGGCTTTCGGCCAGGCCGGCGGCGCTGAGGTTGCGCAGCACCGGGTACAGGGCGCTTTGCTTGCCCACCAGCAGCGGGTCGCCGGTCTGCTCGAGGCGCTTGGCGATCTGGTAGCCGTACAGCGGCTCGGTGGACTGGCCCAGCACCGCCAGCAGGACCAGGGATACGGTGCCGGCGCTGAGCTCTTTCTGGAATTTCTTCAGGTGCGGCTCGGTTTCGACCATGGCTGTGCCCTCGACTGACCGATACAGCCTACTTGGCCATATCGTTAAGTCAACAATAGCGACTGCATCGCCCGCCGCGCAGTGCCGGAAGTCAGGGTGGTAGTGTTTAGGCCAATCCCCACCCGAAGGAATGTTCTCGATGAGCGCTGCGTCCATGTCCGGCCCGATGCCCGCAGTCTTCCTGGGGCACGGTTCGCCAATGAACGCCATCGAAGACAACGCCTGGCGGCGAAGTTGGCAGGATCTTGGCCAGCGCCTGCCGCGGCCCAAGGCCATCCTGTGCATCTCGTCGCACTGGGAGACGCAGGGCATCTACGTCGGCGCCGCCGAGCGGCCCGACACCATCCACGAGTTCCACGGCTTCCCGCGCGCGCTGTTCGACGTGCGCTACCCCGCCCCGGGCAGCCCCGACCTGGCGCACCGCATCGCCGAACTGATCCCGCAGCCGCGCGTACACATGGACACGCACCGCGGGCTCGACCACGGCGCCTGGGGCGTGCTCAAGCCGATGTATCCCGAGGCCGACATCCCCGTGGTGCAGCTGAGCCTGTCGATCCTGCAGCCCGGCGCGTGGCACTACGACATCGCCACGCAGCTCGCGCCGCTGCGCGACGAGGGCGTGCTGGTGGTGGGCAGCGGCAACATCGTGCACAACCTGCGGCTCTGGCGCCAGAACATGGCCGAAGCGTACGACTGGGCGCAGCGCTTCGACGAGGACATCGCCGACCGCATCGCCGACGGCCACCACGACGGCATGCTGGGCTACGAGACCCTGGGCCCGGATGCCCTGCTCGCCATCCCCACGCCCGAACACTACCTGCCGCTGCTCTACGTGCTGGCGCTGCAGCGCGACGACGACCCGGTGACGTTCTTCAACGAGTCGGTCACCAGTTCGATCTCGATGCGATCGCTGATCGTCGGCAACCTCTGACGTCAACGCGCGCAGCGGGTCGCCGCGGTGGGTGCTAGGCTTCGCCTGGTCTTCCGCGGAGCAAAATATTGGCCGACAACGCTCTGCTGGTCGTGTTCCTGCCCCTGGCCCTGGCCGTGGTGATGGCGGGGCTGGGCCTGCACCTGACGCTCGCCGATTTCCGCCGCGTGCTGGCAATGCCGCGCGCGGTGCTGGTGGCGCTGGCGGTGCAGTCGCTGCTGCTGCCGCCGCTCGCCTTCGGCCTGGCGCGGCTGGCCGGCCTGCCGGGCGAACTGGGGCTGGGCCTGGTGCTGCTGGCCGCCTCGCCGGGCGGCGTCACCGCCAACCTGTTCAGCCACATCGCGCGCGGCGACGTCGCGCTCAACATCACCCTCACCGCGATCAACAGCCTGCTGGCCCTGGTGACGCTGCCGCTGTGGACCGCGCTGGCGCTGTCGGTGTTCGTGGGCGACGAAGCCAGCGTGCCGCCGCCGATTGGCAAAGTGGTGGAAGTGGCGCTGCTGGTGATCGTGCCGGTGGCGCTGGGCATGGCGCTGCGCCGCTGGAACGCCGCGCTGGCGCATGCCGCCGAAAAGCCGGTGCGCACGCTTTCTTCGCTGTTGCTGGGGCTGCTGATCGTGCTGGCCTTCGCCTCCGAATGGCAGACGGTGCGGGCGTTCCTGCCGGTGGTGGGCTTGGCCTGCGTGGCCTTCAACCTGGCCAGCCTGCTGTCTGGCTATCTCGCGGCGCGGGCCGCGCGGCTGGCCGAACCGCAGGCCATCGCGATTGCCTTCGAGATCGGCATCCACAACGGCACGCTGGCCATCTTCATCGCCATCGAGGTGCTGCAGCGTTCCCAGGCGGCCATCGCCCCGGCGGTGTATTCGCTGAGCATGTACCTCACCGGCGCGATCTTCGCCGCCTGGCTGCTGCACCAACGGAAGCGACGCGCGTGACCAAGACCTACGACCGCCGCTACTTCGACACCTGGTACCGGCAGCGCAGCCTCGGCGGCAAGGCCGCGCTGACGCGCAAGGTGGCGCTGGCCGTCGCGCTGGCCGAAGTGCACCTGGGCCGGCCGCTGCGCTCGGTGCTGGACGCAGGCTGCGGCGAAGGCGCCTGGCGCGCGCCGCTGCTGGCGCTGCGGCCGAAGCTGCACTACATGGGCGTGGACTCGAGCGAATACGCCATCGGCCGCCATGGTGCGCGCCGCAACCTGCATTTCCTGCCCTTCGGCGACCTGGCGGCGCTGACGCTGGCCAAGCCGGTGGACCTGCTGGTGTGCTCGGACGTGATGCACTACCTCCCGGACGAGGAACTGCTGGCCGGCGTGGCGGAGTTCGCGCGGTTGTGCAGCGGCGTGGCCTTCCTGGAAGTGTTCGCGGAAGGCGACGACATCATCGGCGACCTCAAGGACATGCGCCGCCGCCCGGCCGCCTGGTACCGCCGCACCTTCGCCAAGGCCGGCTTCGTCGCGGCCGGGTCGCACCTGTACCTCTCGGCCGAAGTCGCCGCTGCCGCCACCGCGCTCGAACTGCAGCGCTAGCCGCACCTGCCGGGCGCGGCAGGGGTTACCCTGCCCGCATGCACGACACGCCCTACGCCGACCTCGACCCGGACCGCATCCTCGACGCCGTCGAATCGCTGGGCCTGCGCAGCGACGGCCGGGTGCTGTCGCTCAACAGCTACGAAAACCGCGTCTACCGCATCGGCATGGAGGAGGGCCCGGCCCTGGTGGCCAAGTTCTACCGCCCCGGCCGCTGGACCGACGCCGCCATCGGCGAAGAGCACGCGTTCGCCGCGCAGCTGCTGGCCGCCGACCTGTCGGTGGTGGCGCCGACCGCCTACGACGGGCGCACGCTGCATCCTTTCCAGGGCCACCGCTTCGCGCTGTTCCCGCTGCGCGGCGGCCACGCCCCGGAACCCGGCGACCGCGACACGCTGCGCCACATCGGCCGCGTGCTCGGCCGCATGCACGCGGTGGGCGACGGCGCGCGCTTCGCGCACCGCGGCGTGCTCACCATCGACAGCCACGGCATCGACCCGGTGGAATACCTGCTGGAGAACCGTTGGCTGCCGCCCGACCTGGAGGCGAACTTCGACACGCTCGCCAACGCGCTGCTCGACGCGATGGAAGACTGCTGGGAGCGCGCCGGCGACGTGCACGTTTTCCGCATCCACGGCGACGTGCACCCGGGCAACATCCTGTGGCGCGAGGAACAGGCGCACTTCGTCGACCTCGACGACACGCTCACCGGCCCGGCGGTGCAGGATTTCTGGATGCTGGCCGGCCGCCGCGAAGACAGCGCCGAGCCGCTGCGCTGGCTGCTGGAGGGCTACGAACAGTTCCGCCGCTTCAACCGCCGCGAACTGCACTTGATCGAACCGCTGCGAACGCTGCGCCTGCTGCACTACAACGCCTGGATCGCCCGCCGCTGGCACGACCCCGCGTTCCCCGTGGCCTTCCCCTGGTTCGAAGCGCCGCGGCACTGGGAGTCGGTGATCACCCAGATGCAGGAACAGCTCGCCGCCATGCAGGAAGCCCCACCCAACCCCGACTGAAGCGATCGGTTAGGCTTTGCCGTCGACCCCGCCCGGAACCTTGCCATGACGATGCTGCGCCCTGCCCTGCTGGCCCTTGCCCTCGCCTTGCCCGCCGCGGCCGCCGCGGACCAGCCGCAGCCGGCGCTGACGATGCAGGACGTACTGGACCAATCCACGCCGGCCGACTGGCGCACGCTCGATCCACGCAACACCCTTTACGTTGAACTCTACAGCGGCCGCGTCGTGATCGAGCTGGCGCCGGCCTTCGCGCCGCGCCACGTCGCCAACATCCGCCGGCTGGTGCGCGCGGGCTATTTCAACGGCCTGAGCATCAACCGCTCGCAGGACAACTTCGTGGTGCAGTGGGGCGACGCCAACAGCGAAGACAAGGACAAGGTGCGCCCGCTGGGCAAGGCCGACGCCAGGCTGCCCGCCGAGTTCGTGCGCGGCGCCGAAGGCCTGGGCTTCACCCGCCTGCCTGACGCGGACGGCTGGGCGCCGGAAGTCGGCTTCGTGCAGGGCTTCCCGGCCGCGCGCGACCCCAAGGCCGACGCCGCCTGGCTGGCGCACTGCTACGGCGCCGTGGGCGCGGGCCGCGACGTGGCCGCCGACAGCAGCAAGGGCAACGAACTCTACGTGGTCACCGGCCAGTCGCCGCGCCAGCTTGACCGCAACATCACCGTCGTGGGACGCGTCGTGCAGGGCATGGAGAAGCTCAGCGTGCTGCCGCGCGGCACCGGCCCGCTGGGCTTCTATGAAAGGCCCGAACAGCGCACGACGATCCGGGAGATCCGACTGGCCTCGCAGGTACCGGAAGCGCAGCGCACCGCGATCGAAGTCTTCCGCACCGATACGCCCGCTTTCCAGGCCCTGGTGGAGTCGCGCCGCAACCGTCGCGACGAGTGGTATGTGCAGCCCGCGGGCCATATCGACCTGTGCAACGTGCCGCTGCCGGTGCGCGCGGTGCCGGCGAAGCCCTGAAGCCGGGCGCGGGGCGCGGCGGCAGGGTAAAATGGCGGCGTGCAGACCGACCCCGCCATCCAGTGCTCCGCCTGCCAGGCCTGCTGCTGCCAGCTGCCGGTGCTGGTGCTGCCGGGCGACGCCCCGCCCGAGCATTTCCTGGACGAGGACAAGGACGGCTACCTGATCATGGGCAAGGCCGACGACGGCTGGTGCCTGGCGCTGGACCGCGAACGCATGTGCTGCAGCATCTACGAGCAGCGCCCGTTCGTGTGCCGTGAGTTCGCGATGG
>JANOJQ010000178.1:0-2488 GCA_031418815.1 Lysobacteraceae bacterium
CCGCGCCCGCATGTTGGTTTTTTGGTGGGCCAGCGGGCCCGATCCACTACGCCAAAAAGCACGGGCCCTGAAGGCCCTCCTGCACGGGTTACGACAGCGCGCGCTCGATGTCGGCCAGCGGCGCGTTGGTCAGGGTCTTGCCCAGTTCGCCCAACAGGCGCTCCTGCACCACTTTGTGCAGCAGCGGGCGGATGCGGCCCAGCGACTGCGGGTCGGCGATCAGCACCAGGTGCTGGAACTGGTTCTTCAGCGCCGCGGCGTTGATGCGGTGGGCCAGCTGGTGCGAGAAGGCAGCTTCGCCCATGTCGGCGTCGTTCTGCTCCTGCGGCACCTTGCCCGGGCCGCCTTCGGTGTCGTCCTGCGACAGCAGGTCGTCCTGGCGCAGCGAGACCGCCTTTTCGTCGCCCACGTTGGTGAAGACGCGCGCACCCGCGCCGTCCGCGACCACGACCCATGTTCCCTTGGCGATGTTGTCCATTGTCTTCTCCTGTGGCGATGCGCCGCACGGCGCATGAGCCCCACTATGGGCGGGGTCGCATTAACCTCAGGCGCCATGCAGACCGCAGTCGCCACATGGGCATAACGCACGACGCCGGCCAGCCTCCTGTTCTCCGCTGGACGTGGCGACCTCCGACGCCCAGGGCCGCTTCCGGTTCGGCCCGGTGGATCCGGCCTCGGAGTACATCCTGGCCACGCGCGCCGGCCCGGGCGTGGTGGCCGGCGGTGGCTACCTGCGGCTGGGCCGCCGTGGTTCCCGCCGAAAACTGCGCCTGGGCCACGTGCCCCGGGCCTGATCCGGGCGCCCCGTCGGGACCGGCCATAGCTTCTCTGCGACAATGGCGGCCTCGGCGCCCCACCCTCCCCGCCTTCCCAGAGCCATGACCCAGACCCCCGAATCCGCCGCCCCCGAGGCCGAGCTGCTGCAACGCCTGCGCGCCGCCGCCGACCTGCTGGAAACCGTCGCCGCCGACAAGGCGCTGCTCGACACCCTGCCGGTGGAGGACAGCAAGCGCCTGAAGGCCGCCGTGCATCGCTTCCACAACCCCGACCCGATCCACCACCGCAAGCTGCGCCGCGAGCGCAAGCGCGAACAGGTGGCGCAGAAGAACCAGCAGGACGACGCGGTGCTCAACGCCACCGGCATCCGCGAACTGCGGCGCAAGCCGGTGTTCACCACGCCCAACTATTTCCCGCCCGCGCAGGCGCCGGTGGACCAGATCACCGACGAGCCCGCGCGCGAATCGGTCGAGCTGCAGCACTGCTACGTGTGCAAGGAAAAGTACCGGCGCATCCACCATTTCTACGACCAGATGTGCCCGGCCTGCGGCGAGTTCAATTTCCACAAGCGCACCGAAACCGCCGACCTCAGCGGCCGCGTGGCCCTGCTCACCGGCGGCCGCGTCAAGATCGGCTACCAGGCCGGCCTGAAGCTGCTGCGCGCCGGCGCGTCGCTGATCGTCACCACGCGCTTCCCGCGCGATTCGGCCGCGCGCTACGCGCAAGAGCCGGACTTCGGCGAGTGGGGCCATCGCCTCGAAGTCTTCGGCCTGGACCTGCGCCACACGCCCAGCGTGGAGGCCTTCTGCCAGCAGCTGGTGGCCACGCGCGAGCGCCTGGACTTCATCGTCAACAACGCCTGCCAGACCGTGCGCCGCCCGCCGGAGTTCTACTCGCACATGATGGCCGGCGAAACCGCCGCCCACGGCGACATGCCCGAACACGTGCGCAAGCTGCTGGGCAGCTACGAAGGCGTGCGCGCCGGCGACATCCTGCCCGGCGGCCAGACGCTGGTGAGCGGCCTCGCGGCGCCGGGCATCACCCGCGCCGCCGAGCTGTCGCAGGTGCCGCTGCTGGCCGAGGAGCTGCTGGGCCAGAAGCACCTGTTCCCCGAAGGCCGCCTGGACCAGGACCTGCAGCAGGTGGACCTGCGCGGCCGCAACTCCTGGCGCCTGCTGCTGCACGAAGTGCCCGCCGTTGAACTGCTCGAAGTGCAGCTGGTGAACGCGGTGGCGCCTTTCATCATCAACGCGCGCCTCAAGCCGCTGATGCTGCGCACGCCCGAGCGCGACAAGCACATCGTCAACGTGTCGGCGATGGAGGGGCAGTTCTACCGCAACTTCAAGACCACGCGGCACCCGCACACCAACATGGCCAAGGCGGCGCTGAACATGATGACGCGCACCTCGGCCGCCGATTACCACGGCGACGGCATCCACATGAACGCGGTGGACACGGGCTGGATCACCGACGAAGACCCGGTGGAGATCGCCGCACGCAAGACCAGGGAAGAGCGCTTCCATCCGCCACTCGACATCGTGGACGGCGCGGCGCGCATCGTCGATCCGATCATCGCCGGCTTCAACACCGGGCAGCATGTCTGGGGGCAGTTCCTCAAGGACTACCGCCCTACGGACTGGTGATTTCAGCCAAACCGCGCGCGAAGTGATTCAACGACCGAAAGGTTTCGCCCGGCCGTCTCAGCAAAGCC
>JANOJQ010000179.1:0-2500 GCA_031418815.1 Lysobacteraceae bacterium
TGAAGGCCCTCCTGCGGGCGCGCATGTGGGAGGGCCTTCAGGCCCGACGCTCTCCAGCGAACAGTCCCAATCGCTATGGCGCACATCCACCCCGCGCACCTCGACGCCGTGCCGCCGCGCATCCTGCAGCAGCTGGTCGGGCGTGTAGAAGCCCATGTGCGTGGGCGTGTTGATCAATGCGCAGGCGAAGGCCGCCGGCTCGTGGCACTTGAGCCAGCTGCTGGTGTAGGCCACCAGCGCGTAGCTGGCGGCGTGCGATTCGGGGAAGCCGTAGCTGCCGAAGCCCTTCACCTGTTCGAAGATGCGTTCGGCGAACTCGTCGGGATAGCCGCGCTCGCGCATGCCGGCCAGCAGGCGCTCGCGGTGCGGCTCCAGGCCGCCGTGGCGCTTCCACGCGGCCATCGAGCGGCGCAGCTGGTCGGCTTCGCCCGGCGTGTAGCCGGCGGCGACGATGGCGATCTGCATCACCTGTTCCTGGAACAGCGGGATGCCCAGCGTGCGGCTGAGCACTTTCTCCAGCGCCGCCGACGGATACGCCACCGGCTCGCGGCCCAGGCGGCGCTGCAGGTAGGGGTGCACCATCTTTCCTTCGATCGGCCCGGGCCGCACGATGGCCACCTGCACCACCAGGTCGTAATAGCAGGCGGGCTTGAGGCGCGGCAGCATCGCCATCTGCGCGCGGCTTTCGATCTGGAAGGTGCCCACGGTGTCGGCGCGCTGGATCATGGCGTACACCTGCGGATCCTCCGCCGGGATGTCCTGCACGGTGATGTCGCGCCGGCCGCTGTCGCGCAGCAGCTGCAGGCAGCGGGCGATGGCGCCCAGCATGCCGATGCCCAGCACGTCCACCTTCATCAGGCCCAGGGTGTCGAGGTCGTCCTTGTCCCACTGGATGATGGTGCGGTCGGGCATGGCGGCGTTTTCCACCGGCACCAGGGTGTGCAGGGGCGCGTCGGAGATGACGAAGCCGCCGGGGTGCTGGGACAAATGCCGGGGGAAGTTCAGCAGCTGGGCGGTGAGCGCCAGCACGCGCTTTATCGCGGCGTTTTCCGGATCGAAGCCGGCTTCGCGCAGGCGCTCGTCGGCGGGCAGTTCGGCGTCCCAGCGGCCCAGGGTGCGCGCCAGGCGGTCGACCTGGTCGGGCGCCAGGCCCAGGGCCTTGGCCACGTCGCGGATCGTGCTGCGGCCCGAGTAGGTGGTGGCGATGGCGGTGAGCGCGGCGCGGTCGCGGCCGTAGCGTTGATACACGTACTGGATCACTTCCTCGCGGCGGGTGGAGTCGAAGTCCACGTCGATGTCGGGCGGTTCGCGCCGCTCGCGCGAGATGAAGCGCTCCATCAGCATGCCGATGCGCGCGGGGTCGACTTCGGTGATGCCCAGCACGTAGCACACCACCGAATTGGCGGCCGAGCCGCGGCCCTGGCAGACGATGCCGCGCGAGCGCGCGAAGCGCACGATGTCGTGCACGGTGAGGAAATACGATTCGTACGTGAGTTCTTCGATCAGTGCGAGTTCGCCGTCGATCTTTTCCTGCACGCCTTCCGGCGTGCCGGCAGGCCAGCGCCAGCGCGCGCCTTCGTCACACAGTTCGCGCAGCCACCGGGTGGGCGTGTGGCCTTCGGGCACCACTTCGCGCGGGTACCGGTAGCTGAGCTGGTCGAGGCTGAAGGTGCAGCGTTCGGCCACGGCCAGGGTTTCGGCCAGCAGTTCGGGGGGATAGGCCTGGGCCAGGGCTTCGCGGCTGCGCAGGTGGCGCTCGCCGTTGGGGAACAGGCGATCGCCCGCTTCGCGCACCGTGGTGCGGTGGCGGATGGCGGTGACGGTGTCCTGCAGCGCGCGGCGGCCGCGGGCGTGCATGTGCACGTCGCCGGCGGCCACCAGCGGCAGGCCCAGCGTGGCGCCGAGCTCGCGCAGCTGCTGCAGCCGGCGCGCGTCGCGGGCGCCGCGGTGCAGCCCCACCGCGATCCAGCTGCGGCCCGGGAACGTGGCCTCCACCCAGGCCCCGTGCGCGGCCACCGGCGCCCCGCCCGGCACCCACAGCGCCAGCACGGCTTCGGTGTCGCCGGCCAAGTCGGCCATCGCCAGCCGATAGCTGCCCTTGGCCGCGCGCCGCCGGCCCACGGTGATCCAGCGGCAAATCGTCTGGTAACCCTGCAGCGTCTGCGCCAGCAGCACCAGCTTCGGCCCGTTCGAGAGTTGTATTTCACTGCCCACGATCAGCGCCACGCCCGTTTCACGCGACGCCTCAAACGCCCGCACGATGCCCGCCAGCGACGCTTCGTCGGTGATCGCCAGCGCGCTGTAGCCCAGCGCTTTCGCCCGCGCAAACAGCTCCTTCGCCGAACTAGCCCCCCGCAGGAAACTGAAGTTCGACAAACAGTGCAGCTCGGCATGGAACGGGGTCAGGTTCACTTCTTTTAACTAAACATGGTTATTGAAAAGAAGGTAACCAGTCCCCGTTACTGCGCTCATTCGAACCAGCCGGGGAGCCTGGTGGGGG
>JANOJQ010000180.1:0-2052 GCA_031418815.1 Lysobacteraceae bacterium
CGGCCGCAAGGAAGTCACGGGCGCCTCGGTGCTGTACGACTCGAAGTACTTCGGCGAGCGCAACGACGAGAACTCCAAGAACCTCGTCAAGGACCTCGGCGCGACCTCCGACATCCTCGAGGTCATCAAGACCCTGTGCGAAATCCGCAACGGCCGCGGCGTAGTCGATGACATCGACCACCTGGGCACCCGTCGCGTGCGTTCGGTCGGCGAAATGGCCGAGAACGTCTTCCGCGTCGGCCTGGTGCGCGTGGAGCGCGCGGTCAAGGAGCGCCTGTCGCTGGCGGAGTCCGACGGCCTGACGCCGCAGGACCTGATCAACGCCAAGCCGGTGGCCGCCGCGATCAAGGAGTTCTTCGGCTCCTCGCAGCTTTCGCAGTTCATGGACCAGAACAACCCGCTCTCGGAAGTCACCCACAAGCGCCGCGTGTCGGCCCTTGGCCCGGGCGGCCTGACCCGCGAGCGCGCCGGCTTCGAAGTGCGCGACGTGCACCCGACCCATTACGGCCGCGTCTGCACCATCGAAACCCCGGAAGGCCCGAACATCGGCCTGATCAACTCGCTGGCCGTGTACGCCCGCTCCAACAAGTACGGCTTCCTCGAGACGCCGTACCGCAAGGTCGTGGACGGCAAGGTCACCGACACCGTCGAGTTCCTGTCGGCGATCGAGGAGCACGAGTACGCGATCGCCCAGGCGAACGCCGAACTCAACAAGGACGGCAGCTTCCAGGCTCCGTTCGTGCCCTGCCGCTTCCAGGCCGAGACCCTGCTCAAGCCGCCGTCGGAAATCCACTACATGGACGTTTCGCCCATGCAGTCGGTGTCCGTCGCCGCCGCGCTCGTCCCGTTCATCGAGCACGACGACGCCAACCGCGCCCTGATGGGCGCGAACATGCAGCGCCAGGCCGTGCCGACCCTGCGTTCGCAGAAGCCGCTGGTGGGTACCGGCATCGAGCGCGCCGTGGCGCGCGACTCGGGCGTGACCGTCAACGCCAAGCGCGGCGGCGTGATCGACCAGGTCGACGCGGGCCGCATCGTGGTCCGTGCCAACGAGGACGAGATCCACGACAACGACGCCGGCGTCGACATCTACACGCTGGTCAAGTACACCCGCTCCAACCAGAACACCTGCATCAACCAGCGCCCGCTGGTGAACGTCGGTGACCGGGTTGCCCGCGGCGACGTGCTGGCCGACGGCCCGTCCACCGACATCGGCGAACTGGCCCTGGGCCAGAACATGCTGGTCGCCTTCATGCCGTGGAACGGCTACAACTTCGAGGACTCGATCCTGCTCTCCGAGCGCGTGGTCGAGGAGGATCGCTACACCACGATCCACATCGAAGAGCTGACCTGCGTCGCCCGCGACACCAAGCTGGGGCCGGAGGAGATCACCGCCGACATCCCGAACGTGTCCGAGCAGGCCCTGGGCCGCCTGGACGAGTCGGGCGTGGTCTACATCGGCGCCGAAGTGCGCGCCGGCGACATCATGGTCGGCAAGGTCACGCCGAAGGGCGAAAGCCAGCTGACCCCGGAAGAGAAGCTCCTGCGCGCCATCTTCGGCGAGAAGGCGTCCGACGTTAAGGACAGTTCGCTGCGCGTGCCCCCGGGCATGGACGGCACCGTCATCGACGTGCAGGTCTTCACCCGCGACGGCATCGAGAAGGACAAGCGCGCGCGCCAGATCGAGGAAACCGAGATCAAGCGCGTCAAGAAGGACTTCGACGACCAGTTCCGCATCCTCGAGGGCGCCATCTTCGCGCGCCTGCGCGGCCTGCTGAACGGCAAGGTCGCCAACGGCGGCCCGAACGGCCTCAAGAAGGGCGCCGAGATCACCGGTGAGTACCTCGACAGCCTGAAGAAGGACGACTGGTTCACCATCCGGATGAAGGACGAGGAAGCGGCCGAACTGATCGAGCGCGCCCAGAAGCAGGTGGAAGCGCACGAGAAGGAATTCGAGAAGCGGTTCCAGGACAAGCGCGGCAAGATCACCGCCGGCGACGACCTGGCCCCGGGTGTGCTCAAGATGGTCAAGGTGTACCTGGCCGTGAAGCG
>JANOJQ010000181.1:0-4577 GCA_031418815.1 Lysobacteraceae bacterium
CTACGCCAGCAAGCCCGGCCAGGCGATCGTCGAGGCGGGGCGCGTGCTGCGCCGTGGCGGCCGGCTCGTGGCCACGTGCCTGGGCAAGCACGAGCACCAGGCCGCGGTGACGCCCTACGGCCACGTCAACCTGGGCTTCACCGCCAAGGACCTGCGCCGCCATGCCGACAAGGCCGGCCTGGAAGTAACGGTGTGTGAGTCGGTGACGCGCGAGAAACGCCCACCCCATTTCGAAGTGATCACCCTGCTGGCGCGCAAACCTTGAAGACCCTTCCCTGGAAAGATCCGGCGCGTACCGGGCGCCTGCTGCAGTCGCTGTCCGAACGCATCCTGGTGCTGGACGGCGCCATGGGCACCATGATCCAGCGCCACGAGCTGGACGAAGCGGGCTACCGCGGCGAGCGCTTCGCGCAAGGCTATGACGGTCTGCGCTTTTCCGAAGGCCACCAGCACGGCGAAGGCTGCGGCTGCGCCCAGGGCGACCTGAAAGGCAACAACGACCTGCTCACGCTCACGCAACCGGACATCATCGCCGGCGTGCACAAGGCCTACCTGGCCGCGGGCGCGGACATGGTGGAAACCAACACCTTCAACTCCACCACCGTCTCGCAGGCCGACTACCGCCTCGAGCACCTGGTGCCCGAACTCAACCGCGAAGCCGCCCGCCTGGCGCGCGCCTGCTGCGACGAGTTCGAGGCCGCCGACCCGGCCAAGCCGCGCTATGTGGTCGGGGTGCTGGGCCCCACCAGCCGCACCGCGTCCATCAGCCCGAAGGTCGAGGACGCCGGCTTCCGCAACGTCCACTTCGACGAGTTGGTGGTGAACTACGTCGAAGCCGGCCGCGCCCTCGTGGAGGGCGGCGCCGACATCCTGATGGTCGAGACCGTGTTCGACACGCTCAACGCCAAGGCGGCTCTGTACGCGCTGGAAGAGCTGTTCGAGGAGCTCGGCGTGCGCCTGCCGGTGATGGTGTCGGGCACGATCACCGACAAGAGCGGCCGCACTCTGTCGGGCCAGACCGCCGAAGCCTTCTGGTACTCGCTGCGCCACGCCAAGCCCGTTTCGATCGGCCTCAACTGCGCCCTGGGCGCGCGCGACCTGCGCGCCCACATCGACATGCTGTCGCAGGTGGCCGACACCCACGTCAGCTGTCACCCCAACGCCGGCCTGCCCAACGCCTTCGGCGGCTACGACGAGGGCCCGGACGAAACCGCCGGCACCCTGCGCGAGTTCGCCGAAGCCGGCCTGCTCAACATCGTCGGCGGCTGCTGCGGCACCACGCCCGAGCACATCGCGGCCATTGCCCGCACGGTCGCGGGACTGCCGCCGCGCGCCATTCCGGCGATCGAGCCGTTCACGCGCCTGGCCGGCCTCGAACCCTTCGTGATCACGCCGCAGACGAACTTCGTCAACGTCGGCGAGCGCACCAACGTCACCGGCTCCATCCAGTTCAAGAAGCTGATCCTGGAAGGCCGCTACGACGAAGCCCTGGCCGTGGCCCGCCAGCAGGTGGAAAACGGCGCCCAGGTGATCGACGTCAACATGGACGAAGGCATGCTGGACGCCGAGGCCGCCATGGCCCGCTTCCTGAACCTCGTGGCCGCCGAGCCCGACATCGCCCGCGTGCCGCTGATGATCGACTCGTCCAAGTGGAGCGTCATCGAGGCTGGCCTGAAGTGCGTCCAGGGCAAGGCGATCGTCAACTCGATCTCGATGAAGGAAGGCGAAGCGGCGTTCCTGGACCACGCCGCGAAGGTGCGCCGCCACGGCGCCGCGGTGGTGGTGATGGCCTTCGACGAAAAGGGCCAGGCCGACACCTACGAGCGCAAGGTCGAGATCTGTTCGCGCGCCTGGCGCCTGTTGGTGGACGAGGCCGGGTTCGCGCCTGAGGACATCATCTTCGACCCCAACATCTTCGCCATCGCCACCGGCATCGAGGAGCACGACGGCTATGCCGTGGCTTTCATCGAGGCGGCGGTCGAGCTCAAGAAGCGCTTCCCGCTTAGCCACATCTCGGGCGGCGTCTCGAACGTGTCGTTCTCGTTCCGCGGCAACAACTCGGTGCGCGAGGCCATCCACGCCGTGTTCCTGTACCACGCCATCCGCAGCGGCATGGACATGGGCATCGTCAACGCCGGCGCGCTGGCGCTGTACGACGACATCGAGCCCTCGCTGCGCGAGTGCGTCGAGGACGTGGTGCTCAACCGCCGCGCCGACGGCACCGAGCGCCTGCTGGCCGAGGCCGACAAGCACAAGATGAAGAAGGGCGAGGTCCGGGTCGAAGACCTGGCCTGGCGCGAGGCCCCGGTGGCCGAGCGCATCAAGCACGCCCTGGTGCACGGCATCGACCGCTTCGTCGAGGCCGACACCGAAGAAGCCCGCCAGGCCGCCGCGCGCCCGCTGGACGTGATCGAAGGCCCGCTGATGGCCGGCATGAACGTGGTGGGCGACCTGTTCGGCGCCGGCAAGATGTTCCTGCCCCAGGTGGTGAAGTCGGCGCGGGTGATGAAGAAGGCCGTGGCCATCCTCATCCCCTTCATCGAGGCCGAGAAGCTGCTCAGCGGCGACGCCGGCAAGCCCAAGGGCAAGGTGCTGATGGCCACCGTGAAGGGCGACGTGCACGACATCGGCAAGAACATCGTTGGCGTGGTGCTGGCCTGCAACAACTTCGACGTGGTGGACCTGGGCGTGATGGTGCCGGCGCAGACCATCCTTGACCGTGCCCGCGAGGAGAAGGCCGACATCATCGGCCTGTCCGGCCTGATCACGCCGTCGCTGGAGGAGATGAGCCACGTCGCCAAGGAAATGAAGCGCCAGGGCTTCGACATCCCGCTGCTGATCGGCGGCGCCACCACCTCGCGCGCGCACACCGCGCTCAAGATCGACCCGCACTACGGCTCACCGGTGGTGTGGGTGAAGGACGCCTCCCGCGCGGTCGGCGTGATGCAGTCGCTGCTGAGCCAGGACCTGCGCGCGCCCTTCGTGGCCGCCAACGAGGCCGACTACGCCGAGGTCCGGGCCCGCCACGCCAACAAGGGCGACGCCAAGCCGCTGATGCCGCTCGAGCGCGCCCGCAGCAAGAAGTTCGACGGCGGCTGGGCCGACTACGTGCCGCCGACGCCGCTCAAGCCCGGCCTCACCGTGTTCGACGATTACCCGCTGCAGGACCTGCGCGGGCTGATCGACTGGACGCCGTTCTTCCAGACCTGGGAGCTGGCCGGCCGCTATCCCGCCATCCTCGACGACAAGGTCGTGGGCACGCAGGCGCGCGAGCTGTTCGCCGACGCCAACGCGATGCTCGACCGCATCATCAGTGAGAAGTGGCTGACGGCGAAGGCCGTCGCCGGCCTGTGGCCCGCCAACAGCGTCGGCGACGACGTCCACCTGCAGGGCGAACACGCGGCGGTGCTGCACTGCCTGCGCCAGCAGGCCGACAAGCCCGCCGACCGCCCCAACCTGTGCCTGGCCGACTTCGTCGCGCCCAAGGCCAGTGGCCGCCAGGACTGGGTGGGCGCCTTCGCCTGCACCGCGGGCCTGGGCATCGAACCGCACGTGGCGGCGTTCGAGAAGGACAACGACGACTACAACTCGATCCTGCTCAAGGCCCTGGCCGACCGCTTCGCCGAGGCCCTGGCCGAGCGCCTGCACCAGCTCGTGCGCACGCAGCTGTGGGGCTACGCGCCCGACGAGGCGCTGGACAACGAGTCGCTGATCCGCGAACAGTACCGCGGCATCCGCCCGGCGCCCGGCTACCCGGCCTGCCCCGAGCACAGCGAGAAAGCGACGATCTTCCGGCTGCTGGACGCGGAAAAGCACACCGGCCTGGCGCTGACCGAGAGCTTCGCGATGTACCCGGCCGCGGCCGTCAGCGGCCTGTACTTCTCGCACCCCGGCAGCCAGTACTTCGTGGTGGGCCGGCTGTCGCGCGAACAGGTGGCCGACTATGGCCGCCGCAAGGGCGCCACGCTGGCGCAGGCGGAGCGCTGGCTGGCCTCCAACCTCGACTACGACCCCGAGTAGAAAACCGGGGTCAGAGCCCGATTTTTCCTACCAGACCAAGTCGTCGGGGACCTGGTAGAGCGGGTCGGCGTAGGGGTCCTCGCCGATCGGCGCATTCGGGTCCACGCGCAGCGCCACGGCCGGCGCGAACAGAGCGCCGGCCTCGTCCAGAAGCGCCGCCGTCACCAGCAGGTAGCGGCCGTCGAGCTGCAGCACGCCCAGTTCGCCGGCGTTGAGCGCCTTCAGCTGCGCCTCGGTGACGTGGATGCGCTTGATCTTGCCGCCGTAGGGAAAGTGGCGGGCGATATCGGCGTTGGCATCATTCAGCCCCTGCCCCTTCGCCAGTTCCGTCAGCTGGGCCTTGGCCTCGCGACGCAGGCGGGCTTCTTCCTGGCGCAGTCGTTCGGCTTCGATGCGCTCGTCTTTCTCTTTTTGGGCGCGGATGGCGTAGGCCTTGCCCAGATCAATTTCCTCGCGCGTGCGCGGGCTGCGCGCCGGCGCATCGGCGCGCGGCGGACGGGCGCCGGGTGCCGGCCGGCCATCCCGACGCGGCGCCTCAGGCTTGCCCGGGGGGCGCG
>JANOJQ010000182.1:0-13597 GCA_031418815.1 Lysobacteraceae bacterium
GCGCGACGAACTCACACCCGCCGCCGGGCGGATAGGAGTTTCGTACTGGCCACCTTCCACGCTGGCCAAGCCGCCATTCCAGTGTCCGAAGGGACGCGCCGCGCTAGGCCTCAGCCCAGGCTCGGAGCAGACGACGGGTCAACGAGCCTGATCGGCGGAAAAATGCATCGGCAGAGAACGCGATGCCACGGGCGACAGCGAGTGGAGATGTACTCACCGTCTCGCCGATCAGAGCCCAGTGCGGCTGCCTACCGGCGGCGCTGCGGCAGCGAGGGTCTCTCTTCGCGAGTTAAAAGGCCCTGCACGAGTGAAGAGAGACCCTCGCTGTCGCAGTGTCGACGGCGCCGGATGCAACGGGCGCGGCCAGCCCCGAACGATGCCGGGCGGTCAGACCGGGAAAGCGAGGCGGCACCAGCCCATGATCCATTCGGCAAACAGGCCCAGCACCAGCAGCGCCGAGGCGTTAACGGTGAACACCAGGCGCAGGTGGGTGTCGGGATGGATCTGCGCGCCCTCGCCTTCCGGCTCGTCGAAGAACATCACCTTGATCACGCGCAGGTAGTAGAACGCACCGATCACCGCGCACACCACGCCCACCACGGCCAGCCACATCAGGCCGGCGTCGAGCGCCGCACGCAGCACTTCGAGCTTGGCCCAGAAACCCAGGAACGGCGGCACGCCGGCCAGCGAGGCCATGACGAACAGCACCAGCATCGCCTGCAGCGGGTTGCGGGACCAAAGGCCGCGGAAATCGCCGATGTCCTCGGCCTCGAAACCCTTGCGCGACAGCAGGATGATCGCGCCGAAGGCCGCGGCCGACATGATCGCGTAGCTGATGGCGTAGAACATCGCCGACGAATAGCCGGCCTGGCCGCCCTGGGCGATGCCCATGAACAGGAAGCCGACGTGCGAGATGGTCGAGTAGGCAAGCATCCGCTTGAGGTTGGTCTGCACCAGGGCGACCAGGTTGCCGATCACCAGCGACAGCGCCGCCAGCCAGGCCACCATGTCCTGCCAGTAGGCATCCAGCGGGCCCACGCCCGAATCAAGCATGCGGTACGCCATGCCGAACGCAGCCAGCTTGGGCGCCGAACTGATGAACAGCGTGACGGCGGTCGGGGCGCCCGTGTAGACGTCGGGCAGCCACATGTGGAACGGCGCCGCGCCGAACTTGAAGGCGATGCCCACCAGGATGAACACCACGCCGAACAGCAGCAGCGTGCGGTCGCCCGCGCTGGCTGCCGCCGCGTGGATCTCGCCCAGCTGCAGGCTGCCGGTGGCGCCGTACACCATGGACATGCCGTAAAGCAGCATGCCCGACGCCAGCGAGCCCAGCACGAAGTACTTCATCGCGGCCTCGGCCGAGCGCGGGTTGTCGCGGTCCATGCCAACCAGGCCGTACGAACTCAGCGCCAGCAGCTCCAGCCCCAGGTACAGGGTGAGCATGCTGCCCGAGGAAATCATCAGCATCATGCCCAGCACGGCGAACAGACCCAGCACGTAGAACTCGCCCTTGAACAGGCCGCGGTCCTGCAGGTAGGGCTTGGCGTAGACGAACGAGGCGCCGGCCACCAGGTAAACGGCGATCTTGAGCACGTCGCTGGCCGTATCGCGCACGAACAGGTTCGAGAAGCCGTAAACCGGCTCCATCGCCATGTCGCGGAAGGTGAGCGCCGCAGCCGCCACCAGGATGAACAGCGCGAGGAAATGCGTGAGGCCGCGCCGCTGCTCGGACAGGAAGAGGTCGACCATCAGCAGCGCGAACGCGGCGCCGCAGACGAAGATTTCCGGCCCCAGGGGTACCAGGTCGGCAATGGTGGGCATCGGCAGGGCCATTCTTGTTCCCTTACAGCTTGGTGGCGGCGAGCTGCACGAGCAGCTGCGCGATCGGTGCTTCCATGAGGTCGGTCAGCGGCCTGGGATACACGCCCAGCGCCAGCGTGCCCAGCGCGAACACGCCCAGCACGAAGGCCTCGCGGCCGTTGATGTCGGTCAGTTCGGCCACGTGGTGGTTGGCCACTTCGCCGTAGATCACCCGCTTCACCATCCACAGCGTGTAGGCCGCGCCCAGGATCAGGGTGAAGCCGGCGCCGAAAGCGACCCAGAC
Organism: Lysobacteraceae bacterium; assembly: GCA_031418815.1. Lineage (GTDB taxonomy): Bacteria > Pseudomonadota > Gammaproteobacteria > Xanthomonadales > Xanthomonadaceae > Arenimonas. Next base: position 2,108 of record JANOJQ010000182.1, read on the forward strand.
GTTGTGCTGGAACGCGGCCAGGATGACCATGAACTCGCCCACGAAGCCCGACGTACCGGGCAAGCCCGAGTTGGCCATCGCGAAGAAGACGAAGAACGCGGCGAACCACGGCATGGTGTTGGCCACGCCGCCGTAGTCGCGGATCATGCGGCTGTGCATGCGGTCGTACACCACGCCCACGCACGAGAACATCGCGCCGGAGATGAAGCCGTGCGAGATCATCTGCACCATCGCGCCCTGCAGGCCCAGCTGCGCCGCGTCGGTGTTGCCCAGTTCGCGCACCAGCGCAAAGGCGATGAAGGTGCCCAGGGTGACGAAGCCCATGTGCGCGATCGACGAATACGCGATCAGCTTCTTCATGTCCTCCTGCACCAGCGCCACCAGGCCGATGTAGATCACGGCCGCCAGCGACAGGCCGATCACCAGCCAGGCCCACTCCTGCCCCGCGTCGGGGACGATCGGCAGCGTGAAGCGCAGGAAGCCATAGCCGCCGATCTTGAGCATGATCGCCGCCAGGATCACCGAGCCGCCGGTGGGCGCCTCGACGTGGGCGTCGGGCAGCCAGGTATGCACCGGGAACATCGGCACCTTCACCGCGAACGCCGCCAGGAAGGCGAAGAAAAGCCACGTCTGCTCGGCCATCGTCAGCTTGAGCTGGTAGAAGTCGGCCAGCAGGAAGCTGGGGTTGCCCGCCTCCACCGTGCGCAGGTACAGGTACACCAGGCCGATCAGCATGAACACCGAGCCCAGGAACGTGTAAAGGAAGAACTTCAGCGACGCGTAGACGCGCTTCGGGCCGCCCCAGACGCCGATGATGATGAACATCGGGATCAGCATGCCTTCGAAGAACACGTAGAACAGCATCGCGTCCAGGGCGCAGAACACGCCCACCATCAGGCCTTCCAGCACCAGGAAGGCGGCGAAGTACTGGTGCGCGCGGCGCTCCACCGAACTCCATGAACCCACCAGCACCAGGGCCGTGGTCAGCGTGGTGAGCGCGATCAGCGCGATCGACAGGCCGTCCACGCCAAGGCTGTAGCGGATGTCGAAGCTCGGGATCCAGGGCAGGTCCTCGACGAAGCGCATCGCCGGCGACGACACGTCGTGGCCCATGAACAGCATCAGGCTGGCGGCGAAGGTGGCCACCGCCACCGCCAGCGCGAACACCTTGCCCTGCTGGGCGCGGGCGTCGCCAAAGGCCAGCGTGAGCAGGCCGCCGAGGATGGGCAGCCAGATCAACACGCTAAGCAGGGGCCAGTTGGCTTCCATCAGTCTTCCTTGTCTGTCTCAGGCGCCGACCGTCTTCACCAGCACCGCCAACAGGACGATGAGGCCGAGGATCATGGCGAAGGCGTAGTTGTAGAGGCGTCCGGTCTGGACCTGGCGCAGCACGCCGGCAACGCGGTCCACCAGCACGGCGGAACCGTTCACCAGGAAGCCGTCGATGAAGCCGGCGTCGCCGCGCTTCCAGGAGAACTTGCCCAGCTTGATGCCACCGCCGGCGAAGCCCTTGATCCACAGGTCGTCGAAGCCGTACTTGTTCTCGAGGATGCGGGTGAAGAAGGCGCCGACCTTGCTGGCGCGCATGCGCGTGGCCAGGTCCGGGCGGAACAGGTAGAGGAACGTGGCCAAGGCGAAGCCCGAGAACGCAAGCCAGAACACCGGCGAGGCATAGAAATGGGCGCCGAACTTGGCGGCGGCAACCACCCAGCCGTCGTGGTCGTGCCAGAGTTCCTTGGCGGCGGCGGCCACGGTGTCATGCGCCGGCATCACCTCGATGGCGCCGCGGAAGAAATCACCGAACAGCATCGGGCCGACCGTGAAGAAACCGATCAGGATGGACGGGATGGCCAGCAGGATCAGCGGGATGGTGACGACCTTGGGCGACTCGTGCGGCTCGACCGGGCCGTGGTGGCCATGGCCGTGGTCGTCGTGCGCATCGGCGTGGTGGCCGTCGGCGTGCTGGTCGGCGGCATGGGCATCGTGGTGCGCGTCATGGCCGTGGCCATCGTCATGGGCGGCGACCTCGCGGAAGCGCTCCTTGCCGTGGAAGGTCAGGTACAGCAGGCGGAAGCTGTAGAAGGCCGTGACGAACACGCCCAGCATCACCGCCCAGTAGCCGTAGGTCTGGATCCAGCCGCCGGTCTTGGCCGCTTCGCCCGCGGCCACGATGATGGTGTCCTTGGAGTAGTAGCCGGAGAAGAACGGCGTGCCCACCAGCGCCAGCGTGCCGATCAGGCTGGTGATGTAGGTGATGGGCATGTACTTGCGCAGCCCGCCCATCTTGCGCATGTCCTGCTCGTGGTGCATGCCGATGATCACCGAGCCCGCGGCCAGGAACAGCAGAGCCTTGAAGAAGGCGTGGGTCATCAGGTGGAACACCGCCGCCGAGTAGGCCGACACGCCCAGCGCCACGGTCATGTAGCCCAGCTGCGAGAGCGTGGAGTACGCCACCACGCGCTTGATGTCGTTCTGGATGATGCCGATGAAGCCGGTGAACAGCGCCGTGGTGGCGCCGATGAACAGCACGAAACCCAGCGCCGCCTCGCTCTGCTCGAACAGCGGCGACATGCGCGCCACCATGAAGATGCCGGCGGTCACCATCGTCGCGGCGTGGATCAGGGCCGAGATCGGCGTCGGGCCTTCCATGGAATCGGGCAGCCACACGTGCAGCGGCACCTGGGCCGACTTGCCCATCGCGCCAATGAACAGGCAGATGCAGATGAAGCTGATAATCTGCACCTCGACCGCCGACGACATCACCTGCCAGGTGTGCCCGAACAGGCTGATCTGCCCGGACCACAGGCTGAAGGTGCCGTTGAGCTCGGCGTTGGCGGCATGGCTGAAGGCGGTGGCGTAGTCCAGGGTGCCGATCCAGGCCAGCACGCCGGCAATGCCCAGCAGGAAGCCGAAGTCGCCCACGCGGTTGACCAGGAAGGCCTTGAGGTTGGCGAAAATGGCGGTCGGCCGCTTGTACCAGAAACCAATCAGCAGGTAGGACACCAGGCCCACCGCTTCCCAGCCGAAGAACAGCTGCAGGAAGTTGTTGCTCATCACCAGCATCAGCATGCTGAAGGTGAACAGCGAGATGTAGCTGAAGAAGCGCTGGTACGCCGGGTCCTCGGCCATGTAGCCGATGGTGTACACGTGCACCAGCAGCGACACGAAGGTCACCACCACCATCATCATGGCCGTGAGGTTGTCGACCATGAAGCCGACGTGCGCCGAATAGCCGCCCACCTGGAAGAAGGTGTAGATGTTCTGGTTGAACGGGTCGGCGTGCTGCACCACCAGCTGCCAGAGCACCTGCATGGAAAGCGCGCAGCTCACCGCCACGCCCAGGATGGTGACCCAGTGGGCGCCGGCGCGGCCGACCTGCTTGCCGAAGAAGCCCGCGACGATGCTTCCCAGCAGGGGCGCCAGCGCGATGACCAGGAGCGTGTTGAGGGAGATCATCGCGCGCTCAGCCCTTCAGGGAATCGAGTTCGGCGACGTTGATGGTCCGCTTGTTGCGGAACAGCGTCACCAGGATGGCCAGGCCGATGGCGGCCTCGGCGGCGGCCACGGTCAGGATGAAGAACACGAAGATCTGACCCGACACGTCGCCCAGGAAGCGCGAGAACGCCACGAAGTTGATGTTCACCGCCAGCAGCATCAGCTCGATGCACATCAGCAGCACAATCACGTTCTTGCGGTTGATGAAGATGCCTGCGACGCTGATGCAGAACAGCACCGCGCCCAGCGCGAGGAAGTGGCCGAGGGTGATCACGGGTTGCCCTCCTGGCGGGGTTCGGAAGCAACCTTGACCAGGCGCACGCGGTCGTCGCGCTTCACCGCCACCTGGCGGCCGGCGTCCTGGTGCTTGGTGCCGGGGCGGCGGCGCAGGGTCAGCATCACGGCCACCACCAGCGCGACGGTCAGGATGACCGCGGCGATCTCGAACGGCAGGATGTACTTGCTGAACAACGTTTCGCCGATCCATTCGATGTTGGACTTGCCAACCGCCGCGGCCGGGTCGCTGGCCGGCAGCGTGACCTCGAAGCGCTGGCTGCCGATCAGCATCACCATCTCGGCGGCCATCACCACCACCACCGCGCCGGTGAGCGGCAGGTAGCCGACGAAGCCCTCGCGCAGCGGCGTGGTGTTGATGTCGAGCATCATCACCACGAACAGGAACAGCACCATCACCGCGCCGATGTAAACCAGCACCAGCACCACGCCCAGGAACTCGGCCTGCAGCAGCAGCCAGAGGCAGGCGGTGGAGAAGAAGCACAGCACCAGGCTCAGCACCGCGTGCACCGGGTTGCGGGCCAGGATGACGCCCAGCGCGGCAAGCACGGTGACGGTGGCGAAGGCCCAGAAGGCGGCGAGTTCGTAGCTCATGTCAGTGGGTCCCCTGCTTCAACGGTAGGCCGCGTCTGCGGCCCGGCGCTGTGCGATCTCGTCTTCGAACCGGTCGCCGATGGCGAGCAGCTGCTGCTTGTTGACGATGTTCTCGCCGCGCTTCTTGAAGTGGTACTCGTGGATGTGCGTCTCGACGATCGAGTCCACCGGGCAGCTTTCTTCGCAGAAGCCGCAATAAATGCACTTGAACAGGTCGATGTCGTAGCGGGTGGTGCGGCGCGAGCCGTCGGCGCGCGGCTCGGAATCGATGGTGATCGCCAGCGCCGGGCAAACGGCCTCGCACAGCTTGCAGGCGATGCAGCGCTCTTCGCCGTTGGGATAGCGGCGCAGCGCGTGCAGGCCGCGGAAGCGCGGCGACTGCGGCAGCTTCTCGTACGGGTAGTTGACCGTGTACTTGGGCTTGAACAGGTAGCCCAGCGTCAGCTTCATGCCGGCCAGCAGCTCGAGCAGCATCAGGCTCTTGAGGTAGTTCGCGACTGCGTTCATATCCGTCTCAGGCCCCGACCGTGAACCAGTTGTTGTAGGCCATGATCGCAGTCACGAAGATCCAGAAGATCGTGATCGGGATGAAGACCTTCCAGCCCAGCCGCATGATCTGGTCATAGCGATAGCGCGGGAAGGTGGCGCGGAACCACAGGAAGCTGAAGGCGAAGAACAGGAATTTCAGCGCCAGCCACCACCAGCCCGGCTCGCCCAGGAAGCCCCATGACGTCGGGAACGGCGACAGCCAGCCGCCCAGGAACAGGATCGGCGTGAGCAGGCTCACCAGCATCATGTTGGCGTATTCGGCCAGGAAGAAGATCGCGAACGCCGAACCGGAGTACTCGACATGGAAGCCGGCGACGATCTCCGACTCGCCTTCGGCCACGTCGAACGGGGCGCGGTTGGTTTCGGCCACGCCGGAGATGAAGTAGATGATGAACAGCGGGAACAGCGGCAGCCAGAACCACTCCAGCAGGCCCAGGTCGCCCGCCTGGGCGTTGACGATGCCGCTGAGGTTCATCGTGCCCGAGGCCACCAGCACGCCGACCAGGGCGAACCCCATGGCGATTTCGTAGCTGACCACCTGCGCCGCCGAGCGCAGCGCGCCCAGGATGGCGTACTTGGAGTTGGACGCCCAACCGCCGATGATGATGCCGTAGACGCCCATCGAGGTCAGGGCCAGCAGCACCAGCAGGCCGGCGTTGACGTCGGCCAGCACCACGCCGTCGTCGAACGGGATGACGGCCCAGGCCGCGAGCGCCGGCGCCAGCGCCAGCAGCGGCGCCAGCCGGAACAGCAGCGGGCTGGCGGAGCTGGGGATCACCAGCTCCTTGAACAGCATCTTGAACACGTCGGCGAAGGCCTGCACCACGCCGATGCCCATGAAGCCACCGATGAACTGGGGTCCGTGGCGCACGTGCATCCAGCCGATCACCTTGCGCTCGGCCAGGGTGTAGAAAGCCACGCCGATGGTGATCGGCAGCACGATGACGATGATCTTGACCAGGGTCCAGATGACCAGGCCCGGGTCGCCGAAGCTGAGGAAGAATTCGCGGATCGGATCGATCATCTCAGGCCCCTACCACCGCAAGCCGCGCCACCGGCGACATCGGCGCGGTGGCTTCGTAGCCCGATTCGATCCACACCGCGCCCTTGGGCACGCGCGCACTCACCGCCACCGGCAGCGCCGCGCTGCCAACGCCGTCGCCGACCTTGGCCACGCCGCCGTCCGACAGGCCGCGCAAAATCGCCTCCTCCGGGTGCAGCACCAGGCGCGGGCCGTGGGTGAGCGGATGGGCGTTGAGCGCAGCGGCGCGACGCAGCACCGCGTCGCCGCGATAGATCGGCGTGCTGGTGATGCGCTCGAGGCCGGCGTCGTGCTTGCCGGCGTCGGACAAGCCCTGGCCCTGGGCCGGCGCTTCCGGCGCCAGGCCGGCGCGCAGGCCGTGCAGGTCGGTGAAGGTGAAGCCTTCCAGGCCCAGGTTGCCGCCCAGCGCACGCAGCACGCGCCAGCCGGCGCGCGCCTCGCCCGGCAGCTTGCCGCCGGCCTGGGTGGACTGGTCGGTGCCGTCCAGGTTGGTGAGCGTGGCCTCGACCTCGGGCAGCAATCCGATGGGCAGGATCACGTGCGCAAGCTTCTTCAGTTCCTCGGAAGCGAACGCGCTGAAGGCAACCACCTTGGCGCCGGCGAGCGCCTTGAGCGCCTGGGCGCCGTGGGCGAAGTCGTACTGCGGCTCGATGCCGTACAGCAGGTAGGTGGGCAGCGGCTGCGCCAGCATGGCGCCCGCGTGCTTGCCCTGCCCCACCGGCCGCAGGCCGTGGCGGGCCAGGCCGATGGCGTTGGCGCCCTGCGGGATGCGATTGAGCCGCGCGCCGGTGGCGGTGGCCAGTGCGCGCGCAGCGGTACGCAGCCAGGACGCGTGGCCGTGGTTCTCGGCGGTTTCGCCCAGGACGATCACCGCATTGGCGGCGTTCTTCAGCGCGTCGGCCATGGCCTGCGCGCCGTCGTGGTCGTGCGCGGCGATGACGGCGGGCAGCGACACGCCCGCGGCCTTGGCCACGGCGGCCAGCGCACCCGGCAGCAGCGACGGCGCGACGATGCGCTTGCCGGCGACACCGGAGGTGAACTCGTAATCCACCGGGTTGATCGCAAACACCTTGGCGCCGGCCTTGCCGGCCTTGTGCAGGCGCTGGTGCAGCAGCGGCAGTTCGTGGCGCAGGTTGCAGCCCACCAGCAGCACCACGTCGGCGCGCTCAAGCTCGGCGGCCGGCAGCTGGAACGGCTCGGCGAAGGCGGCGTCGGCGAAGTCCAGCGCCGACAGGCGGTGGTCGACGTGGCCGGTGCCCAGGCCCTTGGCGAGCGAGGCCAGCAGCGCGCCCTCTTCGTTCGACGTCGCCGGGTGCGCAAGCACACCCAGCGAATCGCCGGCGTCCCGGGCCAGGTTGGCGGCCACGGCCAGCGCCTCATCCCAGCTGGTTTCGCGCCAGGCGTCACCTTCGCGGACCAGGGGCTTGGTGGCGCGGTCGGCGGCGCCCAGGCCCTGGTGCGAATAGCGGTCGCGGTCGGACAGCCAGCACTCGTTCACCGCTTCGTTGTCGCGCGGCACGGTGCGCAGCACGTCGCCGCGGCGGGCGTGCAGGTAGAGGTTGGAGCCCAGCGCGTCGTGGTAGCCGATGCTCTCGCGGGCCACCAGTTCCCAGGCGCGGGCGCGGAAGCGGAAGACCTTGTTGGTCAGCGCCCCGACCGGGCAGACGTCGATGACGTTGCCCGAAAGCTCGGTCATCAGCGGCTTGCCGTCGTAGGTGCCGATCTGCAGGTGCTCGCCGCGGTTCATGCCGCCCAGCTCATACGTGCCGGCGATGTCGGCGGTGAAGCGGACGCAGCGCGTGCACTGGATGCAGCGGGTCATGTCGGTGGCGACCAGCGAGCCGAGGTCTTCGTCGGCGATCACGCGCTTGCGGTCGACGTAGCGCGACACCGACCGGCCGTAGCCCATCGACACGTCCTGCAGCTCGCATTCGCCGCCCTGGTCGCAGATCGGGCAATCAAGCGGGTGGTTGATCAGCAGGAATTCCATGACGTTGCGCTGCGCGTCGAGCGCGCGCTTGGTCTGGGTGGTGACCCTCATGCCTTCCATCACCGGCGTGGCGCAGGCCGGCGCGGGCTTGGGCATCTTCTCGACGTCCACCAGGCACATGCGGCAGTTGGCGGCGATCGGCAGCTTCTCGTGGTAGCAGAAGCGCGGCACCGGGATGCCGGCCTTGTCGGCGGCCTGGATGATCATCGAGCCCTTCGGCGCGGTCATGGCGACGCCGTTGATTTCGATGTTCACCGTGTCGGGCGCGACGCCGGGAGCGGTCGGCTGGGCGCTCATGCGGCCTCCGCCGTGGCCAGCTGGCCCTTGGCTTCGTCGTCGACGAAGAAACGCTTGTTGACGATGGCGTACTCGAACTCGTGCCAGTAGTGGCGCAGGAAGCCCTGCACCGGCCAGGCGGCGGCCTCGCCGAACGCGCAGATGGTGTGGCCTTCGATCTGGCCCGCGGCGCCCTTGAGCATGTGCAGGTCGTCCATGGTCGCGTGGCCTTCGACGATCCGGGTCAGCACGCGATACATCCAGCCCGTGCCCTCGCGGCAGGGCGTGCACTGGCCGCAGGACTCGGCGTAGTAGAAGCGCGCGATGCGCTGGCAGGCGCGCACCATGCAGGTGGTCTCGTCCATCACGATCACGGCGCCCGAACCCAGGCCCGAACCGGCCTTCTGGATCGAGTCGTAATCCATCGTGCAGGCCATCATGGTGTCGGCGGGCAGAACCGGCATGGACGAACCACCCGGGATGACGGCCTTGAGCCTGCGGCCGCCCTTCATGCCGCCGGCCATGGCCAGCAGCTCGCTGAACGGGGTGCCGAGGCGGATCTCGAAGTTGCCGGGCTTGTCGACGTGGCCCGAGACCGAGAACACCTTGGGGCCGCCGTTGTTGGGCTTGCCAAGGTTCAGGAACCACTCGCCGCCGTTGCGGATGATGGCCGGCACCGAGGCGTAGGTCTCGGTGTTGTTGATGGTGGTGGGGCGACCGAACAGGCCGTAGTTGGCCGGGAACGGCGGCTTGTAGCGCGGCTGGCCCTTCTTGCCTTCCAGCGACTCCATCATCGCGGTCTCTTCGCCGCAGATATAGGCGCCGGCGCCCAGTGCGCCGTGGATGTCGACGTCCACGCCCGAGCCCAGCACGTCCTTGCCCAGCCAGCCGTTCGCGTAGGCCTCCTTCAAGGCCTCCTCGAAGTGCTCGAAGGGTTCGTGGTGGAACTCGCCGCGCAGGTAGTTGTAGCCGACGGTGCAGCCGGTGGCGTAGCAGGCGATGGCCATGCCCTCGATCACCGAATGCGGGTTGTAGCGCAGGATGTCGCGGTCCTTGCAGGTGCCGGGCTCGGATTCGTCCGAGTTGCAAAGGATGTACTTCTGCCCCGGCGAGTTGCGCGGCATGAAGCTCCACTTCAGGCCGGTCGGGAAGCCCGCGCCGCCGCGGCCTCGCAGGCCCGATTGCTTGACCATCTCGATCACCTGCGCCGGATCCATCTTCTCGGTCAGGATCTTGCGCCAGGCGGCGTAGCCGCCGGTCTTGAGGTAGTTCTCGTACGACCACGGCTTGTCGAAGTGCAGCGTGGTGTAGACCACGTTGTGCTCCTGCGGCGCCGGGCCGACGGGGCCGGTGGGCTGGGAATAATGGGAAGCGTGCGCCATGGCCTTGACTACTCCAGTCCGTCGAGCAGGGCGTCCACTTTTTCAGTGGTGAGCCGCTCGTGGTAATGACCGTCGATCACCATCATCGGCGCCGCCGAACAGGCGGCCAGGCACTCTTCCTCGACCTTGAGGAAGATGCGGCCGTCCGGGGTGCTTTCGCCGTGCTTGATGCCGAGCCTGTTCTCGCAGTGGCGGACGATGCCTTCGGCACCGTTCAACCAGCAGCTGATGTTGGTGCAGATGGCGACCTTGTGCCGGCCAACCGGCGCCAGGTCGAACATCGAATAGAAGGTGGCCACTTCATACGCCCACACCGGCGGCAGGCCGAGGTAACGGGCGGTGGCGGCGATGATCTCGTCGGTCAGCCAGCCGCCATTTTGTTCCTGCGCGGCCATCAGGCCCTGGATCACGGCCGAACGCTTGCGGTCGGCCGGGAACTTGGCGGCCCAGTGGTCGATGTGCGCGCGCGTGGCGTCGCTCAGCGCGACCATCGGGTCGACGTCCTGGCAGGCGGCGAAATTTCCTGTGGCTTTCATCGGTCAAGCAATCCTTAGCGGTCGATCTCGCCGAAGACGATGTCGTAGGTGCCGATCATGGCGACGACGTCGGGCAGCATGTGGCCGCGGACGATCGTGTCCATGGAGGACAGGTGGGCAAAACCGGGGGCGCGCAGCTTCAGGCGGAACGGCTTGTTGGCGCCGTCGGAGACGATGTACGCGCCGAACTCGCCCTTGGGCGCCTCGACCGTGGCATAGGCCTCGCCGGCGGGCACGCAGTAGCCCTCGGTGAAAAGCTTGAAGTGGTGGATCATCGCTTCCATGTCGTCCTTCATTTCCGCGCGGCTGGGCGGCGCGACCTTGAAGTTCGTCACCATCACCGGGCCCGGGTTGGCGCGCAGCCACTGGACGCACTGCTTGATGATGCGGTTGGACTGGCGCATTTCCTCGACGCGCACCAGGTAGCGGTCGTAGCAATCGCCCTGCACGCCCACCGGGATGTCGAAATCAACCTTGTCGTAGGCGGCGTAGGGCTGCTTCTTGCGCAGGTCCCAGGCCAGGCCGGAGCCGCGCAGCATCGGGCCGCTCATGCCCCAGGCCAGCGCCATGTCCACCGGCACCACGCCAATGCCCACGGTGCGCTGCTTCCAGATGCGGTTGTCGGTGAGCAGCGTTTCGTACTCGTCGACGCGCTGCGGGAAGTCGCTGGTGAAGGCGTCCAGGAAGTCGAGCAGCGAGCCTTCGCGCCATTCGTTGACGCGCTTGAGCTCGGCGCCCTTGCGCCACGGCGACTCGCGGTACTTGGGCATCGCGTCGGGCAGGTCGCGGGCGACGCCGCCCGGGCGATAGTAGGTGGCGTGCATGCGCGCGCCCGACACCGCTTCGTAGCAGTCCATCAATTCTTCGCGCTCGCGGAAGGCGTAAAGGAACACCGCCATCGCGCCGAGGTCGAGCCCGTTCGAGCCGATCCACATCAGGTGATTGAGGATGCGGGTGACTTCGTCGAACATCGTGCGGATGTACTGCGCGCGCACCGGCGCCTGCACCCCCAGCAGCTTCTCGATGGCCAGCACGTAGGCGTGCTCGTTGCACATCATCGACACGTAGTCGAGCCGGTCCATGTAGCCGATGGACTGGTTGTAGGGTTTGGACTCGGCCAGTTTCTCGGTGCCGCGGTGCAGCAGGCCCACGTGCGGGTCGGCGCGCTGGACCACTTCGCCGTCCATCTCCAGCACCAGGCGCAGCACGCCGTGCGCGGCCGGATGCTGCGGGCCGAAGTTCAGCGTGTAGTTGCGGATCTCGGCGGCGCTCACGGCTTCCTGTCCTGCGGTCGGACCTGCGGGGTTTCGGCGGCGGCCTGCTGCCAGCGAG
>JANOJQ010000183.1:0-1910 GCA_031418815.1 Lysobacteraceae bacterium
CAGAAGCAGATGGGCGAATAGCCCACCCGAGTTCTCGCAAGCACAAAGCCCCGCATCTGCGGGGCTTTTTTTTTGGCCACGGATTGACGCGGATGAACGCGGATAACAGCGGACAGAGCGGACGTCGATGGGCTTCACGCGAACGGGCATCGGCTGGCGAAAAACCAATCCGCTGCTGCTTTATCCGTGTTCATCCGCGTCAATCCGTGGCAAAAAACCTACTTTTCGAAATCGTAGAACTTCCAGTCGGACGGCAGGCCGGCGACCAGCGAATCACCGCGCAGGCGCGCGCGCACCACGGCCACCGGCATCGGGCCGCCCTTGAGGATGGCGTCGTGGAACTCGCGCTCGGTCATCTTGCCGGTGAGCACCAGCTCGCGGTGCAGGGCCTGGAACTGCAGGCCGCCGACCATGTAGGCGATCTGGTACAGCGGGCCGTACTCACCGGCGAAGCTGCGGCGCACTTCGGCGCGGGCGTTCTCGCGCTCGTGGCCCACGCGCTCCACCAGCAGGTCCACGGCCTGGTCGGGCGTCAGCTTGCCCAGGTGGAAGCCGAGCGAGAACAGGATGCGGGCGGCGCGGTGGCTGCGCCAGAACAGCATGCCGATGCGGTCCTCGGGCGTCTTGGCGAAGCCGCGCTCGTAAAGCCGGAACTCCCAGTAGAGCGCCCAGCCCTCACCCCAGAACGGCGTGTCGAAAAGCTCTCGCTGCGGCTGGTAGCGGGTGTTGTAGAAATACTGGAGGTGGTGGCCGGGGATCAGCTCGTGGTGCACCACGGCGCGCGAGAAGTGGCGGTTGTTGCCGCGCAGGGCCATCAGCTTCTTGTCGTGCGGCATGGTGTCGGTGGGGTAGGCCACCCACACGTCCTGGCCGCCCAGGAAGAACGGCGCCTGCAGCTGGTACTCGGGCGTGAGCATGGTCATGCGCCAGTCGCGCTTGGCCAGTTCGGGCACGGTCACCAGGACGTTGGCCACCAGGTAGTCGATGGCTTCGTCGGCGAGGTCGACCACGCGCTTCGGCTGGGCGCCGGGCACGGGGTGGCGCGACTTGACGATTTCCAGCGCCTGGCGCCAGTCGGACTGGCCCATTTCGGCGGCGGCCTTCTCCATCTCGCGCTGGCACCAGGCCAGCTCGCGCTCAGCCAGTTCGATCAGCTGCTCGGGTGAATAGGCGATCAGTTCATGCCGCAGGTCAGCCACCAGCGCGTCGCGGCCGATCGGGTCGCCGATGATGGTTTCCGGGTCGTTGGCGCCGGCGAGTTTTTCGCGGAGCAGCTTGGCGTGCGCCTCCATCTGCTTGTCGAGCGCTTCGTAAGGCTGGCGCGTCCACCAGCTGAACTGCGGGTCGTAGCCGGCGTGGAAGCCGTACCAGTCCTTGAGGTCGGCACGCACGCCGTCGAGCAGGCGGGCGGCACGGTTGGCCACGATCGGCGACGTGCCGAGCGCCTTGGGGTCCTTCTCGAGGCGCGACTGCAGCGCGGCCAGGTCGCGGCGGCTGCGGTCGAGCTGTTCGGCGCTGGCGCGGGCGTCGGGATAGGCCAGCGCGCGGCGCGCTTCGGCCAGGGCGATCAGTGCGTCCACGCCCGGCAGCAGCGGCGCGGCCTGGCGGTAGCGTTCGCGCGTGAAGTCCAGCTGGCCGAGGCGGTAGGCCAGGTCGCGCTTGAGCAAGGCGTGGTCCACCTGGTCTTCCAGCGCCAGGCCGGCGGGGTCCAGTTCGGCCAGGCGCGCCTGCCAGCCGGTGTAGAGCCGGCGCAGCGCCGCCTCGCGCCGAGTGCCCGCGGTGATGTCGTTGACGCGTTCCAGGGCCGCCAGGTCGCTGCGGAAGCGCGCCACCACCGGCGCCAGGCGCTGGGTGACGGCAGGCATTTCCTCGAGGGCGGGAACCAACGTGTCGCCCTGGGCCGGCAGCGC
>JANOJQ010000184.1:0-18958 GCA_031418815.1 Lysobacteraceae bacterium
CGACCCCGCCGTGGTGGCCAAGGAACTGATCTACGGCGTTCCCTTCATCGTGGCCGGGCTGGTTTTCGCCTTCGTGAGCGTTCGTTGGTCGGCCGTAGTGGTGGGCGCCTTCTGGATATTGCACGGCCTGTACGACTTGACGCACGGCCAGTTCTTCACGAATGCGGGCGTGCCGGGCTGGTACCCGGTGTTCTGTTTCTCGGTGGATGTGGTGGTTGGCGGGTATCTGCTGTGGCTGTCGCGCCGTATCGCGAATGCAAATCTTCGCCTGGCCTAGGTGGCGGACGCGTGGCGGGCGCGACGCAGCACTTCGCCGGCACGCAGGTGTTCGATGTCTGCAGCGCGGGTTGATCGCGCTGCATCCGGCATAATGCGCACCGCCCCAATGCTTGCCTGACGACGATGATGATCACGCCCAAACCCTCCGTACCCATGGCGCACCAGGCGGCCACCGCCTGGATGGAGGGCTTGGAGGCCGGCAATCGCGTGACCACGTTCGAACACGCCGCGGCGTTTGCGCTGGCCTGCCAGGGCCACCGCCTGCAGGCCCGGCGGGGCGGGGAGGGCACGCCGCTGTGGCTGATCCACGGCTTCCCCACCTCCAGCCGCGACTGGCGCGGCGTCTGGCCGGCGCTGGCGGAGCAGCACGAGCTGTTTGCGCTCGACATGCTCGGCTTCGGCGCCTCGGCCAAGCCGCGCAAGTTCAAGTACTCCATTGCGGCATCGGCCGACCAGTGGGTGGCGCTGGCCGAGGCCACCGGCGTCAGCGAAGTCGCGATACTCGCGCATGACTACGGCAACACCGTGGCCCAGGAACTGCTGGCGCGCCAGCGCGAGGGCAAGCTCGGATTCCGCATCACCTCGGTGGCCTTCCTCAACGGCGGGCTGTTTCCCGAGGCCACGCACCCGCTGCGCCTGCAGCGCCTGCTGGCCGGGCCGCTGGGTCCGCTGTTGGCGCCGTTCACTCGCGAGCGCACGTTTTCGGCCAGCCTGCAGCGCATCTGCGCCCGGCCCTGGCCCGACGGCGAGATGACCGAAGCCTGGCAGCGCCTGAGCCGCAACGGCGGCGAGGCCATCATGCCCAAGCTGCTGGGCTACATCGCCGAACGGCACAAGCACCGCGAACGCTGGGTCGGCGCACTGCTGCACGCCGGCGTGCCGATCGCGCTGATCAACGGCCTGGAAGATCCCATCTCGGGCCGCAGCATTGTCGCCCGCTGGCGCGAACTGCTGCCTGCGGCGCCGGTGTTCGAGCTGGCGGGCGTGGGGCATTACCCGCAGGTGGAGGCGCCCGATGAGGTGCTGGCGGCGTACAGCGAATTCTTGAGCAGTTCTTGAGCTAGCGGAGGCCTGCAGTCCCGGGCGCTCGCCCGTCATTGCGCCGTGCAGGGTTTTCTTTGGCCGAACGGGCGATGTTCCGACATACCTGACGCAGCCATCGCGCGAAAACAGCCGGGCGGGCTTGCCGCGTATATCGAAACGGATATAGGATGCTCACCAAGCCGGTCGAGTTCCTGGGCGACTCTCTGAGGCGGCTTCGCGGTTTTCCCGAGAGCGCAAGGCGTCAGGCAGGGCATCAGTTGGACCGGTTGCAGAGCGGCCTGTCGCCGAGCGACTTCAAGTCCATGCCTTCCATCGGCAGCGGCGTGCAGGAAATCCGGATTCACGACGAGTCGGGGGCGTACCGGCTCATCTACACCGCGAGAATGACCGACGCTGTCTACGTGCTTCATGCGTTTCAGAAGAAGTCGGAGCGCACAGCCACATTGGACATTGAACTGGCGCGGCATCGATACCTGGCATTGGTTGGAGGTCGACAATGAGCCCCAAGATTACCCAGCGGTTCGACAGCGTCTGGGACGCCTTGGAGAGTGACCCCAGCGCGGCGGAGAACCTGAGGCTCCGGTCCGAGCTGATGCTTGTAATCGCCGAGCGGGTTCGCTCCAAGGGCTGGACCCAGACCGTCGCTGCCAAGCACTGCTCCATCGCACAACCGAGGCTCAACGATCTGCTGCGCGGCAAGATTGACCGCTTCTCGCTCGACGCGCTGGTGAACATTGCCGCCGCCCTCGGCCTGCGTGTGCGCATGACGATTCACGCGGCTTGAGGCCCCTCACACTCCACCCACACCCGCACGGCTGCAATGCCGCCATGCGCCCCTTCCTCCTCACCCTCATCCTGCTCGGCAGCCTGTCGCTGCCGGCCCTGGCGGCATCGCCAACGGAGCCCCCCGTGCGACCCCTCATCGAATTCAACGGCAGCGCGTCCGAGCCGCGCTGGGTGGCCGTCAACGACGGCGTGATGGGTGGCCGATCGCAGGGTGGCCCGGCGCTGGTGGACGGGCAGCTGCAGTTCCGCGGCGAGCTGTCGCTGGCCAACAACGGCGGCTTCTCGTCGGTGCGAACGGTCGGGCAGGCGTTCGACTTCAGCGGCGCTACCGCCGTGGTGCTGCGGGTACGCGGCGACGGCCGGCCTTACCAGCTGAGGCTTTCAGGCGCGGAGCGCTATCGCGGCATCGCCGTTTCCTACGGCGCCGAGTTCGCCACGCAGGCCGGGCAGTGGATCGAGGTGCGGGTGCCGCTGGCGACGCTCGAGCCCACGGTGCGCGGGATGCGCTTGGAAGGCCCGCCGATCGACCTGTCCAGCGTGCGCGAGATTGGCCTGTTGATCGGCGACAAGCGCGAGGGCGCCTTCGCGCTGGACGTGGACTGGATCGCGCTGGAGTAGGGCGCCCCAGACTCTCCCGTGGCGTGACTGGATTGGGCGTCGGGCTGGGCTAATTTCCTACATGTCGACACTGTCACGACACGACGCTCGCCTTGCTCGGCGCGTCCAGTCTTGCCAGGCGCGGGGTCGATCGGGATCACCGCGTACCGCAGTTGTCACTTGACAACCGCTTGCCGGGCCGCGAATATCTCGCTTCATCCACGTCATCCATGGCCAGACGCAGGCATCCGAAAACCGAAGTCGAGGCGGCCATCCAGCATGCCCACGCGCGTGGCTGGACGATTGTTGAAGGCGGAGCCCATGCCTCACGCGAGAAGGCGAACCGGGCCAGGGATGCCCAACCGGATTCCGACCATGACTGAATACGAGTTCACGCTGAAGTTCCGATTGCCCGAGGGCATGGCCGATTCGGAACAGTACATCGACGCTTTGGCCGAGGCCGGATGCGATGACGCCTTGGTGGGCATCGGTCAGCCGGGCCGCATCGTCCTGGATTTCACCCGTGAGGCGGCCAGCGCCTTCGACGCCATTGTTTCGGCCGTGCAAGCGGTCAAGGCCGCCATCCCCGGCGCGGAATTGGTGGAGGCCTCCCCGGACTTCGTGGGCCTGACGGACGTGGCTGAGCTGGTCGGCTGCACGCGCCAGAACATCCGCAAACTGATGCTGGGCAACATGGCCACCTTCCCGGCCGCGGTGCACGAGGGGTCGCAGGCGATCTGGCACCTGCGTCCGGTGCTGGAATGGTTTGCCCAGACGCAGAAGCGGGCAGTGGACCGTTCCCTGATCGAGGTGTCGGAGGTGACCATGAAGGTCAATGTCGCAAACCAGACACATCGCCTCCCTGGCGCCCGAGTGCCGAAAGCACTCGAAGGTCTGTTCGCGTAACCTCTCGGCCCTGGACCACCAGGCGCACGCCGCTCGCGGCCCATCCACCAGGAACCCCATGCGAACCTTCGTACTCCGCGCCCGCGCAGCCCCCACCGACAGCCAGAAACTCCTGGCCGGCGTCGGCAAGGAAGCCCACACCGAAATCCTGGCGCACACGCTGATGAACGCCATCTTCGTGGCGCAGTCGCATCGGGCCGACGTGGTGGTGTACCTGGTGCTGGAAAGCACGCAGGATTTCTCCCGCACCGTACGCTTCGAAGCCCGCGCCATGCACGATATCGGCGGGTTCGACGAGCGCTCGCTGCTGGGCAAGGTGGCCGCCGCGCTGGACGCGTCGCGCGGCATGGGCAAGGAGGAAACCCAGCCGGTGGAATCAGGCGTGACGGTGCGCACCATCAGCTTCGAGAAGCTGGTGCAGGAGCTGGCCGGCGACCACCAGCTGTTCGTGATGGACCGCAAGGGCACCGCCATGCGTGAGCAGAAGTTCGAGGGCAACCCCTGCTTCCTGCTCACCGACCACATCCCGATGCCCAAGAACACCTTCCACACCCTGGAACGCCTCGGCGCGAAGAAGATCACGCTGGGATCGACGATGCTGTTTGCCTCGCAGTGCGTGGTGCTGATCCACCACGCACTCGACGAGCGCTAGCCTCAGCGCTTCACCAGCTCCACGCGCCGGTTCTTGGCGCGGCCGGCTTCGGTGGCGTTGTCGGCCAGCGGCTTGCCCATTCCCTCGCCGCGCGCGCTCAGTCGCGCTTCGTCAATGCCGTGGTCTTCCAACAGCGACACCACCGCCGCATCTGCGCGGCGCTGCGACAGCTTCAGGTTGGCGGCGGCGTCCCCGACATTGTCGGTGTGGCCCACCACGTCGAGCTTCAGCGCGGGCTGGGACTGCAGCAGCTTGGCGATCTGCGCGATGGTGTCCACCGACGCGGGCTTGAGCGAGGACTTGTTGGTGTCGAACTGGATGCCGTACAGCGCGATGTTGCCGGTGGCTGCCAGCGCCTTGGCCATCTCGTCGGAGCTCACGGTAACCATCTTGCGCTCGCGCGCCTTGGGCGAGACGGCCACCACCAGCACGGCGGTGCGGTTCTCCAGCGCGTCGCAGTAGCTCTTGTCGCCGACCTGGAAGGTCATGATGCCCAGCGTGCGATCGCCGCCGCTGCCGTCGGGCAGGGTGACCAGCGAATAGTGCTGTTCACGCGGGGTGGCGGTGCTGGCGCATTTGCCGTTGCTGAACTCGGCGTCCTTCACCCGGGCCTGGGGGTAGATCTGTTCGATCAGGCCCTGGTTGCCGCCGCCGTGGTCGTTGCCGTTGAGCTCGCCGCCGCAGTCGGTGTCGGTGCAGCGGTACAGGGTCTTGCCGCCGCCTTCCTCCACGAGGTCCAGGTAGTTGCGCATCACCTCCAGCGGCGAGCGGTCGGCGGGCGCAATGTAGACCAGGCGGGTGTACTCGCCTTCGACCTCACGCTGGCTTTTTGCGCGGTAGACGTTGTTGTTGTACGCATCGATCTGGTCGGGAACCGCCACCAGGGCCGAGGCGGGGAACTTCACGGCGTCGAAGCCGCGCTGCTCAAAGCTGACGATGGAGCTGCCCTCGTAGCGCTTGAGCCACGCCGGGTCCTTCGCCCCGTCGATGTCGCGGGTAGGCACGGTGGCGTCCGCCCAGGCGGCGCAGGCGAACAGCAGGCAGAGCAGGTGGAGCAGGTGGAGCAGGGCGGTCGGGCGGCGCATGGCGGGGTCCTTGGGGCGGTGGCTGCTCAAAGCCATAACGGCAGGTCACCGCCAGTGCGGACAGGAGCCACCGGTGAAACGGGGCGGACTCGGTGTCGTGCCGCACCGACAACGAACGGACCGTGCGGCGCTTTGCGACCGCCTGATTTGCGTCAAATTTCCGTCCTGCGCAGGGGAGTAGTGTGGACCCACCCCCCGCCCGAGGAACCCGCCATGACCCTGATGAAAGCCGCCGTCTTCGTCGCCCCCGGCCGCATCGAGCTGGCCGACAAACCCATCCCCGACGTCGGCCCCAACGACGCGCTGATCCGCATCACCACCACCACCATCTGCGGCACCGACATCCATATCCTCAAGGGTGAATACCCGGTGGCCAAGGGGCTGACCATCGGCCACGAGCCCGTCGGCGTCATCGAAAAGCTCGGCAGCGCCGTCACCGGCTACAAGGAAGGCCAGCGCGTCATCGCCGGCGCCATCTGCCCGAACTTCAATTCCTACGCGGCCCAGGACGGCGTGCCCTCGCAGGACGGCAGTTACCTCATCGACAGCGGCCGCTGCGGCTGCCACGGCTACAAGGCCACGGCGGGCTGGCGCTTCGGCAACCTCATCGACGGCACCCAGGCCGAGTACGTGCTGGTGCCCGATGCGCAGGGCAACCTGGCGCCGATCCCCGACGGCCTCACCGACGAGCAGGTGCTGATGTGCCCGGACATCATGTCCACCGGTTTCCGCGGCGCCGAGAACGCCAACATCCGCATCGGCGACGTGGTGGCGGTGTTCGCGCAGGGGCCGATCGGCCTGTGCGCCACCGCCGGTGCGCGGCTGCTGGGCGCGTCCACCATCATCGCGGTGGACGGCAACGCCCACCGCCTGGGCATTGCGAGGAAGATGGGCGCCGACGTGACGCTCAATTTCCACGACTGCGACGTAGTGGACGAAATCATGAAGCTCACCGGCGGCCGCGGCGTGGACGCATCGATCGAGGCGCTTGGCACGCAGGGCACGTTTGAATCAGCGCTGCGCGTGCTCAAGCCCGGCGGCACGCTGTCGAGCCTGGGCGTTTACTCGACCGACCTCACCATCCCGCTGTCGGCCTTCGCCGCGGGCCTGGGCGACCACCGCATCAACACCGCGCTGTGCCCGGGCGGCAAGGAGCGCATGCGCCGGCTGATGAACGTGGTGGCCTCGGGCCGCGCGGACTTCGGCGCGCTGGTCACCCACAAGTTCAAGCTCGACGACATCGTGGCTGCGTACGAGCTGTTCGGGAACCAGCGCGACGGCGTGCTGAAGGTCGCGATCACGCCGCGCTGAGGCTGGCAGGGCGCCGGGCAAGCCGGCATGATCCGGGAACCCTGAGCCTTCACAACGCGGAGTTCCCATGCGCCTGCCTGCCTTCGTCCTGCTCGGCGCCCTGCTGCTGGGCGCCGTTGATGCGGCCGCCGCCGAACCCGCGGCCAGCACCAACGCCGAACGCCATCCTGTCGTTTCGGACGACGGCCACACCCTGGCGCTGTGGGGCAAGGCGCCGCCTTCACCGCGCGGCGCTATCCTGCTGCTGCACGGCCGCACGTGGAGCGCGCTGCCCAACTTCGACCTCCAGGTGGCGGCCACGCCGCGCTCGGTGATGGATGCCTTCGTGTACGCCGGCTACGCGGTGTATGCGCTGGACCAGCGCGGCTACGGCGCCAGCCCGCGCGACGCGAGCGGCTGGCTCACGCCCAAACGCGCTGCGGCCGACGCGCTGGCGGCGGCGCAATGGATAGGCCGCCGGCACCCGGGGCTGCCCGCGCCCGTGGTGGTCGGCTATTCGATGGGCTCGGTGACGGCGCTGTTCACGGTGCAGCAGCATCCCGACGCGTTCTCGAAGCTCGTGCTTTACGGCTTCCCGGTGGATCCGGCAGGCGTGCAGCTGCGCGGCCACGAGCCGGACGCCGAGGCGCCCGCGCGCGCGGCGACCACCGCCGCGGCGGCAGGCGAGGATTTCGTGGTCGCCGGTGCATCGCCCAGGGCCGTGGTGGACGCCTACGTCGCCCAGGCCGTCGCCGCCGATCCGGTGCGGGTGGACTGGAGGAACCTGCACGAATTCAAGCTCGATCCCGCCAAGGTCACCACGCCGACCCTGCTGCTGCAGGGCGTCGGCGACGGGTATGTGCAGCCGGACGCCGTGGCAAGCCTGTTCAACAGCCTCGCCACGGCCGACCGCAGCTGGGTGGTCTTGCCCGACAGCGACCATGCCGCGCACGTGGAGGATGCGATGCCCGCCTGGGTCGGCGCCATCGTGCATTTCATCGAGCGGCCGCGGCCGGGGTTGGCGTCACCCTGAATTCCGCGCTGCGGCGCACGCGAACCGCCGCCGCCGAAATAGGCGAAGTTATCGCTGCGTGACAGCGATGGAGGCGCCACGGCCTGCGGTGCGGAGTGTTCACCCTGGGGTGGGTGCCCGGTAAACATACTCACGGCTCCCCCCGGACGATTGGAGCCACGCCATGACCCACCCCAAGCGCATCGCCATCCTCGCCACCCACGGCTACGAGCAGTCCGAGCTGATGGACCCGCGGGCCCTGCTCAAGCAAGCCGGCTACACGGTGGACGTCATTTCGCCGGAGCCCGGCGAGATCCGCGGCTGGAAGGGCAAGGACTGGGGCGACTCGGTGGGCGTGGACGTTGAGCTGTCCCAGGCCAAGGCCGAGGACTACGCCGCGCTGGTGCTGCCCGGCGGCGTCATCAATCCCGACAAGCTGCGCATCGACAAGTTGGCCGTGGAGTTCATCCGCGCCTTCGACCGCGCGCGCAAGCCGCTGGCGGCCATCTGCCACGGCCCGTGGCTGCTGATCGAGGCCGGCGCCGCCAGGGGCCGCGACCTCACATCCTGGCCCTCGCTCAAGACCGACATCGAGAACGCCGGCGGCCGCTGGAAGGATGCCGAAGTGGTGGTGGACGGCCACGTCATCACCAGCCGCAAGCCCGACGACATTCCTGCCTTTGCCCAGGCAGTGATCAACGCCGTGGGCTGAGCCAAGCCATTCCGGCCATGCGGCGCGCCGCCGCCCGAAGCGATGGCGGCGCGACCGTTGTGCCGGCGGGCGCGCGCCCGTCTGGCTGACCTTGAATCAGCCGAAAACGACCACCGGCGAAAAGCCCCCATAAATCATCCGCGCGCCATCGAACGGCATCGGATTGAGCTTGGGATCCATGCGCGGGTCTTCCATGATCTTGGCCATGCCCGCGTCACGGGTTTGCTTGTCGGGCCACTCAATCCACGAGAACACCACGGTCTCGTCGTCCTTGGCCAGCACCGCGCGCTGGAAGTCGGTGACCTTGCCGGTGGGCACGTCGTCGCCCCAGCCTTCAACAATGCGGGTGGCGCCGTATTCGATGAACAGCGGATCGAACTGGCGGGCATGGTCAATGAAGGCCTGCTTGTTGACGTTGGCTACGGCAATCACGAATCCGTCGATGTAGGCCATGGTCGTTTCCTGCGGTGGGGGGAACGGCAGGCTACTGCAAGCGAGGTTAAATACCCGTTGCCCGCGAGTCAGTCCGTGGCCACGCGGTCACGGCCGCCGGCCTTCGCGCGGTACAGGGCTTCGTCGGCCGAACGCAGCACGACTTCCGGCGCCACGCCTTCCTCGGGCACCACGCTCGCCACGCCCACGCTGAGCGTAACGACTGACGCCGCCTGCGACGCCCGGTGGGCGATGCCCAGCGCCCGCACCGACACCAGCAGGCGCTGCGCCACGGCCGTGGCCTCTTCGGCGCTGCAGTCGGGCAGCAGCAGGGCGAACTCTTCGCCGCCATAGCGCGCCGCCAGATCGGTGGGGCCGCGCACGGCGACGGCGATGGCGCCGGCCACGGCCGCCAGCGCGGCATCGCCTTCGAGGTGGCCGTAAGTGTCGTTGTAGGCCTTGAAGGCATCGATGTCGGCAATCAGAACGGCCAGCGGCGCAGCGCGGCGCCGGTGTTCGTGCCACACCTGCACCAGGCGGCGGTTGAACTCGCGGCGGTTGGCGATGCCGGTCAGGGCGTCGAGGGAGGCTATGCGTTCCAGGCGCTGGTTGGCTTCGCGCAGGGCATCGGTGCGCTGGGTTATTTCGCGGGTCAGGTTGCGCTCGCGGCGGCGGGCGTCGCGCAGGCGCAGCCACACCACGGCGGCCAGCACGCCCAGCAGGGCCAGCGCGGCCAGCGCGCGGAAGGCGAAGGTCTGGTGCCAGCGCGGCACCAGGGTGAACGGCAGGCTGGCGCCTTCGTTGTTCCACATGCCGTCGTTGTTGCTGGCGGCGACGCGGAACACGTAGTTCCCAGGCGGCAGGTTGGTGTAGCTGGCCTCGCGGCGGTCGCCGGCGTCCTGCCACTCGCGGTCAAAGCCTTCCATGCGGTAGCGGTAGCGCACCGCGGCCGGGGCGACGTAGCTCATGGCGGCGAAGTGGAGTTCGATGCGCTCCACCCCGGGGGCGATGCGGCCGGCGCGGGCGGGGTCGACTTCGACGCCGTCCAGCAGCAGGCGCTCCACGGCTACCGGCGGAGCCAGCGCGTTCAGGCGCAGGTTGGGCGGGTCCACGATCACCACGCCCTTGGCGGTGCCGAACCACAGCCGGCCGTCGGCCGCGCGCCAGGCCGGCGACTGCGACGCGCCGTTGGCCTGGGCGTTGAGCATGCCGTCGCTGGCGCCGTACCACTGCGGCTGCATGACGGCGCTGTCGGTGCGGTCAAGCAGGGCCAGCTCGGACTGCTTGATTCGGCCAATGCCGCGGTTGGAGCTGACCCAGAAGTGGCCCAGCCCATCGTCCAGGATGGCGAACACCGCGTCGCCAAAGAATCCGGCGCGCTGCAGATACTTCGTCACCACGCCGTCGCGCACCCGCATCAGGCCCAGGCTGGTGCCCAGCCACAGGTCGCCGTTGGCCGTGGGATGGAAGGCGAACACGCTGGTGCCGGGCAGGCCGTCGGTGCCGCAGCGGTCCAGCACGCCCTTGGCCAGGCAGCGCAGGCCGCTGCGCAGGCCGATCCACAGGCGGCCGCTGGGGTCTTCGTAGAGCGCGCGGGTGTCGTCGCCGCGGGTGGCTTCCAGCGGCTCCACGCGGTCGCCGACGATGCGCGCCACGCCCTGCAGCGTGCCTGTCCACAGGCCGCCGGCGCGGGCCGGTGCGAACGCGAATGCGATGGTGCCGGGCAGGCCGTCGTCGATGCCGAAGCGGCGGACGCTGCCGTCGGGGTTGAAGCGGGTGACACCCTCGGTGCCGGCCACCCACAGGCGGCCGTCGGCCTCGGATTCAATGGCGCGCACTAGCTGGCTGGGAAGCCGCGCGTTGTGGGCCGCGGCGGGCACCAGCGTGGCGCCGTCGTAGCGCGCCAGCCCGCCACCGTCGGTGCCGACCCACAGCGTGCCCCGCGCATCCTGGTGCACGGCGCGCACGGCGTTGGACGCCATCTCGCCGGTGACCGTGACCAGCTTGGACTGGCTGAGCCGGTGGATGCCGCTGGACGTGGTGCCGATCCACAGGTTGCCCTCGCGGTCTTCGAACATCGACCGCACGGTTTCGCCGCGCATGCCGTCCAGGGCGTTGGTGCAGTCGAAGCGGGCGGGGGACAGGCGGCACAGGCCCTTGTCCAGCGGCGCGAACCAGACATTGCCGTCGCGGTCGCCGAAAACCGAATAGATGCGGTCGCCGGCCAGCGCGGCGGTGCGCGGGTCGCGTTCGAAGCGGCCATTGCGCAGGCGCACCGGGCCGGCCTGGGTGCCGACCCAGGCGGTGCCGGCCGAATCCATCGCCAGGCTGTACACGGCCTGGGTGGGCAGGCCGCGGGACGCGTCGAACACCACGACCTTGCCTTCGCGCCAGCGCAGCACGCCCAGGCCGTCGGCCGCTATCCACACGCCGCCGGCGGGGTCGGCCACGATGCCGCGGTAGAAGCCGCGCGGCGGGAAGCCGTCAGCGGTGCCCAGCAGCTTGGGCACGCCGCCAGCGCTGCGTACCACGCCGCCATTGGTGGTGAGCCACAGCGCGCCGTCGCGGTCGGTGACGATGCCGAACACGCTTTCGATGCCGGCGGGCAGGGGTACCGGCTCCAGTTCGCGGCCGGTGCGCTTGAACAGGCCGCCGTTGAGCGTGCCCACCCACAGCGTGCCGTCCGGATTGGCGGCCACGGCGGTGATGGCCGAGCTCTTGAGCACGGGCGCCACGCGCGGATCGATGGTGTCGAAGCCCGCGCCGCTGTGGTGCACCAGGCCGCCGTAGGTGGCCAGCCACATCGAGCCGTCGGCGCGCTGGGTGATCGAAAGCACCGTGCCCTGGCGCAGCTGGTTTTCGTACCAGGCGTGGCTGAACTGGCCGATGGGACGGTCGGGGTCGAGGGCCTGCGCGGGTCCCGAAGTCACGCCGACGGCCAGCAGCATTCCGAGGAGGAAACGCTTACGAAGCACGGGTCATTGCAGGCTGGATCCCAGATGCGGGTGTAGCCCGATGGTAGCAGCGCCGGCGGTACGGGCACCGTGCGGACGACGGATGGCCGGGCGAGGGACTATCCGCCAGGCCCTAGCCGCGCAGGGACGCGGCCTTTGCCAGCCCCGACACGATGGCCAGCGAGGGCTCGCCGTGCACCAGTTCGACGCCGGGATAGCGGGCGGCCACCGTCTCGGCCACGTAGGGCGCGGACGAGCCGCCGCCGGTCAACAGGATGCGCGAGGGCTGTTGGAACGGGGCGCGCTGCACCGTTTCCAGCAGGCGGTCCAGGCGCGCGGTGAAGAACGAGGACGCTGCCACCAGGTCGGGCTGCGTCGCGGTCACGCCCAGGCCGGGCTCGATGTAGTCCAGCGCGGCGGCGACGTCGGGCTGCGTCGAGAGCTGGATCTTCAGCGTTTCGGCCGCGCGCGCCATCCGCACCGTGTTGGCGTCGGCCTGCAGCGCGACCAGGCGGTCGCGGTAGGGCGGTTCGTGGTCGCGGAAGTCGTAGCCCTTGAAGGCGGCCTGCCGCACCACGTCCGACACCATGGCCGCTTCGGAATAAATGTGGTTCGGGAACGCGCCGACGTTGCGGCCGAAGTGGCCCATGAAGCGCAGCAGGTTCAGCCAGTAGTCGACGTCGCCGCCGCCGGTGGCGTCGCCCCAGCTGTGCAGGGGCAAGAACGGCTCGTTGCCGCCGGCCTGAGCCAGGCACAGGTCGCAGGTGCCGCCGCCGATGTCCACCACCAGCACGACGTGCCGGTCGGGCGCGCGCAGGTGGTAGTCGAGCGCGGCGGCCTCGGGTTCGTACATGAAATCCACGCGGTCGAAGCCGGCGGCACTGGCGGCGTCGCGGATGATGGCCAGGGCCTGGTCGTCGCCGGCCGCGCCCATCGAGCTCTTGAAGTGCACCGGCCGGCCGATGACGGCGCTGTCCACGTCGCGGCCGAAGTGCTGCTGCGCACCGATGCGGATGTGGGCGAGGATGCTGGTGAGCACCGTCTGCACCACTTCCTGCACGCCCGGCAGCAGCTTGAAACCGATCATGGACTTGGGCGACTGGAACAGCCGGCCGCGCGGGTCGTCGATGAAGGCGTCGATGGCCACTTCGCCGAACTGGGCCGAGGCCAGGGAATCGCGGGCGACGGTTTCCCTGGCGTGCTGTTCCTGCAGCCAGCGCCGGCGGATGGCGTTGATGGCCTGCTGGGCCAGGGCGTCATCGGACTGCATGACGGGTTCGGGGATGGCGAGCGTTTCGCCCTTCCTGCCGGGCTTGGCGGCGCTGGCGATGCGCTGGCGGTACTCGCGCTGCTCGCGGTCCTGGTCGCGCTTGGCGGCACGCACCAGCGCGGTCACTTCGGCTTCCAGCGCAGGCGTGAGCTCGAAGTCGTCGCCGGCCGGGAGCTCGCGCGGGAAGTAGGCGGCGGTCCGGAACTGGCTCTGCTCGCCGAAGGGCACGTGCACCAGCGCCCCGTCCACCATGCCCGCGGCCGCGGAATAGCTGGTGCCAAAATCAATGCCGATGCGCATGGGGCGTGTGTGGACCGTTGCCTGGCGTCTGCCGTAGCGCTGACATCATACCGGACGGCAAGAACGGGGTCAGGTTCACTTTTCCCAAGAAGTGAACCTGACCCCGTTCCTTCTATACTGGGGTTCCCTGCCACTGACTACGGAATCCCCATGCTCGGCACGTCCCTCATCCTTGCGGCCGTTGGCGCCGCCGCTGCGATCATCGCGGTCATCGTGTTCTTCTGGGTCATCGCCCTGCGCCGGGTGGTGCCGGTGAACGAAGTGCACATCATCCAGACCCGCAACAACACCGTTTCCTACGGCAAGGGCTTCGACAGCAACACCTACTACGAATGGCCGTCGCGCCTGCCGCTGATCGGCCTGCAGCGGGTCACGCTGCCGGTGTCGAACTTCTCCATCGACCTGCCGGACTACGCGGCGTACGACAAGGAGCGGGTGCCCTTCCTGGTGCACGTGATGGCCTTCTTCCGCATCAGCGACTCCAACACCTGCGCCCAGCGCGTGGCCTCGTTCGAGGAACTGAAGGAACAGCTCACCGCCATCGTGCAGGGCTCGGTGCGCACGGTGCTGGCCGCGCACGAGATCGACCAGATCATGCTCGACCGCAGCCGCTTCGGCGAAGCCTTCACCAAGGAAGTGCAGCCGCAGCTGGGCGGCTGGGGCGTGGAAGCCATCAAGAACATCGAGCTGATGGACATCCGCGACAGCAAGGACAGCGACGTCATCCACAACATCATGGCCAAGCGCACCTCGGGCATCGAGCGTGAGTCGCGCCTGGTGGTCGCCGACAACAGCCGCCAGGCCGAGATGGCCGAGATCGCCGCCAAGCGCGAGATCGAGATGTCGCGCCAGCTGGCCGCCGAACAGGTGGGCCTGCGCACCGCCGAAAAGGACAAGAACGTGGGCGTGGCCAACGAACAGGCCTCGCAGCAGGTGAAGGCGCAGCAGCGCGAAACCGCCGCCAAGGAAATGGACGTGGTGCAGGTGAAGAACGTGCGCGGCGCCGAGATCAGCCGCGAAGTGGCCGTCATCACCGCCGCCCAGGCCAAGGAAGTGGCCATCGTGCAGGCCGACGCCGCCAAGCAGGTGGCCATCGTTTCCGCCGAGGGCACCAAGCAGGTGGCGATTGTTTCCGCCGAGGGCCACAAGCAGCAGACCGTGCTCACCGCCGAAGGCCAGCTGGAGGCCGCCAAGCGCAACGCCGAGGGCATCGCGCTGGAAGGCCACGCCAAGGGCTCGGCCGAGACCGCCATCCTGATGGCGCCGGTGGACGCGCAGATCAAGCTGGCCGAAAAGATCGGCAGCGACCAGGGCTACCAGACCTACCTGCTGGGCATCCGCAACATCGAAGCGGCCCAGGCCGTGGGCATGGCCCAAGCCGAAGCGCTCAAGACCGCCGACGTGAAGGTGATTTCCAACGCCGGCACGCCGGGCAAGGGCCTGTCGAGCGTGATGGACCTGTTCTCGGCCGATGGCGGCACCGCCGTGGCCAGCATGCTCGAGGGCCTGGCGCAGTCTTCCGAGGGCAAGAAGCTGCTGGAGAAGTTCGTCAGCAAGCCCGACGAGTCCAAGAAGTAACCCTCCGCGCAGCACGGGTCCCGGCGATTGCCGGGACCCCTTCCCAGGCCGTCGCGGCGTGCAAGCCGTTGTCGCCGGCGCTACGGCCGTTTGGTGTAGGTGATCTCCATCATCCGGGTTTCCTTGCCGTCCGGGCCCGGGCCGTACATCTCGAACACCTCCACGCTGTCGCTGGTCCAGCGCGAGGTCATGCGGGCGGTGACGGGCTGGCCGGACACCGGGTCGTTCCAGGTGCCGGTGAAGGTGCAGCTGCCGGCTTCGTCGCAGGTGCCTTGGCTGACCATCAGGCCGGTGGACATCGTGTCGTTCCAGGTGGACCAATGCTTGCCGCTGACGTTGTCGTACCCGTGCATGCCGACGCCGGTGAACGGCTGGCCCATCATCGAGGACTGGGTTTCCTCGACCATGACGCGGCCGTCGAGCGTCATGCGGCGGGTGGCGGTGCCGGGCTCGAGGGTGGGCTCACCGCCCGGCTCGTTCCAGCTCCTGATGGCCAGGTCATACGTTCCAGCCATCTTGGCCAGCGCCGCGTGGGCCTTGCCGGGCGTCGCCGCGGCCTGGTACGCGGCCAACATGGCCTGTTGTTCGGCGGACATCTCCGGCGCCGCCTCCTGCGCCAGGGCGGGCAGGGCGAGCGCCAGGGCGAGCGGGATCAGGCGGGTGATCAGGGTGCGCTTCATGGGAACCTCCGGTGGTGGAAGAAACCGTGCGGATTGACGCGCGCCGAGTATGGTCCCGCGGCGGTCGGGAGTGAAGCGCGCTGGCCGGCCCGGGACCCGGTGATAACCTAGGCGCCACGCCCCCTTCGCGCCGGAACCGAGCCCCGATGACTCTTGCCAACGCCTATCCCATCGGTATCCCCGGCCAGCCCTGGGGCGCCGGACACGTGGCCGCCTGGCGCGCCCGGCAGAGCGTGCAGCGCCGCTACGCTGACGACGTGCTGGTGCGCTTGGACGCGCTGCGCGCGGCGTGGGACGTGGTCGAGTACGGCCAGCTGGCCTACGGCGCCGACACCTATCCGCTGTTCGCGCTCAAGTCGCGCGGCTGGGACGACGCGCTGCCCTGCGCCCTGGTCACCGGCGGCGTGCACGGCTATGAAACCAGCGGCGTGCACGGCGCGCTGCAGTTCGCCCAGCATCACGCCGGCGACTATGCCGGCCGCATCAACCTGATGATCGTGCCCTGCGTCAGCCCGTGGGCCTACGAGCGCATCCAGCGCTGGAATGGCCATGCGGTGGACCCCAACCGCCAGTTCGGCGCAGGCGGCGACGCTGCGGAATCGTCGGCGCTGGCCAAGCTGGTCGAACCCTTGCGCGACCGTTTCCTGGTGCACATCGACCTGCACGAAACCACCGACACCGACGAGTCGGAGTTCCGCCCGGCCAAGGCCGCGCGCGACGGCGAGGCCTTCGAGCCCGGCGAGATTCCCGACGGTTTCTACACCGTGGGCGACACCGAGGACCCGCAGCCGGCGTTCCAGGCGGCGGTGATCGCGGCGGTGGCCACGGTGACGCACATCGCGCCGGCCGACGCGCACGGCCAGATCATCGGCGAAACGGTGGTGCAGCACGGCGTCATCAACTACGCGGTGCGCGAACTGGGCCTGTGTGCCGGCGTCACCGCGGCGCGCTTTCGCACCACCACCGAGGTGTATCCCGACAGCCCGCGCGCCACGCCCGCACAGTGCAACGCCGCGCAGGTCGCGGCGGTTCGCGGCGCGCTGGACTTCGCGCTGGCGGCGGGTGGCGCGGCGTAACCCTTGCCGCCCGCACCCGCTTTTCGCGACGCGCGGTTGGCCATGCGCTTGCCGCTAGGCCAGCGGCGCATCGAGATCGCCGGCCACTGGACGCCGCCCCGGGCTCAGTCGCGGCAACCCAACTGCGCCCGCATATAGCGACCCAGTTGGGCGCTGCGGCCCTCGCAGACCTGCTGCGCCACGGGCAGCAGCGAAGCCTGCGCCTGCGCCTCGCTGACGGCAGCGGGCAGCACCACGCGCACTTCATAGCCGTCGGCCGACACTTGCCGCACCTGGACCTCGACCGCCTCCTGGGCGATCACCGCGTCAGGCAGGGCGATCAAAGCCAGGGCCAGCAGGAGCTGTCTCATCGGTCGCTCGCGTCGGACGGGGTGGGCCATTCTTCCAGCCGCCCCCGACTTATGCCATACGCGCCGGCGCGCCGCGCAGTGGCACTGTGCCGGTTCCAACACCCCGGGGAACCCGCATGACCACCACCCGTCGCGACCTTCTCAAGCTGGGCGCCCTTGCGGCGGCCGGGTCCGTGCTGCCTTCGCTGGGGGCGGCGCAATCGGCCCCCGCGATCCCGAAGGCCGACAAGCCGCTGCGCATCCTGATCCTGGGTGGCACCGGCTTCACCGGCCCGTTCCAGGTGAACTACGCTTTGGCACGCGGCCACAAGGTGACCCTGTTCAATCGCGGCCAGCGGCCTTCGCCCGAGTGGCCCGGCACGGTGGAACAGCTGCACGGCGACCGCAACACCGGCGATTTGAGCGCACTCGATGGCCGCGAATGGGACGTGTGCATCGACAACCCCACCAGCCTGCCGTTCTGGGTCCGCGATGCCGGCCGGGCGCTCCAGGGCCGGGTGGGGCATTACCTTTTCATCTCCACCATTTCGGTGTACGCCGACGGCGCCAAGCCCGGCATCACCGAGGACGCAGCCCTGGCGCCCTACAAGGGTGCCGATGCCATGGCCGAGACCATCGAGAAGCTGCGGGCCGACGTCGAGAGCCTCTACGGGCCGCTGAAGGCGCTCAGCGAAGCCGAAGCCCGCAAGCAGTTCGGCGAGAACGTCACCATCGTCCGCCCCGGCTATATCGTCGGCCCACGCGACGAGACCGACCGCTTCACCTATTGGCCCAGGCGCATCGCGCAAGGCGGCGAAGTGCTGGTTCCCGGCGATGGCCTGGACCCGGTGCAGGTCATCGACGGCCGCGACTTGGGTGAGTGGATGATCCGCCTGGCCGAAGCCGGCACCACCGGCACCTTCAACGCCTGCGGCCCCGACTACGCGCTCGGCACCGACGCGATGGTGCACGGCTGCCACGCCGTCACCGGCGGGCCCGTCACGTTCACCCACGTCACACCGGAGTTCCTCGAAAAGAACGAAGTGGAGCTGCCGATCTGGGTACCGCGCGAAGGCACGCCGTTCTCGGGCTACGGCGCGGTGAGCAATGCGCGCGCTGTCGCCGCCGGCCTGAGCTTCCGGCCGCTGGCCACGACGGTGGCCGACCTGCTGGCCTGGTACCGCAGCCTGCCCGCCGAGCGACAGGCCGAAACGCGCGCAGGCATCACGCGTGAAAAGGAAGCCGAGCTGCTCAAGGCCTGGCACGCACGGCAGGCCTGAAGCAGGGGCCACGCGTCGGGCAACCACCGCAGGCGCGCAGGGCCGACAACCCGGCCTCGCGCCGCCGGCGGGGCCCGGGGGCAGGGCAATGTGCTGCGCCGAACATACCGGCGCCCCCGTTGCGCCTACCGTGGGTCTTCCCCAGGGATGTCCGCCGCATGGTCCGAAATCTTGTTTGCGCCGCGGTGGCCGCAGTCCTGCTGCTGCCGGTAACGTCCTGCGTGCACGCCCCCTTACTTCCCGAGGTCGACATGTCCAAGCCCCGCGCCAAAGCCCCGGCCATCGACCGCCTGCTGGGCGAAAAACTGCATCCGGACGAAGTGGCGGCGGCCGACGCCATCGCCGCCGCGCTCGATGCCGAGATACGTCGCCGCTACGCCCCCGGCAGCGCACGCCGCGACGCCCATCCCAAGGCCCACGGCTGCGTGCGCGCCGAGCTGCGGGTGCTCGACACGCTGCCCGCGTCGCTGGCCAAGGGCATCTTCATTCCCGGCAAGCGCTACCGCGCCTGGATGCGTTTTTCCAACGGCGCCAGCGACCCGGACCAGCCCGATACCGCGCCCGACGCGCGCGGCCTGGCCCTGAAGGTGATGGGCGTCCCGGGCAAGAAGCTGCTGGCCGACGAGGCCGACGCGGGCACCCAGGATTTCATCTTCATCAACCACCCGGTGTTCTTCGCCAACGACCCGAACCGCT
>JANOJQ010000185.1:0-15723 GCA_031418815.1 Lysobacteraceae bacterium
GGCGACTACATCGTGGGCGACACGCTCACCGCCGCCGACCTGCTGTGGGGCACCGGCCTGCGCTGGACCACCGATTTCGGCATCGTGCCCAAGCTGCCGGTGATCGTGGCCTACCTCGAACGCGTGGCCGCACACCCCGCTGTGCTGCGCGCCGGCGAACTCGACGCCGCGCTGGCCCTGGCGATGACCCCGTCCGCCGCCAGCTGACACCATCGCAACGGGGCCAGATCAACTTCACGGGCGGCACCGCGTTGCCAAGCCGCGGCGCAGGGGTGAACATCGCGGCAGTTCCCCAAGGCACTGCCGTGACCAACGACGCCACCCTGAAGTCCATCGCCGACATCTGCGGCCTGTCCTGCGCCGCGCCGCTGTCGGCCGAGGACCTGCACCGCGCCTGTTTCTGCCTGGCCGTGGATCCGGCGCAGCTGCATACGCGCCTGGCTGAAGTGCTCGCGGCGCACGGCGCTCCGGCGCCGCTGGCCGACACCCACGCGCACCTGTTTTCCTCGCTGCCCATCTTCGTGCCGGCGGCCAGCGTGCGCGCGATGGAGCACGTGGTCACCGCCATCGAAGCCGTGGTGGCCACGCCGGCCTGGCGCGACGCCGTGCTCGCCTGGGCCCCCGACATCGCCTCGTTCGACCCGGGCTCGCCGGGCGGCCTGCTGGGGTTTGATTTCCACCTCGGCCTTGACGGCCCGCGGCTGATCGAGATCGACACCAACCCGGGCGGCGTGATGATCAATGCGCTGCTGGTGAAGGCCCAGGAGCTGTGCATGCCGACGCTGAGCGCACCCGCCGTGGGCGACGCCAACGTCGAGGACGCGGCGCTGGACGTGCTGCTGGCCGAGTGGGACGCACAGAAGCCTGGCGGTCGCGAGGGCCTGGTCGCCATCGTGGACGAGGCGCCGGCGCAGCAATACCTGTATCCCGAGTTCCTGCTGTTCCAGGACCGCTTCAGAACGCGCGGCATCGAGGCCGTGGTCTGCGACCCGGGCGAACTGGCCTATGCCGACGGCCAGCTGCGCTTCGACGGAAAGCGCATCGGCTTCGTCTACAACCGCTGCACCGATTTCGCGCTGGCCGAGCCGGCCTCGGCCGCGCTGCGCGCCGCCTACCTCGACCGCGCCGTGGCCATGAGCCCGCATCCCTGGAGCCACGCGCTGTACGCGGACAAGCGCAACCTGGCGCTGCTGGGCGATCGCGGCTTCCTTGAGCGCATCGGCGTGCACGCCGACATGGTGGCGTGCCTGGCGCAGTGCGTACCGCGCACGGAAGTGATGACCGACGCCAACCGCGATCAACTCTGGCAGCGGCGCAAGCAGCTCTTCTTCAAGCCCGCGGGCGGCTTCGGCGGCAAGGCCAGCTATCGCGGCGACAAGCTCACGCACAAGACCTGGCAGCAGATGGCCGGCGCCGACTACGTGGCGCAGGCGCTGGTGCCGCCCAGCCAGCGCCACCAGAGCGCCGGCGACGTGCCGCTGAAGGTGGACATCCGCTGCTACGCGTATCGCGGCAAGCCGCTGCTGTTCGCGGCGCGCACCTACCAGGGCCAGACCACCAACTTCCGAACGCCGGGCGGCGGCTTCGCGCCGGTGCTGACGCTGCGCGAGCCGGCCTGAAACAAGAACACCCACGCGACCAGGCGGGGGGTCCTGGGCGTGGGTGCCGTCTTGCAATCTTGCCGCCGGCGCGCCTGGCGCGTCGGCGTTGCCGAAGCGGGATCAGCCGTTGTGGTGCGACGGCTCGGTCACGGCCGGCTGCATACGCCGCCGTTTCAGCTGTCCTTGCGGATGGTTTCCACCAGCTTGTCGGTGGCTTCGCCGACCTTCTGCTGCGCCTTGCCGAGGTTCTTCTCGGCCTTGCCGGTCAGTTCCTGGGTCTTGTCACCGGTGATCTTGCCGGTCACTTCCTTGATGGTGCCCTTCACTTCGTGCTTGATGCCGCTCTTGGTGTTCTTGTCCATGGATGGCTCCTCGGCGCCAGGGGGGCGCGCCTTTGAAGTATCGGAGCCGCGTCGCGGCGGCGATGTACGTTGGCGCACTTAGTCCGTTCGCGCTGGGTTGCGCTTCAGCTTGCAGCGCGGCGGCCATGTCCCGTCATCACTGCGTCATCGTCGGCAGGTTGGATCCTCCGCGGGCAACGCGTCATGGATCAGCCCAGCAGGTAGGCCCGCATGCGCTTTGCGGCGGCGGCCGGATCTTCCTGCATGTAGCAGTGGCCGCCGGCGACTTCGCGGGACTGCACGCAGGCATTGGCCCCGGCCAGCCGCTTCGCCGACGCGGCCACGAACGGATACGAACCCACGCCGTATTCCAGCAGCAGCGGCGTGTGCACCTTGGCCAGCGTCGCCCACAGCCGGCGCGGGTAGGACCCGAACAGGTCGGCTTCGCGGCTGGGGCGGCACTTGAGCTCGACCCCGCCGCCGTCGCTGTCCTTGAGTGCGAAGTCCACGTAGGCCTGCAGCGCCTCGGGCGCCCAGCCCTTGAACATGCCGCGGCCCTGGAGGTTGGCGTACGCCGCGGCGCGGTCGGGCCAGTGCAGGCGGCGCTTGGCCACTTTTTTCGCCAGCGTGTTGCGGCGGTAAAGCCCCACCACGTCCGACAGCGCCGCCACGCCGATCATCACCGGCGAGAAGAACACCGGGTCCAGCAGCACCGCGCGCTGGAACTGCCCGGGTTCCTGCGCCAGCATCAGTGCGGTGAGCACGCCGCCGAAGCTGTGGCCGGCGGCGAAGTGCGGCGCCGCGCCGTAGTGCCGGCGCTGCTTGTGCCAGGCCTCCAGCGCCAGTTCGGCGCTGCGGTTCCAGCCGTGGAAGCGGCCGCCGTGGTCGGTGTCGCCGTGGCCCTGCACGTCGCTGGTGACGAGGTCGAAATCGCGCTGCACCCGCGCCAGCATCGGCCAGTACACGCGGCCGCAGTAGCCGGTGCCGTGCACGAAGTGCAGCACCGGCTTGCCAGAAGGCTCGGAGCGCTCGCCGCGGATCGTGAAGCCTGCGGAGCAGCGGTGGGACCAGGGGATCATCGGGGCGGGGTGCGCGGTGGAATGGAGCGCGCATGATAGCGACTGATCCCTCAGCCGCGCCGCAGCCGCAGCGCGTTCGCCACCACCGACACCGAGCTCAGGCTCATCGCCAGCGCGGGGGCGTCGTTGATGCCGTCGCCGGCCATCGCCACATGGCGGCCTTCGGCCTCCAGGCGCGCCACCAGGTCGGCCTTGTCCTGCGGACGGACTTCGCCGTGCACCTCGTCGATGCCCAGGGCGACGGCCTTGAGCGCGGCGATGGCTTCGGGCGTGCTGTCCTTGATCGGGTCGGCGACCGCCAAGAAGCCGGCCAGGCGGCCGTCGGCCGCCAGGTACATCACGCTGGCGCCTTCGCTGCGCAGGCGCTCGGCGTCGCCGGCCATGGCGGTGACGTCCACCCCGGCTTCGGTCATCAGCGCCGTATTGCCCAGTGCCAGGGCGCGCCCGTCAACGCGCCCGCGCACGCCGACGTCACGCCGCGCACGAAGAACGGCCAGCCCGCCCACAGCACCACCGGCGTGGCCAGCGCGAACTCCACCCAGGTGCGCACGCCCGGCTCCAGCCATGTCCAGCCGTGCCCGAACATCGCCAGCACCAGCACCGCCACCGACAGCGGCAGGGTGGACCAGAAGCGGCGCGCAAAATCGCGCAGCTCGGGGTTTTCGTCCTCTTCCAGCGAAGGCATCAGCGGCTCGAGCGCCATGCCGCAGATCGGGCAGGTGCCCGGGGCATCGCGCACGATCTGCGGGTGCATGGGGCAGGTGTACTGGGTGCCGGCGGCAGGCGCGGCGGAGGCGCCAGGCGCGGCGGATGCGGCGCCGTGCGGGGCATGTGGGTGCGGGTCCATGGTGTCTTTTGCGGAGCGCGCGGGAGGCGGTCCTCCACGCTACACCCTTTGCCGGCAGGCCGATCAGCGTGGCCCCCGCGGCCTGGCATCGCTCATTCTTTCTTCCAGAGGATGCCGCGGGTGATGTCCACAGCGTCCACTGGCCGGTGGAAGTCACCCAGGAACACCATCAGGTGGTCGGTCGGCGAAAGCTGCACCTTCTTCTCGCAGGCGATCTTTCCGGCCAAGCCGACCCAAGTGTCCTCGTATCCGCCGTACCACGCCGTGGCGGCCTCGGATTCCTTGATCGTGCCGTCGAGCGTCAACGCAAACCCGTCCCAGACGCGGTACTTCTTTTCCTTGCATTGGAACTGCAGGGTGAACAGCAGGAAATCGTCGTTGCCCTTGACTTCCGGGTCGTCGCCTTCATGCATCTGGACGACGTCGATCTCGACCAGATTGGCGTTGTTGGGCTCGGGGCTGCGAAGGTTCAGGTCGGCCATCCACAGCTGCCGGTAAGGCGTGTCGTGTTCGGCGAAGAACATGTACCAGCAGCGGGCAATGCCTCCCGGGTCGCATTCACGGCCGCCAGTGACCTCTTCGCCCGCGAGCCTGCGGTACACATCCGACGTCTGGGCATGGGCCGCTTGGCTGCCGACGGCGAACAGCGCGGTGGCTGCCAAGCGGATCAGGGCGCGGCTCACTGCATTTCCCCCAGGTCGGTGATGGGGCTGTCGGCCTTCACTTCCACCAGCTTGAGCATGCGGTGCTCAAGTTCGGTGGTGGTGTCGTGGTAATCGTAGATCTGGGACGTGACCGAACTGGCGCCGGTGACGTTGTAACCGTCGGTCTGGATGGTGGTGTCGGTGCGGGTGCGGCCGGTGTCCTCGCGCACGGTGACGGCCGCTTCGTAACGCACAGTGGTGGAAACCAGGTACCGGCCGGGCTTGAGCCCGCGGAAGTGGAACACGCCGTTGGCATCGGTGAGCGCGCGCCCGGTGTAGTTTTCAAGTTTCCCCAGCGAGATGCTGATCAGGTACGGGTCACCCTTGTGCTTGAGCGTGATGGCCTCGACCAGACGCGTGTAGGGAATCAGCATGACCGGCTGGTTTCGGGTGTACACGCGCTCGGTCTTGGGGCCCCGGCTGAACAGTCCCCTGCGTTTTCCGGCTTCGGCGATCACGTTCCGGGTGGAGCCGGGACGGCCGGTGAGCGTGTGCTTTCCCATCCCGAGCTGGGCGATGGATTCGTCGATGTCGGGCTGGGACTGGGCGCCGGCCGTCGAAGGCGTGGTCAGCGCGGCGCACGCCGTCGCCGCGGCGAGGAACAGGGGAAGCAATCGCATGGCGTAAGGCTCCGGTAACAGGGGGACGTCGCCGGCGGTGCGCCGGCCAACGCTTTGCTAAGGCTCTTTTTTGCTCAGGCTTTCTTCCACAGGCGCGAGCGCATGAAGTCCACCGCGTCCACCGGGCGGTAGAAGTCGCCCAGGAACACCATGCTGTGGCCATTGGGTAGCATCTGCACGTTCTTCTCGCAGGCGGCCTTGCCGGCCAGCCCGAACCAGCTGTTCTCCATGCCGCCCACCCAATCCGAACCCTCGGTGGCACGCTTGATCGAGCCGTCGTCAAGCAGCGCGTAGCCCCTTGCGATG
This sequence comes from Lysobacteraceae bacterium, assembly GCA_031418815.1. Taxonomy (GTDB): domain Bacteria; phylum Pseudomonadota; class Gammaproteobacteria; order Xanthomonadales; family Xanthomonadaceae; genus Arenimonas. The sequence continues at coordinate 5,499 of JANOJQ010000185.1, forward strand.
CGGAACATCTTTTCCTTGCACTTGAAGTGCAGCGTATAAACCAGGAATTCCTCCCGGTCCGCCGCGGCCGGGTCGACGGTCTCGCGCACTTCCACCGCGTCGATCTCGATCAGGTTGGCGTTCTTGGGTTCCGGGTTGCGCACCTTCAGGTCAAGCATCCACAGCTGCCGCTGCGGCGCCTCGTTGATGGCGAAGAACACGTACCAGCAGCGCGGCATGGTGGCGGCGCTGCAGTCGCGGCTCTTCATGCTGCTGGCCTCCATGTCCCACATGGCGCGATCGAGCGCCGTGGACTGGGCGTGCGCCGACGGGCTGGCGACGGCGAACAGGGCGGTGGCCGCCAGGGCGATCAGGGCGCGGCTCACTGCATTTCCCCCAGCGCGGTGACGGCGCTGTCGGCCTTCACTTCCACCAGCTTGAACACGTCATGCTCAAGTTCCAATGTGCTGTCGCGGTAGGTGTAGATGTTCGACGTGACCGAACTGGCGCCGGTGATGTTGTAGCCGTCGGTTTCGATGGTGGTGTCGGTGCGCGTGCGGCCGGTGTCGTCGCGGACGGTGACGGCCGCATCGAAGCGCACCCGGGTTGACAGCAGGTAGCGACCGGGCTGCAGCCCGCGGAAAGTGAACGAGCCGTCGGCGTCGGTGAGCACGCGCGCGGTGTAGTCACCCAACTCGCCCAGTTGGCTCAGCACCATGAACGGGCTGTTGCCGATGTACTTGTTCACCAGGGCCTCGACCCGAGGCGTGTACGGAATCAGCGTGACCGGCTCGTTCTGGGTGTAAACGCGCTCGGTCTTCGCGCCGCGGCTGAAGAGGCCCTTGCGCTTGCCGGCTTCCGCCAGCACCTCGCGGGTGGCTCCGGGGCGGCCGGTGAGCGTGTGGGTGCCCATTTCCATCCGGGCGATGGCCTGGTCGATCTCAGCCTGGGATTGCGCGTGGGCGGGGGAGGGCGCGGCCAGGGCGGCGGACAGCGTCGTACTGGCGAGGAGCAGGGGAAGGAGTCGCACGGGGGAAGGCTCCGGACATTCAAGGTTGGGGGGGCGGCCGAGTGTGGACTATCCCCCCCGGGGTTCCGCAACCGCCACGCGGTGGGCGTTGGTTTCCGGACGTGGCGCGCCGGACTCGCCGCTTATCGGGCAGCATGGATACCTCATACATGCCGGGAGCGCCCCATGGATCGCCGAAACTTCCTCGCCGCCGGTGGCCTGGCCGCCGTGGCGCCGGTACTGGGCCACGCGGCCGTCGCGGGAGATGCCTCGGCTTCGGCGCTGTTCCGACGCGTCAACTTTTACGCCGACGGCGTGGACTACACGCCCGTCGAATACGCCACGCGTCTGCATGAAGTGGCCACGCGCGAGGGTTTCGCCGCCGACTACTACTCGCTCGGTGGCGCGGTGGAGGCGCTGGAGCAGAAGTTTGCGGCGCTGCTGGGCAAGCCCGCGGCGATGTTCGTGCCGACCGGCACGCTGGCCAACCACCTGGCCATCCGCCGTCTGGCGGGCCGCGACCAGCGCGTGCTGGTGCAGGCCGAAAGCCACTACTTCAACGACAGTGGCGACGGTGCGCAGGCGCTCAGCGGCCTGACGCTGGTGCCGATGGGCCTGGGCCAGGCCGACGTCACCCTGAACGAAGTGAGGGCCTGGGTGGAGCGCAGCGCCGGTGGCCGGGTCAAGACGCCCGTCGGCGTGATCTCCATCGAAAGCCCGGTGCGCCGGCGCGACCACGCCATGGCCGACTTCGGCGGGCTGCAGCGCGTGAGCGCCTACGCGCGCGAACAGGGCATCCGGCTGCACCTGGACGGCGCGCGGCTGTTCAACGTGCCGCTGCATTCGGGCAAGTCGCTGGCGGACATCACGGCGCTGTTCGACACGGTTTACGTGTCGCTGTGGAAGCACTTCAACGGCGCCTCGGGCGCGATCCTGGCGGGCGATGCCGATCTCATCGAAGGCCTGTTCCATGAGCGCCGCATGTTCGGCGGCGCGCTGCCCTACGCCTGGCCGCAGATGGCGCTGGTGGCCGACCACGTGGACGGCTATGCCGATGAATACGCCCGCGCCTGGCGCGACACCGAAGCGATGATGGCGCTGCTGGCCAACGACGGCCGCTTCACGTTCACCCGCGTCGCCAACGGCACCAGCCGCTACTTCATGGCCGTCAAGGGCGTGGATTCGGTGGCGATGGCGGAACGGGCGCGTCGGCACGACGTGGCGCTGCCGGCGCCGCATCCCGCCAGCGGCGTGCTGGCGATGCAGGTGAACCCGTCGGTGCTGCGCTCCACGCCCGCCGCGCTGGCGCGCGTGCTGGTGGACGCCGCGTCCGGCTGAGCCATCATCGGCGGCCGCCGCGGTTGGATGATCAATGTGCCATGCCGCTCCGGTCCCGGGCCGATGGCGACCGGTCGGGCCTGCCTTGTGACTTGGCGGGCGATCAAGCAAAGTCTGCGAACACGAAAAATTCAGGAGTGATCCATGCGTCGCCTCACGAGTGTCGTTCTGCTGCTGGTGTCGGGCTGGGCGCTGGCCGCCCCCGCCGAAGAACACTTCACCGTGGTGACGGGCGGCAACAAGGTGGGCCACCTGGTGGCCAGGCACGACGGCAACCGGGTCACGATCGACTACGACGTGAAGAACAACGGCCGCGGCCCGACCATCGCCGAAACCCTGCAGATCGACGCCGACGGCCTGCCCACCCAATGGACCATCAGCGGCGCCACCACGTTCGGCAGCAAGGTGGACGAGCGCTTCGCGCTGGCCGACGGCCAGGCCACGTGGAAGGACTCGGTGGGCGACGGCAGCGCCGCCGTTGCCGAGCCCAGCCTTTACATCGGCCAAAGCGCCAGCCCCTGGTCGCTGGGGCTGTACGCCCGCGCCCTGCTCAAGGACGGCGACCGCACGCTGCCGGCGCTGCCCGGTGGCGCAGTGAAGGTGGAGCTGGGCGCGTCGGTGCCGGTCACCGACGGCAAGCAGGCCATCGTGGTGCGCGTGCACGCCATCAGCGGTCTGGAGTACGCGCCCGACTACGTGCTGCTTGACGAAGAAGGGGCCATGTTCGCCGTCATCTCGCCCAGCACCATCGTCGTGCGCAAGGGCTTCGAGGGTGAACAGGTGCGTCTGCGGGAATTGGCCGCCGACCTGAGCACCCAGCGCCTGGAGTCCATCCAGGCCAGGACCGCGCACCGCTACGGCGCACCCGTGCGCTTCCGCAACGTGCGCATCTTCGACCCGGAGGAAATGGCGCTGTCGGCGCCGGTCAGCGTGGTCATCAACGGCCGCCACATCAGCTCCATCCAGCCGGTGGACAGCGTTGCTTCGCCGGGCGAGGTGCTGGTGGAAGGCGAGGGCGGCACGCTGGTGGCCGGCCTGTACGAAATGCACGCCCATACCGGCCAGGACGGTGCGCTGCTCAACATCGCCGCCGGCGTCACCTCGGCGCGTGACATGGGCAACGACAACGCCGTGCTGGACGCGCTGATCGGCCGCATCGAAGCCGGCACCATCGGCGGCCCGCGCGTGCACCGCAGCGGCTTCATCGAAGGCAAGAGCCCGTTCAACTCCAACAACGGCATCCTGGTCAACAGCGAAGCCGAGACGTTGGCGGCGGTGCGCTGGTACGCCGCGCGCGGCTACGGCCAGGTGAAGCTGTACAACAGCATGAAGCCCGAGTGGTCGGCCGTGGCCGCGAAGGAAGCCCATCGCCTGGGCCTGCGCGTGGCCGGCCACGTGCCGGCCTTCTCGAATGCCGACGCGATGGTGGACGCCGGCTACGACGAACTCACCCACATCAACCAGATCGCGCTGGGCTGGGTGCTGTCCCCGGAGGAAGACACCCGCACCCTGCTGCGCCTGACTGCACTCAAGCGCCTGGCCACGCTGGACCTGGCTTCGGCGCCGGTGCAGCGCACGCTCGACCATATCGCCGAGCGCAAGGTCGCCGTGGAGCCCACCATCGCCATCCACGAGAACCTGCTGCTCAACCGCGACGGCACGGTGCCCTCGGGTGCGGTGGACTACATCGACCACCTGCCGGTGGGCGAACAGCGCGGCGCCCGCCAGGGCTGGGCCGACATGTCGGCGCCCGGCGACGCTGAAGCCTACGCCGCGGCCTACGGCAAGCTCATGGACACCCTGCGGCAGATGCGCCAGCGCGGCATCCTGCTGATCCCGGGCACCGACCTGGGTGGCTCCTTCACCTACCACCGCGAGCTGGAACTTTTCGCGCAGCTCGGATACACGCCGGCCGAAGTGCTCAAGCTCGCCACCTGGGACATGGCCACGTACCTGGGCCAGGACCAGACGACGGGCTCGATCGAGAAGGGCAAGCTGGCCGACTTCTTCCTGGTGCCGGGCGATCCCACCGTCGACCTCAAGGCCATCAAGACCATCCGCGCCGTGGTGAAGGACGGCGCGGTGTACTACCCGTCCGAGGTCTACCCGCACTTCGGCATCAAGCCCTTCGGCACCGCGCCCCGGGTGACGTTGCCCGACGCCCCGTGAAACTGGCGCTGTTCGACTTCGACGGCACCATCAGCACGCGGGAGATGCTGCCGGACTTCTTCCGGCGCTCCATCCCGCGACGGCGCCTGTTGATCGGGCAGGTGCTGCTTGCGCCGCTGATCATCGGCTACAAGTTGCGAATCGTTCCGGGCACGTTGGTGCGCGCGGCCATCGTGCGCTTCGGGTTCACGGGGCTGGCGTTCGCGGACTACGACGCGGCCGGCGCCGCCTTCGCGGCCGATGTGCTGCCCGGCGTGCTGCGGCCGGACCTGATGCAGCGCATCGCCTGGCACCGCGCGCAGGGCGACCGCGTGGTGGTGGTGACGGGCGCGCTGGACGTCTACATGGCCCGCTGGTGCCGGTCGCACGGCCTGGACCTGGTGTGCTCGGTCCTGGAGCAGCGCGACGGCCGGCTGACGGGACGCTACCAGGGCGCGCAGTGCGTACGCGCGGAAAAGGCGCGCCTTGTCTCCGAACGCTACCCGCGCGCGAACTACGGCGAGGTGTACGCCTACGGCGACACCGTGGAAGACCGCGAACTGCTGGCCCTGGCCAGCCGCAAGTTCTACCGCGGCGTTGAAATCACGCAGTGCTGGCCACAGCTTGTACCGTGACCATGATGACCTTCCGGTTCGAACACACCTACGCCCAGCTGCCCGCGAAGTTCTGGCAGCGCGTGGACCCCACGCCGGTGAAGGCGCCGAGGAAGGCCTGGCCTATCCCCAGCTGGCGCGCGCCGGCACGATCGTCATCTCGGCCTTGATATTCCACCGCTATTGAGTGGATGGCCGTCGCTGACGGCCGGGCCATTGCCAGGGCGCGCGGCCTTGCCCATGCTGCGGTCCATCACCCCGTGAGTGGACGACGATGCTGGACTGGATAGCCGGGCATACGGCGCTGGTGGTGTTCGGCCTGTTCGTGGCGCTGGCCACCTTCGAGGGCTTGCGCGGGCTGGCGCGCAGCGCGCACTCCACGGGCGAGGACGCGCCGCTGGAGCTGGCCATCACCCTGCTGTTCGGCGCGGTGATCTACCCGGGCGTGATCCTGGCGGTGGGCTTCCTGGCGGCGCACTACACGCCTGGCCTGGCCGGGCACCTGGCCGACCTGCCGGTGTGGCTGATGGTGGTGCTGCTGCTGTTGGGCGACGACCTCACCCAGTACCTGTGGCACCGCGCCTCCCACACGCCGCTGCTGTGGCCGCTGCACCGCGCCCACCATTCGGCGCCGCACATGGGCGTGCGCGTGGTCTACCGCAACAACTTCTTCTACTACGCGATGATGCCGGGGCTGTGGATCAGCGCGTACCTGGTGTTCCTGGGCCTGGGCGCGGTCTATCCGTTCTACGTGCTGGTGAAGATGCTGGTGATCTTCGGCGCGCACAGCGAACTGCGCTGGGACCGCGTGCTGTACCGCCACCGCTGGCTGCATCCGCTGGCCTGGGTGGTGGAGCGAACCATCTCCACGCCCGCCACGCACTTTGCCCACCACGCCTACACGCAGGACGACGGCGTGGGCCACTACTCGGGCAACTTCGGCAACCTGCTGTTCGTCTGGGACATGCTGTTGGGCACGGCGAAGATTACCCGCCAGTACCCGCCGCGCGTGGGCCTGAAGGACGACACCGACCACGGGCCGGAACGCTGGTGGGTGCAGCTGCTGTACCCGCTGATCAAGTCGCGCCGCGCGGCGTCCACTTTGGCGCCTGCCGGGTCCTCGGCACCCGCCGCGCGCGAAAACGACCAGGCGGTAGCGCGCACGGTGCAGTGACGTGCGGCGTGTTAGGTTCGCCGGCATGACGCCTGCCCACCGCACCCCGCCCCATGGCCGCTGAACTCCGCGCCACCCGCTTCGATTTCCAGCACACCTACGCGCAGCTGCCCGCGAAGTTCTGGCAGCGCGTGGACCCCACGCCGGTGAAGGCGCCGCGCCTGCTGGCGTTCAACGACGCACTGGCCGATGAGTTGGGCATCACCCGCGGCGCCGATGCCGCCGACGTGTTCGCCGGCAACGTGGTGCCTGCCGGTTCGCTGCCGCTGGCGATGGCGTACGCGGGCCACCAGTTCGGCCACTTCGTGCCGCAGCTGGGCGATGGCCGCGCGATCCTGGTGGGCGAACTGGTCGACCGCCGCGGCCAGCGCCGCGACCTGCAGCTCAAGGGCGCGGGCCCCACGGCGTTCTCTCGCAACGGCGACGGCCGCGCCGCCATCGGCCCGGTGCTGCGCGAGTACCTCATCAGTGAAGCCATGCACGCGATGGGCGTGCCCAGCACCCGGTCGCTGGCGGCGGTGGCCACCGGCGAGCACGTGTTCCGCGAAGGCCCGGTGCCGGGCGCGGTGCTGGCGCGGGTGGCGGCCAGCCACGTGCGCGTCGGCACCTTCCAGTATTTCGCCGCGCGCCGGGACACCGACGGCGTGCGCCAGCTGGCCGACCACGTCATCGCCCGCCACTACCCTGAGGCCGCGCACGCGCCGCGTCCGTACCTGGCGCTGCTGGAAGCCGTGGCCCGCCGGCAGGCGGCGCTGGTGGCGCAGTGGCAGCACGTGGGTTTCATCCACGGCGTGATGAACACCGACAACACCACCTTGTCCGGCGAAACCATTGACTACGGCCCCTGCGCCTTCCTGGACGACTACGACCCGGGCAAGGTGTTCAGCTCGATCGACCGCGCCGGGCGCTATTCCTTCGGCAACCAGCCGGCGCTGGTGCGCTGGAACGTGGCGCGGCTGGCGGAAACGCTGCTGGCGGTGATCGACGACGACGGCGACGCAGCGCTGGCCGCGGCCAGCGCGGTGATCGAGGCGATGCCGGCGTGGTCGGCGTCGGCGTGGCTGGAGGGCATGCGCGCCAAGCTGGGACTGGCGACCCCCGAGGACGGCGACGAGGCGCTGGCGAACGATCTGCTGCAGGCCATGCAGGCCGTGGCCGCCGACTACACGCTGGTGTTCCGCGCGCTGGGCGACGCGGCCGAAGGGCGCGAGCCCGAAGGCCTGCTGGCCCTGCCGCGCTCGCCGGCGTTCGACGCGTGGCGGGCGCGTTGGCTTGACCGCCTCGCCCGCGATCCGCAGACCGCCGCGCAGCGCGCCGCCGCGATGCGCGCCGTGAACCCCGCCGTGATCCCGCGCAACCACCGCGTGCACGAGGCGCTGGTGGCCGCCGAGCGCGGTGACCTTGCGCCGTTCGAAGCGCTGCTGGCCGCGATCCGCCGGCCTTGGGACGACGGCCCGGGCGCGCGCCCCTTCATGGTGCCGCCCGAGCCCTCGCAGCGCGTGCTGCAGACCTTTTGCGGCACCTGAGGCCGCGCGCCGCGTTGACGCGCTTTTGATCCGTCACGCACAATCCGGGCAGCCGTGTGCGTTCCGCGCCGGCATCCGCCAAGGGAATACGACGTGAGCAACCTGCCGCAGGGCGATACCGGCGCCACCCTCGCCATCGGCGGCAAGCGCGTTGCCCTGGCCGATGCGCTGCGCACCGTGCAGTCGTCGGCCAGCTGGTTCTGGTGGGTGGCCGGGCTGTCGCTGATCAATTCGGTGGGCGCGATGTTCGACTCCGCCTACGGCATGGTGTTGGGCCTGGGCATCACCCAGATGATCGACGCGATCTTCCTGTACGGGGCCGACGGTGCGGCGGCGCAGCCGACGCTGGCCGTGCGCGGCATCCACCTGGCGCTGGTGCTGGCCATCGCCGGCCTGTTCGTGGCGATCGGCGTGTTCGCCAAGCGGCACGTGGCCATGGCGTTCGTGGTCGGCATGGCGCTCTACCTGGCCGACGCCCTGGTCTACGTCATCGCCAGCGACTGGATCGGCGTCGGCTTCCACGCCTTCGTGCTGTTCATGCTGTGGAGCGGCTATTCGACCCTGCGCGCCATCCAGGCCGCCGTGCCGACCGCCACCGCCGAGGCCTGAGCCGCCGCCGCAGCCGCGGTGACGGGCAGGTGTCCGCGATGTTGCAGAACTGTCACGAAACCGCCTTATCCTGACCACCACGAGCGCCCGACGGCGCAGGCGAAGGATGGGCGGGCCATGCGGATGAAGCCGATAGTGCTGGGCGTGCTGGTGCTGGGCCTGCTGCCGGCGCTGGCCTGGGCGCAGGCGCCCTACGTGAAGCTCGAGCAGCGCCTGAGCGCCGAGCAGCTGCGCGCGACCGGGCTGGACACGCTGACGCCCGAACAGCTGGCGCTGCTCAACACGCTGCTCGACCAACAGACCACCGCCACCGTGCAGGCCGTGCGCGCCGAGGCCAAGGCCGAAGCGGCCACCGCGGGCACCCAGCGCGACCCCGACCCGTCGCGCTTCATCGGCCTGTCCGACGAGCCGATCGCCAGCCGCGCCAAGGGCACCATCAGCGGCTGGGAGCCGGGCACCGAGTTCACGCTGGAGAATGGCCAGGTGTGGAAGGTGCTCAAGGGCAAGATGCGGCTCGATCCACCGCGCGAATCGCCGGAAATCCTGGTGGTGCCGGGCATCGCCGGGCGCTGGTTCCTGCAGGTGGACCCGGAGTTGCCCAAGGCCCGCGTCTACCGCATCGACTGAGCGCCGGAAAATCGCGGTTGATGCGCGCAAGATGGGCCCAGTCCCCACGGAGTGGCCCCCATGACCCGTTTGCTCGGCGTTTCCGGCAGCCTTCGCGAAGGCTCGTTCAACACCGCCCTGCTGCGCGCCGCCGCCGGCGTGCTGCCCGAGGGCGTCACGCTGGAAATCGCCACGCTCAAGGGCATCCCGCTGTACGACGGCGACCTGGAGGCGGCGCACGGCATCCCGGCGGCCGTGGCCGCGCTCAAGCAGCGCGTGCTGGACAGTGACGGCCTGCTGCTGGCGTCGCCCGAATACAACAACGGCATCCCGGGCGTGTTCAAGAACGGCATCGACTGGCTGTCGCGCGGCGACGATGCCGCCCGCGTGTTCGGCAACCGCCCGGTGGCGGTGATCGGCGCCTCGCCGGGCGGGTTCGGCACGATCCTGGCCCAGGCGGCGTGGCTGCCGGTGCTGCGCACGCTCGGTACGCGATCCTGGCAGGGCGGCCGGCTGATGGTGTCGCGCGCCGGCAAGGTGTTCGACGACAAGGGCGAACTGGTGGACGAGGCCGTGCGCGACCAACTGCGCACCTTCCTGGCCGGCTTCGCGGCCTTCGCCAAGGGCTGAGCCGCATCGTCCTTCCGGTTTGAGCTGTGCCCCGCTGGCGATCAAGCACGGCCCCGGGCGGGCGGCCACCGTGCCAAGGCCTGCGGATTGCCCGAACGCGGGCGCGGGCGTCGGGCGTTTTGCCCGGTCCGGCGTCCGCGCCCTGCAGGAAACCCGGCCACAACGCCGCATTTCGCCTTGGCATGCATCGTGCAACCGCTACTTCATCCAACGAAGGAGCACCACCATGTCCCTGTCCATGATCCTGCTGATCGTCCTCATCCTGCTGCTCGTCGGCGCCCTCCCGTCCTGGGGTCACAGCAAGAGCTGGGGCTACGGCCCGAGCGGCGGCATTGGCCTGGTGGTGCTGATCCTGATCATCCTGCTGGTGATGGGTCGCATCTGACGCCGTCCGCCAGTGCATCAAGAAAAGGGGCGGCCATGGGCCGCCCCATTTTTTGGGTTCTTCTCCAAAGTCCGGGAGGGTCTGACGCGCGGTCGATTCTGGCGCCGGCCGCACCCCGGGGGGGGGGGGGGGGGGGCGGGGGTGGGTGGGTTTTTTTTAAAAAAAGTAACCGCCCCCCCCCCCCCCCCGCGCCCCGGGCGGGTCGCC
>JANOJQ010000186.1:0-24043 GCA_031418815.1 Lysobacteraceae bacterium
GTGGGCGAGCGCGATGCGGTGCTGGAGTTCGAGACGGTGATCGACGGCATCACCGTGAATGGCGTGGACATGGTGACGTGGAACGACGACGGCCTCATCACTTCGTTCAAGGTGATGGTGCGCCCACTCAAGGCCATGCAGGTGGTGCACGAGAAGATGGCCGCGATGCTGCAGGCGTCCAGGTAGGCCCCGACGTGCGCCTGCGCCAGGCATCCGCGTGGAACGGCTTCGACCATCAGTTTGTCGGGCCGTCGGGCGAAGTGGTGGGAAGCCTGCGGGCGCCCTGGCACGCGCAGGCCAAGAACGCCCGCCTGGCGATACACCCCAAGGGATCCAGCGAGGGCGACACGCGGCTGGAGCTGCACGGCGCGCCCTACCGGGTGCGGCATGAATACCTGCGGCGCGGATTCACCAACGACGTGCGCTACACGATGGAAACCCCGGCGGGCGACGTACTCTGCAGCGCGGACGTGACGTTCGAGCCCGGTCGCCGGCTGCCGGTGCTGCGCCTGGCCTCGCCCCGCGTGGTCGAGGTGATGCCGTCCACCTCGTTCTGGAAGAAGTGTTTCCCCATCGTCGATGCCTCCGGTGCACGGTTGGGAGAGATCCGCGAGCCCAAGGCGCTCGCGCTGCGCCTGGACTACCGGATCGATTTGCCCGATGCCACGCCGCCGCTGCTGGCGTTCCTGCTCACCGTGACGCTGTTCGTGCGCCGGTGAGCCATCCGCGCATCGGCGTCGCGGTGATCGTGGTGCGCGGCGGCCGCGTGCTGCTCGGCCAGCGCCTGGGCGCGCATGGCGAGGGCACGTGGGCGCTGCCCGGCGGCCACCTGGAGTTCGGCGAAACCATCGAGGGCTGCGCGGCCCGCGAGCTGGCCGAGGAAACCGGACTGCTGGCGCGGGAATTTTCGCCAGGTCCGTTCACCAACAACGTGCTGGTCTCGAAGGGGCTGCACTACGTGACGCTGTTCATGCTGGCGCGCGAAGCGCACGGTGAACCGGCGCGGCTGGAGCCGGAAAAGTGCGCGGGCTGGGAGTGGTTTGCCTGGTCGGCGCTGCCCTCGCCGCTGTTCTCTCCGCTGGCCTCGCTGAAGGCCTCGGGCTTCGTCCCGCCGGGCGCCGCATGACCGCCGCAAAGCACCTGACCCTGCTCTTCCAGTGCCTGGCCGCCTGGCTGGTGTTCTGGCTCATCGGACTGCCCGACTACTACCTGCAGTACTCCACGGTGGCGCTCGGCGTGGCGTGCACGGTGCTGTCGGTGGCGTTTTCGCTGTTGGCGGTGTGGCTGCTCGCGCGCACGCGGCCCGAGCACCGCATGTCGCGGGCGCTGTGGCTCTCGTTCTACTTCACGGTGCCGTTCGCCGTGCTCGACACCCTGTACTGCGGCGTGTACTTAGGCTACGGCGCCGGCTACCCGACGCTGTTCTGGTACCTGACGGTGTTCTACGTGACGCCCTGGCTGACCTTCGTGCCCACCGCGCTGCTGCTGCAGCCGCGCGGGAATGGCTGAAAGCAGTCAGCCGCCCGCGGGTGCCTTCGCGGCGACGGTGCGGCGCGTGGTCTTGAGCTGGGCCAGCGCCCGGGCGATGGCGGTGTCGCCTTCGATCACTTCGCCGCGGCCGGCACTGCCGGCCACTTCGTCGTCGCCGGTAAGGTGGCCCGGCAGGTCCTGTTCGCTCGGGCCGCGGCCGGCTTCGCCGCGCAGCACGAAGTCGGGCCGGATGCCGCTGGCCTGGATGGACTTGCCGCTGGGCGTGTAATAGCGCGCGGTGGTGAGCTTCACCGAGTCGCCGTTCTCCAGCGGCACCACCGTCTGCACCGAGCCCTTGCCGAAGGTGCGGCTGCCCATCACCAGCGCGCGCTTGTGGTCGCGCAGGGCGCCGGCCAGCACTTCTGCCGCGCTGGCGGTGCCCGCGTCCACCAGCACCACCACCGGTGCGCCAGAGATGGCGTCGCCGGCCTTGGCGTGGAAGCTGGCGTTGGAATACGGCAACCGGCCCTTCGTGCGCACGATCAGGCCCTTGTCGAGCAGCGCATCGGCCGCCTCCACCGCCGCGTTGAGCAGGCCACCGGGATTGCTGCGCAGGTCCAGCACCAGGCCCGACAGTCCGCCGGCGGACTTCGCCGCCAGCGCGGTGAGGTGGCGCTTCACCTGCGGGCCGGTGTCGGCCTGGAAGGTGCTGATGCGCAGGTAGCCGTAGCCCGGCTCAAGCAGGCGGCTGCTGACGCTGGTGACGCGGATGGTTTCGCGGGTGATCACCAGGTCGCGCGGGGTCGCGTCGCCCGGGCGCAGGAAAGTGATGGTGACTTTGGTGCCGGGCTTGCCGCGCAGTTCGCGGCTGGCGGCGTCGGCGCCGCGCGTGGCCAGCACCTGGCCGTCCACCGCGATAATGGTGTCGCCGGCGCGCAGGCCGGCGCGCTGGGCCGGCGTGCCGTCGATCGCTCCGACCACCATCAGGCTGCGGTCGGGGCGCTGCTCGATTTCAACACCGATGCCGGAATAGGCACCTTCGGTCTGTTCGACCAGGTCCTGCGCTTCGTCCTTTTCCAGGTACGCGCTGTGCGGGTCGAGGTCGGCCAGCAGGCCGCGCAGCGCGGCCTTCATCAGGGCTTCGTCGTCGAGCGGTTCGACGTAGGCGTCCTGGATGGCGCGGTACACCGACACGTAGCGCTGGATCTCGGCCAGCGGTACCGTGCGCGGCGTGGCCTCGGCCACGTCGGGGTTCACCGGCGACAGCGTGTCATCGGCCAGGGCGACGCCGGGCAGGGCCAGGGCAAGCAGCAGCGGGAGGGTCGGGCGCATCGGTGGATTATGCGCCCGCATCGAGCCGCTGTAGGAGGGCCTTCAGGGCCGCAGCCAGGGCTTGGGGTCCTGCGGCTGGCCGTTGCGGCGCAGCTCGAAGTACAGGGCCGGGCGACCCTGGCCGCCCGAACTGCCCACGGTGGCCAGCGGCTCGCCGGCGCGCACCCAGTCGCCCACGTCCTTGAGCAGGGCATCGTTGAAGGCGTACAGGCTCATCCAGCCGTCGCCGTGGTCGATGATGGTCAGCAGGCCATAGCCCTTGAGCCAGTCCGAATAGGCCACGCGGCCCGGGGCCACGGCGCGCACCTCGGCGCCGGCCGTGCCGGCGATCAGCAGGCCGTCGCTGGTGCGGCCGTCGGGCAGCTTGCAGCCGAACGCCGCCAGTGCGCCGCCGGCCAGCGGCCGGCCCAGCTGGCCGCGGCGGGTGGCAAACGGGCGGTTGTCGTCCACCTGGCGTGGGATGTCGGCCACGGCGTCGCGCAGCTGTTCGAGCAGGCGCACCACCGTTTTTTCATCGCGGCCCAGCGCAGCCAGGCGGGCGGCGCGGTCCTTGAAGCGCTTCTCCAGCTCCACCAGTACGCCGGCGCGCTCGGTGCGCTGGGTTTCCAGGGCGGTGAGTCCAGCCTGCTGCTGCAGGCGCGCGGCTTCCAGCACCTGGCGCTGGTCGATGATCTGCCGGGCGATCTGCGCCAGCTGCTGCAGCTCGGCCAGCAGGCCGCCGATGCGCTGCTGGCGGTCGTTCTGGAAATAGCGGTGGTAGGCCAGCACGCGGGCCAGGTCGCTCATCTTGTCCTGGGCCAGCAGCAGCTTGAGCTGTTCGTGGCGGCCCAGCGCGTAGGCCGAGCGCACCAGGGTGGCCAGCGCCTCGCGCTGTTCGGACAGGCCGGCTTCCAGCGCGACTTTTTTCTCCTCGAGCTGCCGCAGCTCGATTTCCTGGGTGGCGATGCCGGCTTCGGTCTGGCGCAGGCTGCGCACGGCATCGCTGACCTTGGCGTCGGCCTCGCGCAGGCCTTGGGTGGCTTCGCCGCGCTCGCCTTCGAGTTCGCGCTGTTCGGTGGCGATGGCCTTGATCTGGGTGCGCAGCGCGTCGAGCTGCTTCTGCGCGGCGGCCTCCTTCTTCGCGCGCTCGGGCGCCGACTGGGCCAGCACGCCGGGCGCGACGGCCAGCAGCGCCAGCAGCAGCCACGCCGCGAAGGTCTTCAAACCAGCTGCACCAGCGAACGGCCGGTCATTTCCGGCGGCGCCGGCAGGCCGAGCAGATACAGCAGGGTGGGCGCGATGTCGCGCAGTGCGCCGCCGCCTTGCAGCGTGGCTTTCCGCCCTACGTACACCAGCGGCACCGGGCCGACGGTGTGCGAGGTGTGCGGCTGGCCGGTGTCGGGGTCGCGCATCATTTCCAGATTGCCGTGGTCGGCAGTGACGATCATTTCGCCGCACACGCTTTCCAGCGCGCTGCGAATGGCGCCCAGGGCGTCGTCCACCGCTTCGGCCGCCTTCACCGCGGCGGCCAGGATGCCGCTGTGGCCCACCATGTCGGGGTTGGCGATGTTGCACAGGATCACGTCGTGCTTTTGCGCGCGGATGTCGGCGGTGAGCCGGGCCGTGAGCTGGGGCAGGTTCATCTCGGGCTGCAGGTCGTAGGTGGCGACCTTGGGCGACGGGATCATGGCGCGCTCTTCGCCCGGCACCATCGCCTCGCGGCCGCCGCTCATGAAGAAGGTGACGTGGGCGTACTTCTCGGTTTCGGCGATGCGCAGCTGGGTCAGGCCGTTGGCCGCCAGCACGTCGCCCAGCGTGTTGCGCAGGTCCTCCGAGGCGAAGGCCACCGGCGCCGGCAGCGTGGCGTCGTATTCGCTCAGGCACACGAAGCGCGACAGGGCGATGGCGCGCGGCTTGGCGAAGCCGCTGAAGCCCGGCGCCACGAAAGCGCTGGTGATCTGGCGGGCGCGGTCGGCGCGGAAGTTCATGAACACCACCGCGTCGCCGTCGCACATGGCGCGGCCGCCGTTGATGACGGTGGGCAGCACGAACTCGTCGTTCTCGCCGCGGCCGTAGGCGGCGTGCAGGGCGGTGATGGCGTCGGACGCCACGTCGTCGGCGTCGGCTTCGGCGATGGCGCGGTAGGCGCGCTCCACCCGGTCCCAGCGCTGGTCGCGATCCATCGCGTAGTAGCGGCCGCTGAGCGTGGCGATGTGGGCGTCGCCTTCGGCGCAGATCGCCAGCAGCCGGTGCAGGCTTTCTTCGGCCGAGCGCGGCGGCGTGTCGCGGCCGTCCAGGAAGGCGTGCACGGCGATATCGCCCACGCCCTCGCGGCGGGCCAGTTCGATCATCGCGAAGAGGTGGTTTTCATGGCTGTGCACGCCGCCCGGCGACAGCAGGCCCATCACGTGCAGCGCGCCGCCGTGGGCCTTGGCGGCGCGGCAGGCGGCCACCAGTTCGGCGTTGTCGTAGAAGCTGCCGTCGTCGATGGCCGCGTCCACGCGCGTGAGGTCCTGGTAGACGATGCGGCCGGCGCCGATGTTCATGTGGCCCACTTCGGAGTTGCCCATCTGGCCGTCCGGCAGGCCGACGTGGCGGCCTTCGGTGTGCACCAGCGTGTGCGGGAACTCGGCCAGCAGGCGGCGCCAGTTCGGCAGCCGGGCCTGGGCCAGGGCGTTGTCGGCGGTTTCCTCGCGGTGGCCCCAGCCGTCGAGGATCAGCAGCAGCAGGGGCTTGGGACGGGGGCTGGCGGCAGGCAAGGCGGACTCCGGGACGGATGGCACGTTGAAATTGTAGCCCCGCGCGGGAGACTGGCGCCGTTCCCCGGCTGAACCGGTTTAAACCCTCCCCCGCCCCGGCCGCATCCCACGGGGGAATTCCCAAGGAGCCACCCATGCGCACCACCCCGCTTGCGTCACTGATCACCCTGTCCCTCGCCCTGGCCGCCACCCCGGCCCTGGCCCAGCAGAACATCGACAAGGTGTTCGGCGGCATCACGGCCGAGTCCGGCCAGGAATACGGCTCGCTGGAGTCGGTGAACGGCGGTATCACCGTGCGCGAAGGCGCCACGGTGCGCGCCGCTGAAACCGTCAACGGCGGCATCTCGATCGCCGACCGCGCCCGCGTCGGCAGCGCCGAGACCGTCAACGGCGGCATCAACGTCGGCGACGCCGCCACGGCGGGGTCGCTGGAAACCGTCAACGGCGGCATCAGCCTGGGCGAGGGCGCCATCGTCGAGCACGACGTGGAAACCGTGAACGGCGGCATCCGCGGCCGCAAGGGCGCGCAGGTCGGCGGCAACGCCGGGACCGTCAACGGCGGCCTGAACTTCGAAGGCGCGAAAATCGCCGGCGGCCTCACCACCACCAACGGCGACATCACCCTGGACGCCACCCACGTGC
This sequence comes from Lysobacteraceae bacterium, assembly GCA_031418815.1. Classification (GTDB taxonomy): domain Bacteria; phylum Pseudomonadota; class Gammaproteobacteria; order Xanthomonadales; family Xanthomonadaceae; genus Arenimonas. The sequence continues at coordinate 6,183 of JANOJQ010000186.1, forward strand.
GCGGCGGCATCCTGGTCGAGAAGCCGAGCATGGGCTGGTGGAACAGCAGCAAGAGCCGCAAGCCGCGTATCGTCATCGGGCAGCGCTCGGTGGTCGAAGGCACGCTGGTGTTCGAGCGTGAAGTCGAGCTGTTCGTGCACGCGTCCGCCAAGGTCGGCGCGGTCACGGGCGCCACCGCCCAGGCCTACACCGACAAGCTTCCGCCGCGCGATTGAAGCCGGGGCCGGCCGCCCTGCGGGGCGGCCGGCTTGCCGCGGGCCCGGTTACCGCTAGAATCCGGGGTTCCCGCGTTTGGAGAGCCCCATCCATGAAGCACACCCTGCTGTTTGCAGCCGCCGCGCTTGCGCTGTCGGCCTGCAGCCCCGCCCCGGCGCCTGAAGCGCTGGTGGCCGAGTCCGCCCCGGTCAAGCACGGCTTCGGCCCTGAGATTTCCGCCGAAGACTTTTCGCAGCACGTGAAGGTGCTGTCGTCCGACGAGTTCGGCGGCCGCGCCCCCGGGACCGACGGCGAGCAGAAAACCGCTGACTACGTGGTCGCGCAGTTCAAGCGCCTGGGCCTGCAGCCCGGCAACGGCGACAGCTGGTTCCAGGACGTGCCGATGGTGGTCACCACCGCCGACGAAACCGCCACCACCGCCACCATCACGCTCAAGGGCCAGGCCCGCCCGCTGGCCTTCGGCACACAGATGGCGATGGGCACGCGCACCGCGCAGCCGCAGGTGGACGTGGCCGGCAGCGAGCTGGTGTTCGTGGGCTACGGCGTGAACGCGCCCGAGGCCGGCTGGAACGACTACGAAGGCCTGGACGTGAAGGGCAAGACGGTCGTGATGCTGGTGAACGACCCGGGCTTCCACGCCGGCGACCCGGAGCTCTTCAGCGGCAAGAAGATGACCTATTACGGCCGCTGGACCTACAAGTTCGAAGAGGCCGCGCGCCAGGGCGCGTCGGCCGCGCTGATCATCCACGACGACGCCGGCGCCGGCTACGGCTGGGACGTGGTGAAGAACAGCTGGTCGGGCGCGCAGTTCGACCTGCCCGCCAGCGCCGACCCGGAACCGCGCCTGCCGCTGCAGGGCTGGCTGACCGGTGAAACCGCCGCGCAGCTGTTCACCGATGCCGGCCTCGACCTCGAGGCCCTGCGCACGGCCGCCGGCAAGCGCGGCTTCAGGTCGGTGGCGATCGGCGACGCCACGTTCGACGCATCGCTCAAGAGCACCGTCACCAACGCCAGTTCGCGCAACATCCTGGCCAGGCTGCCGGGCGTGCAGCGCCCCGACGAAGCGGTGGTCTACACCGCGCACTGGGACCACCTGGGCGACCACGCGGCGAGCCACGGCGGCGACAAGGCGCCAGCGGCCACGGAGGCCGAGGACCACGTCTACAACGGCGCCATCGACAACGCCACCGGCGTGGCCGGCGTGCTGGAGATCGCCGAGATGTTCATCGTGCAGAACCCGAAGCCGGCGCGCAGCGTGGTGTTCCTGATGGTGACGCTGGAGGAGTCGGGCCTGCTGGGTTCGAAGTACTACGCGGCCAATCCGGTGATCCCGCTCAAGGACACGGTGGCGGTGATCAACCTCGACGCGATGTCGGTGGTGGGCCCGACCAAGGACCTGGTGGTGATCGGCCTGGGCAACTCGGAGCTCGACGACGTGCTGCGCCCGTTTGCTGACAAGCAGCAGCGCACGCTGGTGGAGGAGGACGGCGTGGAGAAGGGCTTCTTCTTCCGCTCCGACCACTTCAGCTTCGCCAAGTACGGCGTGCCGGCGCTGTACGCCAAGGGCGGCATCGACCACATCGAGAAGGGCGCGGACTTCGGCCGCCAGGTGCAGGCCAACTACACGACGGCGCTCTACCACAAGCCCGCCGACGAGTTCGACCAGGCCTGGGACCTGCGCGGCGTGGTGCAGGACCTCTACGCGCTGTACGGCGTGGGCGCCACGCTGGCCAACAACGACGCGTGGCCGAACTATGTCGAGGGCAATGCGTTCAAGGCCGCCCGCGATGCGTCGCGCGCTGCCGCGGTGGAGCCGCCGGCGCCTGCTGCGCCGTAACGGTTTCCGGCTTCACGAAAAAGGCCGCGCACTGCGCGGCCTTTTTTTCTTTGCAGCGCGTGCGCTGTGCGCATGACATGTTTCGGTACGGCGATAGCTGACGCGTCAGGTCCGCAAGCCGCGGTTGAGCGTGGAGTTCGGACGGATTTCGCCGAAGTTCTTGCCCGTATCAATCCCCTCGAACTCGCACAGCTCTTTCATCGCGTACTCCATCACGGCGCGTGCATGGCCCGTGGTCCTGGCCAGCATGCGGTGGATCTTGGCGTCCTTCTCATTGCGGTTTTCGCACTGTGCCGAATAACTTTCGAAGGCGTTGAGTGCCAGGACCAGGTCGGCCACCTGGTTGGGGCACTCGCAGTCGACCGTGCTGGCGATGTCCTGCAGCGTGGCCAGCTGCATGTCGTCAAAGCGCCGCATGGGCGCGGGCTGCTCCAGCCGCAGCAGCGAAGACTGCTGCGCGGGTGGCGTTACCTGCCGTGCCCCCGAGGCCAGGTGCTTGACGATCAGCCCAATCATGCTTGAGCGCAGCGCGCGCGCACTGACCGGCGCGCGCATCAGCTGGCGGTTGGCACCGCGCAGGCGCTCCAACAGCTCCCACTTGGCAAAGGCATAGACAATCACGGTAAGTTCGGGCTTGAGGGCGTTCTCCAGCTCGGCAATCGCCGCGTCCGGCGAATCCCCCAGCAGGGCAAGGTCAGCCACCAGCGCATCAATCTTTACCGTGCCGGCGGCGGCAAGCAGTTCGCTGCGATTGTCGGTTGCAATAGCCAGGGTCAGGTTCTTCTGGTCGGGCTCGTCGGCGCTTGAGCGCAGGTATTGGGGCAATGTGGCGTGGTAAATCGCAAGCTTGACCATGGCGATCCTTGGGCAGTTCGGGGGGGTGGACAATGTCTGCAGGCCGGTGCAGCGGCAGTGACCGAACAGTGAAGAAAAAATCAAAACCGTGTCTTCTGCCCCGGCGAGCTTCAGGCAGCGCCGCTGGGTTCGCTGATGCTGCGGGCGCTGGTCGGCTTTGACCTTTGCGCCGAAATGAGCTGACCGACGATTCTGGTGTTGACTGAGCCAACCCGCTGGGGCGGCGGCAACTGGCATCTCTGGGGGCGCCCGACTTCCGCTACCGGCCATTTGCAGACGCAAGGACCTGAAGTTGCGGTCCCGCGCGACGCGCGCATGAGCCCACGTCTTTCAGACCAAACGTTCTCACTGAAAACCAAATTCCGGTTGTCTCGACCCGTGAACGACTCCATTGGACAAATTGGTACCTACGCCCATACAAAAAGCTCTTGGTCGGATTGGCTACCCTAATTCCGGACTCTGAACGGCCCCGCTACTAAGAGCGGGGGGCCGTCGAGAAAATGAAACGAGTTGAATCCCGGCATGAGTCGCTCCGCGCCTCCCTTCAGAACGGGTCAAATATTAGCCCGCCGGAAGACTCCAAATACTTAGCAACGCACTCCGCATCAGCTCTGTTCGTGAACAGCATGTCCTCAACTAGCAGGGTCGGCTCGCTCCCTGTAACAGGAAATATCCTGCCGGTCACTCTTGGTTGTGAATTGAACTCTTGGACTTTCGGCCGCGGATTCGTGGCGTCAAACGTATCAAGCGAAATGTGGTCACCGATACCAGGTACCGCAAAAAAATCAACGAATCCCGAAACCATCCCAATCGCAGTGCCATCCTTCAAATTGATAGAAATGTCCAACTTTGCTCTTGTCATAGCGGTGCTCCAGGAACCGACAGCATGATATACGCACTATATTCAGCCGTCATATTGCATCCCATTTTATTACCCAAGTTGATCATTTCCCTGATTTTATTCAGCCGACCGCGAAGGTTATTTCCATGATTGGTCCACCCGCCACCAAAATCATTAACATAGAGCTTATCCACATCGGAAAGCATCTGGTTCATTTTTACGCCACTTTGGGCTAACTCTTCTTGAACCGCTTTTTTTAGCGATTCGCAAGGGTCAGGAGAGTTCGCACAGTAATTTGTGTATGCGCGTTGCTCAATAGGTGTCATCCAGCCCGGTCTCGACGCTGCCATGAGCGAGCCTCGCCCTCTATATGGCGATACGCCATGGGCTCCTGAACTCTGACCTCGATCTCCTCCGCTCGTATCACTTCCCCGAACCTCCGGCGTCAATGGGAAGGGAGCGATAGGGCGAAGAGCTCGCGTTGCTTGCAAACCAAAGAAATCCACTCCCGCCATTGGCGAGCTCTCGACGTAAGCATAAGTATTGATCCCGCCACTAAGGCCGATAGGATCGGACTGCACATACCGCCCGGTGCTCGGGTCGTAGTCCCGGAAGTAGTTGTAGTGCAATCCGGTTTCGCTGTCGAAATACTGGCCTGGATAGCGCAGGTTGAAGACGTAGTTGTAGGCGTCACCGTCTGGATTGTTCTGGGCGGCGTGGTCGCCGAACGCGGTCTGGGTCAGGTCCCAGCGCCAGATGACGGCGTTCGTGGCCGGCAGCACGATCGCCCGCGGCGTGTTCAGGTGGTCGGTGAGCACGTATTGAAACTTGTGGCTGCCGTAGCCGCCGCGTACGGCGACCAAGGTGTCGTCCAGCCACAGGTATTCCTTGATCAGCGCGCCGTTGGGGCGGTACTCGCCCAGCAGGCGGCCGGCCTCATCGTAGACGTAGAACACGCTGCTGGTGGCGGTGGTCGGGTGCAGCTTGGCCACGCGCTGGCCCAGGGCGTTGTAGCGGTAGTCGCGCAGCACAGCGGTGGAGTTGCGCGACTGGCGTATGCGGCCGCGGTCGTCGTACACGTAGTGGCGGGTGGATTGGGTACTGGTGGTGTTGCCCGCGGCGTCATACGTCCGGTTCTGGGAGCCGACCTTCGTCAGGCGGTGGCTGTCGGTGGCGTACTGGTAGGCGCTGGTGGTGGTCGTGCGCTTGCTGGTGCGGTTGCCGGTGGCGTCGTAGCTGAAACCCTGGACTAGGGTGGTGCCGTCCTTTAGGGCGGTGAGGCGGTCGAGGCCGTCGTAGTCGACATTGCGGGTGGCGGTGGTGCCGCCGGTGCGGCGCTCGCTCAGGCCGACGACGTTGCCGATGTCGTCCCGGGCGTAGCCCAGGGCCAGGCCGTCGCTGGCGCTGTCCGCGACCGCGACGATGCCGTAGTTGGCGTCGTAGGACCTCTGCACCACGCGGCCGTTGCCGAAGGTCAGGCCCGACAGCGGCCCGAACGGCAAGTAAGTGGCCTGTGTGATCAGGGCGACCGGGGCTGCGCCCGACGAGTTCCTGGCCGTGACCCCGGTGATCTGGCCGGAAGCATTGCGGGAGTAAGTCAGCACCAAGCCGCTCGGGTAGGTGATGGCCATTACCCGGTCGGCGGCATTGTAGGTGTACGCCATACGTCGGACCGGGCCGCCGGTGGTGGACTGGATCGTGCGGGTGACGTTGCCGCGGTTGTCGTAACAGTAGCGGGTGTTCCCGCTGCCATCGGTGAACTGACTAAGGCGGCCGGTGGCGAATGTTTCGCCGACGGGGCATTCGGTCGGGGCGGTGTCGTAGTTGTAGCGGATGTCCTCGCCAGGGGTAGGCAGGTCAATGCCGGTAACGCGATTTAGAGCGTCGTAGCTATAGAACGACTCGATGCCACGAGCGTCGAGCTGGCTAGTCAAATTGCCGGCGCTGTCGTAAGCATAACTGGTGGTGCCTGTGTCGGGACTGCGAAGCTCGACCAAATCGCCCAGACTGTTGTAGGTGTATTTCGTGGTCAGCCCCTTGGCGTCGATCACGGCAGTGAGCGTGTCGAGGGCGTCGAACTCCAACTGGGTTTCGGAACGTTCCGCGCCGGTGCCGCCGATGTTGGCGATGCTGCGGCGCAGGCGACCGAGGGCGTCGTGCTCCTTATCGGTTGTGCGGCCCAGCGTGTCGGTGACAGTGTCGAGATTGCCAGCCAGGTCGTAGGTGAAGTCGGTGGGATTGTTCTGGGCATCGGCCAGGGTCTCAAGCTGGCCGAGGTGGTTGAAGACGCGCGAGAGGTTGTGGCGCAGTACGTTTCCGGCGTCGCGCGCCTCTTCCTGAATGCGGTTGCCGGCACGATCAAGGGTGTAGGACAGGGAATTTCCCAAGTTGTCGGCCACGCCGGTGAGGCGGCGGGCAGCGTCGTAGGTGAAGCTGACGTAGGCACCGTCGGGCTGGATCACCATGGTCACTTGGCCGACATTGTCATGTTCTAGCCGGGTGATGGCATCGTCGATCTCGGTTTCGTTGTCGGTGCCGCGAATCTTTCGGGCCGTCAGCCAGCCGCGTGCGTTGTACTCGAAGTCGGTGACGACGTTGGTCGGCGCCTTGAGGCGCGTCACTCGGCCGGCGCGATCACGGTAGACGTACTCGGTGGAGCGGCCAGTGGCGTCGGTAACCAGCCACAAGTCACCCTTGCGATGGCACGTGGTGCCATTGGCACAGCCCGAGAGGTCGTCATCCGGGCGGTAGGTGAACGTGGTGATGTCGTTGACGTCGGTACGGGGGCCATCGATTGACGTTACAAGCCCTAGTGAGGGGCAACTGCCCGTGTCGACGTTCGATTGCTCGCAATACTCAATAGCCGTAGTGCGCGCCACACCAGAGATTGGATCTACGGTTTTGATCGCCAAGGCTTGATCACGCTCGTTGTACTCCCAGCGACTCCTCGATCTAAGAGTTGCGATGCTATCCAGCACGTCCGATTGCAGAAGAATGCTTCCGCGTTCCTTCCATATGTTCTGAACCGTTTTCTGGTGAACCGTGCCTTGCGCGTACGTGACTTGCAAATTGCGGCCACAGATGTCCTGCTCGTAATTGGTGATTACCCCATCGTTACCTTGAATGGTGTCGATGTTTCCATTTGTGTCGTAGGTGTAGACCTCTGGCGTGCCACAGTTGGTGCAGTTTCGTGTTCTGCGGGTAACCTTGCCGTATCCACTCTGATTGCCCTCGAGCTCAAAGCTGGTTGTCAACCCGAGTGGGGACTTGACGTCGGCCTTAACCCATGGCCACCCGGTGTTAATCGCCGTGACATTGATCTCATATCTATCGACGCCGCCGGCATGCTCCGTGACAATCGCACGGCCGGTGCTGTCGTAGGTGAAACTCGCATAGCGAATACCCAGTTCGTCAATGACACCGGTAAGCAGGGAAGATGAAGCGGCCGATGATACATACCCCGCTTCACCGTAACGATACTCAACTGTGGAATTGCCAGGGCGGTCCACGTAACGAAGCATGTTGCTGGCAGCGTCATATCGATATCCATACTCTGCGAAGGCCGGATCTCTAATTTTCGAGATCATGCCATTGGGCGAATACGAGACCTCGATGGCGCGGCCGCGACTGTCAAGAATTCTGGTAAGTGAATCTGCCTCGTACTGGAGGATCAAGCTATCAGCGCTTGACCTTCGCTCGATTTTCACTATCCGACCAGTGCGGTCGAAGTGTTCCACTTCTGCAGCCAGGTCATGGTGATATGTCCAGCCGACAATTTCCCCAGAAGTGTCCAGCTGCCTTTCGAGACGCGATGCCGTATCGTCCGCCATCCACGTGCCATCAAACTTTTTCCGAAACGTGACAAATCCGCCCTCGGGGCGATTGACCTGAACAACATGGCCACCGTACGTCGCAACATCATTGTCGACGCTGCGAGCGTAGGTGTGCGTCCATCCGGGGCCAAGCCCGACGTCAGGGTTGATCCCAAGGCTATTGTAGTGACGCACAAACTCAAGACCGGCCTCGCCACCAACGACATCAACCTCTCGCTGGTACTTGTTCCCCGTCATTATGTTGATTGGATTGCCGACTTGAGACCCTCTGGTCTTGCAAGTCATGGGGCCGGAGTTTTTCTCGGGAGGCGGCAGCGCCCAAACTACTGGGTACTTATGGTATTCATGGACTTCCCACTTGCCCCCGCAATAAATGCTAGGGCATAGATTTAGACGCATCATTCCATAAAATAGCCCGTGACCCTGCCATTCGCATTTGACGGAGTCCGCCCGGTATGGATCTCCATTGCTCTGATAGAGAGCGAGTCGACCTTCCATGTATTCCATGCAACCTGCATAGGCTGCGTCTTTGCTCGGATACGTGATAGTCGCATTAGCGTGCGAAGCTAGTGCTAACAGCACTGCAAACACCAGCGCCTTTATGACCCGGGGCATGAAGATTGTAGTAGCACGCATTCTCACGGGCATGGTTATTCGCTCTGTAGAGTCTTATGTGGGTATGCCAAGGCGCCAACGTCTTATTTCCTGGACGCGGCCGATCGTTGGTTGCCGACCTCCAAGCGTTGACAAGGAGTTCAACATTCAAACATCCGACGTTGACTTAGGCCGCTCAGGGGGAATGGCTGGGCCGCACGCCCGAAGGAGATCGCCGAGCCCGCCGAACCTTACTTCGAACCCGACGTTGAACGTTGTGCGCAGCACAATATGTAGGGCATGACTAACGGATTAAGTGGGGCTTACCCCAACGCCCCACGGGCGCAACGCTGCTGCTAAGCCAGTCCGCAGGTGCCGCCGCCGTTTCGCTTGACCGTCAACGCCAGCGCTTCAGCATTAGGGTAGCTTCTGCGGGCGCTGGTCGGCTTTGACCGTTGCGCCGGAATGAGCTGACCAGCGATTCTGGTGTTGACTAAGCCAGTCAGCTGGGGCGGCGGCGACTGGCATCTCCTGATGTGGCCGACTTCCGCTTCCGGCCAGGAGCGGTCATCGGGGCCAAGCAGATAGCGCCAGAATTAAGCCGGCCCGCGAAGCGGGTTCGGCTTGAATAATTTGCTAGGCGCACATGCGGATGCGTTCCAAACGGCCAGGCATTCCATTGCGGACTCGCACCCAAGTATCGTCACAATAGATCTCATAGTTGTCAAAGCTGCAAGGTACGCCCGAGGCGGAGCGAGGATCAGGAGCATCCATGAGATGAAAGTGCAGATGAGGGGCTGTGGAGTTCCCAGAATGGCCTACCGCACCAAGTAGGTGGCCCGCACCCACCTTATCTCCCTTCTTGACCGTGATCGATCCGGTCTTGAGATGCGCGAGAAAAGCGAAACAACTCTCTCCCGCCAAGATCAGGTAGTTGCCCGCCAGCGGCCTCAGATCTTCGTGCTTCTTCTCGTTGAAGAAGAAGCCATTCTTCAGCGCGACAAAAACGTCTCTCGCCAAGTGAACTGTTCGTCTTTCCGGCCATCCATCGGCGGCATGTACAACTGTCCCCGCAAATGGAGCGATGACGGGCTGCGACCACCCGTAACAGTCTTCGAGCTTCACGCGGCCCAACAGGTACCCAATGCTCGTCTTCCCGTGGAAATCATCGACCTTCCCATCTTTCCAACTCAGGCGGGTAAAATCGTAGGCATATGTTTGGGCCATGTAGTGCGTGCCGTGGCTTGGCACCTTGAATGCAGGCGTGTTGAGAGCAGACCACTCGCCGCGCAAAGGGAACCCAACAGATATTGGCGAAGCTGCCATGAACTCTCCTGTGCGCCTAACCACCGTATATGTCGACGCCAGTGTCCGGTTACACATCCGATCGGGGTGTCGGGTCGTAGCCCTGAACGCGATGATTATCGGGGAGTTTAGGTCGACCTTGCTCGGTAAACAATTCCGACGAAAAACCGGACCCCAGCCGTCTCTCCAACATGCCCTCGGAGCTTCCCTGCCTGGGGTCGAAACAGCTGTTGCTAGCTAGTTCCGATGTCCGCTTCGGGTCGGCAGCGGACGCCGTCAGCCCGGTCTGGCGGAATCAGTTGGCGGGAGCTTTCAGGCGGCCCTGGCGTCGTCCTTGGGGTCGCCGTCGGCGGGGCGGAAGCGCGGCAGGCAGACGGTGAAGGTGGTGCCCTCCCCGGCGGTGGAGGTGACGGTCACGGTGCCGCCCTTGGCCTCGACGATCTCGCGCACGATGTACAGGCCCAGCCCGATGCTGCCGGGCGTGCGGTGCGCCGCAGACTCCTGTGTGGCGTAGCGCTTCAGCGGATCGAAGATCGTCGGCAGCAGCTCCAGCGGGATCGGCTCGCCCTCGTTGTGGACGCTCAGCACCAGCACGGATTCCCCCAGCACGGCAGCCTCTGAGGGCAGCTGCCGGGAGGCCAGCGACAGTTCAATCACTCCGTCGGGGGCGCCGTGCTGGAGGGCGTTGCCCAGCAGGTTCGAAACCACCTGGCGGATGCGGCCCGCGTCCCACACGCCGTCCACTTCGCCGACGCAGTGCAGGCGCAGGGTCCGGCCGGGATGGTGGCTGCGGAAGGAGTCGACCAGCTCGCCGCAAAGTACTTCCAGGTCGACCGGTTCGCGATGCAGCGGCATGGCGCGGCCCAGGCCGCTGGACGAGAAGTCGATCAGGTCGCTGATCAGCTTCATCATTTCATCCGTGCTGCGGTTGATCATCGACAGGGCGTCGGCGGTGGCGCGGTCGGCGTTGTCCAGCGAGACCAGGTAGGCGGCCGTGCGGATGGTGCTCAGCGGGTTGCGCAGGTCGTGGCTCAGGATGGCCAGGAACATCTGCCGCGACTCGTCGATGCGCGCGGAGTAGCTGGCCACGCCGCGGGCCAGCGACTGGTCCAGGGACTCGTCGAAGCGCGTGATGTCATCGATGTCGTGCACGTCCGGCTGCGGACGGCTTTCCCGCCACAGGCGCAGCACGCTGGCGCGCAGCGCGCGGTACTCGGCCACCACGTCGGTGATGTGGAATCCCGAGCCCACCCGCTCGACGCCGTGCAGGTCGGAAGCGTTGTCCAGCCGGTCGCTGGCCACGGTGCCGGCGCCGCCGTCGCCTTTGGACTTGCTGGCCTGCTGCTGGAGGCTCTGCCAGTTCTGCATGTCCCGCGCGGTGGCGCGCAGGATCGATCCGGCATCATCGCGCAGCGCCACCACGGTCATGTCCGCGCCGGGCAGCAGGCTGCGGGCGAAAACCTCCCACTCCTTGAGGATGGGTTCCATGTTCGCCTGGATGAATTCGGCCAGCCTCATAGCGTTCCCCGGGAGATCAGTACTGGCCCATGAAGTCGCGCTTGCCGACTTCGATGCCGGCGTGGCGCAGCAGCGCGTAAGCGGTGGTGACGTGGAAGAAGAACTGCGGCAGGCCGTAGTTGAGCAGGTAGGCCTGGCCGCTAAGCTTTTTTTCCTTCGGCGTGCCGGGGCGCAGCACAACTTCGCGCGATTCGGCGCCTTCGAAGTTCGCCGCGTCCAGGCTGACGAGGTAGGCCTGCGTGCGGGCGATGCGCGCCTGCAGGTCCTCGAACGTGGTTTCGTTGTCTTCCCACGCCGGCACTTCGGCCTGGGCGAGGCGCGCCGAGACCGACTTGGCGAAGTCGCAGGCGATCTGCACCTGGCGCAGCAGCGGGAACATGTCCGGGTAAAGGCGCGACTGCAGGTAGGCGTTGGGTTCGATCTTGCGCTCGGTGGCGTGCGCCTCGGCCTTCTTCAGCACGTCGGCGAGGCCGCCGAGCAGCTGGTTGAACACGGGGACGGAGGCGGCGTGCAGGGACGTGGTCATGGTGGGCTCGGCGGTCGTGGCAGGAACCGCGATGGTACGCCGCTGGCCGCGGCCGGGTCATGCGCCGGCCGCGCAACGGTGAATTTCAGCGCGCGGCGGGCGGCGGCAGGTCGGCCACGATGGCTTCGTCCACGCGCCCGGCCAGGTAGCCGTAGAATGGATTGCTGCCCAGCCGCAGCAGCTGCTCGGCCGCCACCGACAGCGCCCCGCGCTCGCCGTGCAGCGCCATCGTGCCGATGCGGATGCCGTAGTCCTCGTCCATGCGCGGCTGCAGCCCGTACAGCGGGTCGTCCACCGGGAACGGCAGCGCCACGTGCGACAGCGAATACACGTTGGGCGGATACGCCAGCGGCAGCGGCCGCAGCACCGCAAGGCGCTGGCCGGGGTCGAGGCGGCGCTCGGCGATGTTGGCCGTGTCGGCATCCACGTTGCCGATCACGGTCAGCCGATAGGCGTGCGCCGCGTCCGGCTGCAGTTGCCCCATCATCTCGCTGGCCGACTGCGTGAACATCGGCGCCAGCACGCCCTGCCGGTTGATGTCGAACAGCACCAGTTCGCTGCCGTTGGCCGGCAGCTGGTCGAACAGCTTGCGCACCACCGCCGGCGTGCTCACCGTGCCGTCTAGCACCGACTGGAACGCCAGGATCGGCGGCAGCCGCTCGCTTCGGCCGATCGAGCGCAGCTGCAGCAGCTGCGCCTGCACCACGCTGGTGAGCAGCCACGACTGGCGCACGCCGTTCACCGGGAACGAGTTGTACTTGAACGGGTTGAACTCGGGCTGCACGTCCAGCCAGCGCGACTGCTCGAAGTACGGGATGCCGCCCAGCAGCGGCATCAGCCGCGAGAACGCGGCAAGACGGCCGATGCCGATCATCGGCGACACCATCACCAGGCGGTCGGGCGCGGGCAGGCCGTCGTCGCCGGTGATGTCCACGCGGTCCATCGCGTACTTCAGCGCCAGCGCCGCGCCGTTGGAATAACCCACCACGTGGAAGGGCTGGCCGGCGCCGATGCGTGCGCGCACTTCGCGCGCACCCAGTTCGGCCGTGGCCAGCCAATCGGTCCACAGCGCCTGGCGCAGGCCCGAGGGCGCGGTGCCGTGGCCGGGCAGGCGCGGCAGCACCACCACGAAACCCTGCGCCGTGTAGCGCCCGGCCAGGTGGCGCAGGCTGTAGGGCGAATCGCTGAGCCCGTGCAGCATCAGCACGCCGCCGCGCACGGCGCCGGCGGGCATCAGCACCTGGCTGCGGTTCCAGTCCACGGCATCGCCGCGCGCGCCCAGCGGGCTGTCGGCCTGGTAGCGGTAGCGGCCGGGCGTGGCGTCGGCGGCCAGGTGCGCCTGCAGTTCGTCGAACACCGCCTGCTCGGCGCGCGCGTAGGCGGCCCAGTCCATTTCGCGCAGCTGCGATGCTGCGGGCTCGCTGGGGAACTGCCAGCGATGCCAGGGCTGCAGGTCGGGCAGGCCGCGCGCATTGAAGGCGCTGATGAGCACGAAGGCCGCGGTAAGCACCAGCCACGCCACCAGCAGCAGGCGCAGGATGCGCCATCCCGGGTGCATGGCGCCGGAAAAGCCGCGAAGCATGCGCGTCAGCGCGGGGCGTCCAGGAAGCCGCCGATGGCGTCCGCCACCTGGCGCGGCTGCGCCATCATCGGCATGTGGCCGCAGCCAGCCAGGATGACCGTGCTGCTGCTGGCCAGGCCGCGATGGAACACTTCGGCCGCGCTGACGTCGATGACGCGGTCGTCGCGGCACCACAGCAGCAGCGTGCGCGCGCGGATGTTGGCCAGCTCGTCTTCCAGCGCGAAAGCGTCGGGGCCGCGGCCAATGCCGTCCAGTACCGTCTGCTCGAACTCGGCGTCGGCGCGGCGGCGGCGCACCAGCGCTTCGTTCGCCGGCCACGGCACGAACGGCGGGTCCACGAACACGATGCCCAGGTAGCGCTTGAGCTCGGCCTTGGTGGTCACCTGGAACGGATTCTGGCCGGCGATAACGGCATTGGCGAAGGCATTTTCCTGATAGCGCACGCCGGCCGATGACATCAGGCTGATGCGTTCAACCAGCCTTGGGTTTCGCGCGGCCATCAGCCCGACGATTTGACCGCCCATCGAATGACCCACCAGCAGCGCCGGCTTCTCGGGCAGCGCGCGCAGGAACGCGGCCAGGCGCTCGGACTGCGCCACCGGGCCGTAGTCGCCGCCGGGCTGGCGTTCGCTTTCGCCCCAACCGGGCAGGTCGGGGGCGATGACGCGGTAGCTCTTGGCCAGCTCGCGCATCAGCGGCAGCCAGTTTTCCTTGCTGCCGGTGAAGCCGTGCACCAGCACGACGAGCGGCTTGCCGGCACCCTGCCCCGCTTCGACCGCCACCCAGCGATGGCCGGCCACGTTGAACTGGGTCACTTCGGCGCCGGCCAGCCAGCGCTGGCGCGCAAACTCGGCCTCGAGCACTTTTTCCGGCGCGGTCGCGGCGAAGCCCACCACGCCCAAGGCGAGGCCCAGCGACGTGACGAGGACGATCTTGCGGGTACCGCTCGCGCGACGAGGCCTCATGTCACTGCACCGGTGCCGCGGCCGCGGCCTTGGCTTTTTCCAGCAGCGCCTGCACCGAGGCGCTGGTGATGGGGTGGTAGCCCGGCCGCGCCATCGCGAAGATCTGCTCGGCGAAGGCCAGGCCATCGGCCGTCTTCGCCAGCGCTTCGTAGGTCGGCATCACCAGCTTGCGGCGGCCGATCTTGCGCAGGAACAGCGACATCGCCGGGCGCGCCTCGAAGTATTCGCTGCGCACGCTCAGCGGGTACCAGCGCTGCGCCAGCTCGCCGTTGGGCGTGCCGGTGAAGCGGAAGGCCTGGTCGAGTTCCACCAGGCGCTCGGGCGGCAGTTCGGCCGGCAGGCCTTCGAGGAAGTACACCCACTCCTGCGTGGTCCAGGCCGAGGTCTTGAGTTCGCGCGCGGCGGTGCGGCGCTTGAGCCAGGATTCGCGGGCGGCGTCCACGGCGTCGAAGCGCGGCGACGTGGTCTTGGGCGCGAAGGCCGGGATGCCCGGCTGCGTGAGCCAGGCGGCCAGTTCGGCGTCGGTGACCACGCCCGGCTGCTTCGCCACCAGGTTGGCCTTGAGGAAGGCCACGAACTGGTCGCTGTCCACGCTCTGGAACGCGTGCGTGTCGAACCAGCTGCGCAGGAACGGGTCGAAGGCGGCACGGCCGAAGCGCTGCTCCAGGAACTGCAGGAACCACGCGCCCTTGTCGTAGGCCACCGCGCCCAGCGCGTCCTCGGGGTCGCTGCCGCCGCGCGCGGGCAGCACCAGCACCTGCTGCGCCACCGGCACTTCAGCCAGCTCGGCCACCAGGCCGTTGCGGCTGTTGACGAACTCCATGTCGGCGCGCTCCTTGCCGTAGAGCTCCTCGACGATGCGGTTCTCGACGTAGCTGGTGAAGCCTTCGTTGAGCCACATGTCCTTCCAGCTGGCGTTGGTGACCAGGTTGCCCGACCACGAATGCGCCAGCTCGTGCGCGATCAGCGACACCAGCGAGCCGTCGCCGACGATCACGGTGGGCGTGATGAAGCTCAGGCGCGGGTTCTCCATGCCGCCGAACGGGAACGACGGCGGCAGGATCAGCAGGTCGTAGCGGCCCCAGCGGTAGTCGCCGTAGAGCTGCTCGGTCACCTGGATCATTTTCTCGGTGTCTTCGAACTCCTTCACCGCGCGGTCCACCGTGCGCGGCTCGGACCAGACGCCGGCGCGGGCCGAGATCGGCTTGAACACCAGGTCGCCCGCGGCAATGGCCATCAGGTAGGACGGGATGGCCTGGGGCATGGTGAAGCGGTAGTCGCCGTCGCGCGGCGCGGCCGGGTCGTTGTCGGCGCTCATCAGCGCCATCACGTCGGCCGGGGTCTTGATGCGCGCGGTGTAGGTGAAGCGCACCGACGGCGTGTCCTGCAGCGGCACCCAGCTGCGGGCGTGGATGGCCTGGGACTGGCTGAACATGAAGGGCGTCTTGCCGCCGGCGGTCATCGACGGGCTCAGCCACTGCAGCCCCGAGGCCTCGGGCGAGGTGGTGTAGGTGATGCGCACCTGTTCGTACTGGCGCGGCAGGGTGATGGTGAGCTTGCTGCCGAAGCGCTCGTCGCGCGGAGCCAGAGCGAAGTCCACGGCGCGGAACTTGCGCTTGCCGCTGCGGGCTTCGACCGCTGCGATGGTGAGGTCGCGGGTGTCGAGCACCAGGTCGCGCTGCGCCGGGTCGGCCCAGGCCAGGGTGAGCGTGGCGCTGCCGGCGAGCTGGCGCTTCTGGAAGTCCACGGCCAGGTCCAGGCCCAGGTCGCTGATGCGCACCTTGTCGGGCTGGGCGTAGGAGTGCTCGTCGGTGCGCCGGTCCTGGGCCAGGGCCGGCAGGTTGGCGGTCAGCAGGACAAGCAGCAGGGCAAGGCGGCGCATGGCGGAATCCGGCAGGTTGACCCTTGGATTCTAGCGCGGGCGGGCGCGGCGTGGGCCCGCAGCACGTGAAGAACGGGGTCAGATCAACTTATCCCGGGCGAGGTCCTGGCGAAACCCGCCGGTCCGGCGAGATAAGTTGATCTGACCCCGTTCTTCAGACCTTGTAGCCCGAATGAATGGCGACGATGCCGGCGCTGAGGTTGCGGTACTCGCAGCGGTCGAAGCCGGCGGCGACCATCATGGCCTTGAGCTCGTCCTGCGGCGGGTGCTTGCGGATGGACTCGGCCAGGTACTGGTAGCTGGCGGAATCATTGGCGAACAGCTGGCCCAGGCGCGGCAGCACCTTGAACGAATGGAAGTCATAGACCGGGCGGAACCACTCGGGCTTCACCTGCGAGAACTCCAGCACCAGCGCCCGGCCGCCGACCTTGAGCACGCGGTGCATCTCGCGCAGCGCATTGGCTTTTTCGGTGACGTTGCGCAGGCCGAAGGCAATCGTGACCAGGTCGAAGCTGGCGTCCGGGAACGGCAGCGCCTCGGCGTTGAGCTGCACGTACTCCAGCCCGCGCACCAGCCCGCGGTCGGTGAGGCGGTCGCGGCCGACCGACAGCATGGCGGCGTTGATGTCGCCCAGCACCACGCTGCCGGTTTCGCCGACGCGTTCGTGGATCAGGGCGGCGATGTCGCCGGTGCCGCCGGCCAGGTCCAGCACGCGGTCGCCGCGCTTCACGCCCGAGGTGCCGACGAAGTAGCGCTTCCACACGCGGTGGATACCCAGCGACATCAGGTCGTTCATCAGGTCGTACTGGCGCGCGACCGAGCTGAAGACCTGGCCGACCAGCTTCTTCTTTTCTTCCACCGGCACGTCGCGGAAGCCGAAGTGGGTGGTGCCGGGTTCGGGGGTCTTGTCCATGGCCACGATTATAGGGAAAACCGGGGTCAGAGCCCGGTTTTCAACGGGAGAGGTTGGCGGCGGCCAGGGCGGCGGTGTAGGCGGCCCAGCGGGCCTCGTATTCCAGGCCCAGCTGGTGCAGCAGGGTCCAGCTGAAGATGCCGGTGGCGTGGCCGTCGTCGAAGCGCAGCAGCACGCCGTAATTGCCCATCGGCTCGATGGCCTTCACGCCGACGTTGCGCTTGCCGGCCACCAGCACCTTCTGGCCGGGGCCGTGGCCCTGCACTTCGGCGCTCGGGGACTCCACCCGCAGGTACTCGCACGGAAGCCGGAAGCGCACCCCGTCATCGAAGGCGACCTCGAGCACGTGGGAGGCCTGGTGCAGGATGAGGTCGGTGGGGCGCGGGGTGCTCATGGCGCCATTCTACGGCGCGCGCAGCTGGTCCCGCAGGGCGGCGAAGCGGAGCAGGCGTGCCCGTGCCTGCGAACAGCGCCACCAGCCGTAGACGCCCATCGCCGGGAAGACCAGCACATTGATGGCCGTCCCGCCCAGCAGCCCGCCCACGCGGCGCGGCGGCCAATCCGCGGCCATGCCGTGGAGCATCAGCGCGTAGATGCCCAGCCACAGCAGCAGCGCGGACCACATGCCCCAGCGCCAGTAGCTCAGCACGGTGCGGGCGCGCTGGATCTCGCGGTCCACCAGCGACAGCGCGTCGCGGCCGGCGTCGGCCAGGTCGCGCCGGCGGATCCACACCATCAGCGCCTGGTACCCCACGAGGAAAACGGCCATCCCGGCGAACAACAGCTGCTCCGCCCGCTCGCCCCTGGGATTCAACGCAATCAGCACGCACATCGCGATGACCAGCACCGAGAAACCAATCTCGATCCGGACGGTGCGGCGCAGGCTGCGGCTGCGCCGCTCGGCCTCGTCGCGGATCGCTTCGACGTCGATGGCGGGCGTGTCCTGCCGCTGCCAGTCCGCGGCCAGCGCGGTCCAGTCCTGGTTCCGGTCCAT
>JANOJQ010000187.1:0-6797 GCA_031418815.1 Lysobacteraceae bacterium
GGTCGTAGCGGTCGGCTTCCATCACCTTGGTCCAGGCCTTGACGAAGTCGTTGACGAACTTCTCGCCGGCATCGGACTCGGCGTAGACCTCGGCCAGCGCACGCAGCTGCGAGTTGGAGCCGAACACCAGGTCCACCACCGTGCCGGTCCACTTCACGGCGCCGGTCTTGCGGTCGCGGCCCTCCAGCACGTTGGTGTCGGCCGCCGTGCGCGCCCACTTCGTGCCCATGTCCAGCAGGTTGACGAAGAAGTGGTTGTTCAGCACGCCCGGGGTCTGGGTGAACACGCCGTGCTTCGCGCCGCCGACGTTGGCGTCCAGCGCACGCAGGCCGCCCACCAGCACCGTCATTTCCGGTGCGCTCAGGCCCAGCAGCGCGGCCTTGTCGATCAGGCGCTCGGCCTGGTGCGACTCATTGCCCTTGGCGACGTAGTTGCGGAAGCCGTCGGCCTTGGGCTCGAGCGGTTCGAACGAATGGGCGTCGGTCTGGTCCTGGCGCGCGTCGGTGCGGCCCGGCGAGAACGGCACGGTGACGGTGACGCCGGCCTTCTTCGCCGCGTCCTCGACCGCCGCGTTGCCGGCGATGACGATCAGGTCGGCCAGCGACACCCGCTTGCCGCCGCTGGCCGTGGTGTTGAAGCCGTGCTGGATGCCCTCCAGCACGCCCAGCACCTTGCCCAGCTGCACCGGCTGGTTGGCTTCCCAATCCTTCTGCGGAGCCAGGCGGATGCGGGCACCGTTGGCCCCGCCGCGCTTGTCGCTGCCGCGGAAGCTCGACGCCGACGCCCAGGCGGTGGCCACCAGCTGCTGCGTGGTGAGGCCGGAGGCGAGCACCTTGGCCTTGAGCGCGGCCACGTCGGCGGCGTCCACCAGCGGGTGGTCCACGGCCGGCACCGGGTCCTGCCAGATCAGCACTTCCTGCGGCACCAGCGAGCCCAGGTAGCGGGCGCGCGGGCCCATGTCGCGGTGGGTGAGCTTGAACCAGGCGCGGGCGAACGCATCGGCGAACTCAGCCGGGTTGGCGTGGAAGCGGCGCGAGATCTTTTCGTAGGCCGGGTCCATGCGCATGGCCATGTCGGCCGTGGTCATCATGATGGTGACCTTCTTCGACGGGTCGTGCGCGGACGGCGCCATGTCCTTCTCGGCCAGGTTCTTCGGGTGCCACTGATGGGCCCCGGCGGGGCTCTTGACCAGTTCCCACTCATAGCCGAACAGCGCATCGAAGTAGCCGTTGTCCCACTGGATCGGGTTCGGGGTCCACGAGCCTTCGAGGCCGCTGGTGATGGCGTCGTTGCCCTTGCCGGTGCCGTGCGTGCTGATCCAGCCGAAGCCCTGCTCGGCGATGTCGGCGCGCTCCGGCTCCGGGCCGACGTTGGCGACGTCACCGGCGCCGTGGGCCTTGCCGAAGGTGTGGCCGCCGGCGGTGAGCGCCACGGTTTCCTCGTCATTCATGGCCATGCGCGCGAAGGTTTCGCGGATGTCGCGGGCCGAGCCCAGCGGGTCGGGATTGCCGTCCGGGCCTTCCGGGTTCACGTAGATCAGGCCCATCTGCACCGCGGCCAGCGGGTTGGCCAACTCGCGGTCACCCGAGTAGCGGCTGTTGGCCTTGTCGCTGGTGGCCAGCCATTCGGTTTCCGAGCCCCAGTCGACGACGCTAGGTTCCCACACGTCGGGGCGGCCGCCGGCGAAGCCGAAGGTCTTGAAGCCCATGCCCTCCATCGCGGCGTTGCCGGCCAGGATGAACAGGTCGGCCCAGGACAGCTTGCGGCCGTACTTCTGCTTGATCGGCCAGAGCAGGCGGCGGGCCTTGTCGAGGTTGCCGTTGTCGGGCCAGCTGTTGAGCGGGGCGAAGCGCTGGTCGCCGCTGCCGCCGCCACCGCGGCCGTCGGCGATGCGGTAGGTGCCGGCCGCATGCCAGGTGAGGCGCACCATCAGGCCGCCGTAGTTGCCGTAGTCGGCCGGCCACCAGTCCTGCGAATCGAGCATCAGCGCCTTGAGGTCGGCCATCACCACGTCGAGGTCGAGCTTCAGGAACTCCTTGCGGTAGTCGAAGTCGTCACCCAGCGGGTTGCCCTTGGACGAGTGCGCGTGCAGCGCGCCGACGTCGAGCGCGTTCGGCCACCAGTCGAGGTTGCGCGGGCCCTTGCCCATGCCGATGTGGTGGGTGCCGCCCGTGACCGGGCACTTGGATTCGGTGGACATGGCTCTCTCCTGGGGACTGACGTGATGCATGGGTGCCGCGGTGGTGGCGCCACCCCGGTGTCGGAACACCTTAGGCCCGTTACCGTGAAGATGAAAATGAATGTTTTGGATGTCTGCGATAGGTTGTGGCTATGGTGATCGCTTCCGGCGCGTGCGTGCTCAGATGGAGTTCACGCGCGAATCAATACCCTACAGTTCGTATCAGCGGGCAGTGCATGCCCCGGGAGTTCGCGATGACCGCGCCGCGCAAGCCCGGGCTCTCCGGCCCCGAGCACGCCCTCGCCTGGCGCGAATCGCGTGCACTGCTCGACGCCGGCCGCATGGTGCTGCCGCTGCTGATGCCGGCCGGCAAAGCGCGCGCCACGCGCCCACGCAACATCATCGTGATGCCCGGCTTCGGCGCCGACGACCGCGCCACCTGGCCGCTGCGCCGCTACCTGCGCAAGCTCGGCCACCACGCCGAGGGCTGGGGCCTGGGCCTGAACCGCGCCGGCATCGACATCCGCCACACGCTGGCCGACCTGTCGCCCGGCTGGGTGGCCGAGCCGATCGCGCACTACCGCAACGAAGCCTCGGTGCCGATGCTGTGCGACCGCATGGTGGCGCGCGTGCGGGTGCGCCACCGCGAACTTGGCGGCGGCCCGGTCACGCTGATCGGCTGGAGCCTGGGCGGCGTGGTGGCGCGCGAAGTGGCGCGCGACCTGCCCGATATCGTGGATGAAGTAATCACGCTGGGCACGCCCGTGCAGGGCGGTCCGAAATACACGCGCGCCGCGGCCTTCTTCAAGGGCCGCGGCATGGACCTGGACTGGATCGAGCGCGGCGTGGCGCAGCGCGAGTCCACGCCCATCCGCGCCCGCATCACCGCCATCGCCAGCCCCACCGACGCCGTGGTGGGCCACGCCGCCACCTTCGACCACCACAGCCCCGACGTGCGCCACGTGGACATCGACGCCGCGCACCTGGGCCTGTGCTTCAACCCCGCGGTGTGGGCGCTGATAGCCGACACGCTCAACCGCGCCGAGGCCGCCACGGCGCCTTGACGCGGCCCCATGCTAGCCTCCGGCCAGTCCAACGACCCGGAGCCACCCGATGCGCCTGACCCTGTCCCCGCTTGCCCTCGCCCTCGCCGCGCTGATGCTCGGCGCCTGCACGCCCGCCTCCCAGGACGCGCCGGCGGATGCCGCCACCACCGATGCGACCGCCACCTCCGCGACCACCGATGCCGCGGCCGACGCCAAGGCCAAGGCCGAAGCCGACCTGCGCAGCGCGCAAACCGACCCGATGGACGCGATCCTGGCCGGCGACTGGCGCGACCCGGCCAACGTTGCGCGCGACCAGTACCGCCATCCGCGCGAAACGCTGGCCTTCTTCGGCGTCGGCCCCAGCCAGACCGTGGTCGAGATCAGCCCGGGCGGCGGCTGGTACACCGAAATCCTCGCGCCGCTGGCGCAGGGCAAGGGCCGCTACATCGGCGCGCTGAACGATCCGGCCAAGGCCGGCAGCGAGCGCGCCACCGAGTACTACACCAAGGCCAACCAGGGCTTCCGCGACAAGCTCGCCGCCCGTCCCGACGTTTACGCGAACGCCAGCGTGGTCGAAGTGGACCCGGCCGCGCCGGTGTTCGGCGAAGCCGGTTCGGCCGATGTGGTGCTGACCTTCCGCAACGTGCACAACTGGGTCGGCGCGGGCAGCGAGGCGGCGATGTTCAAGGGCTTCTTCGACGTGCTGGCGCCGGGTGGCGTGCTGGGCGTGGTCGAACACCGCGCCGCGCCGGGCAAGACGCTTGAGGAAGTGGTCGAGTCGGGCTACCTGCCCGAGGACTACGTGATCGGCCTGGCGACCGCCGCCGGCTTCGCGCTCGAAGAGAAGAGCGAGGTCAACGCCAACCCGGCCGACACCAAGGACCACCCCAACGGTGTCTGGACCCTGCCGCCGGGCAACCGCCACGACGAAGCGGACAAGGCCAAGTACGCCGCCATCGGCGAAAGCGACCGCATGACCCTGCGCTTCGTGAAGCCCAAGATCGAAACCGCCGCCCAGTAAGCCAGACGCCCCTCTTAAAAGGGGTCAGAGAATATATTCGTTTGAAACGGGCGCTTTCATACGCCCGCCCGCGCCCGCCTCGCCTTCCACGGCGAGGCGGCGCGCCGGCACGCTGGCCATCCCGCCGCTGATGCGAGCTGGCCATGCGCCGACCGAGATTGGATTTCCCTCCGTTCCCGCTGCACGTCACCCATCGTGGGGTGAATCGTGGCGCGGTGTTCAACAACGACGATGATCGCCGTGAGTACCTGGTGGCGCTCGGCGCCTGTGCGCCCAGGGTTGGCGTAGCCGTGCACGGGTATGTGCTGATGGGCAACCACGTGCATCTGCTGGTTGCCGGGAGTGCTCCCGGTGCGGTCTCGCGGCTGATGCAGGCCTTGGGCCGCCGGTTCGTGAAATCGTTCAACGCGCGGTGGTCTCGGACGGGGACGCTTTGGGAAGGTCGGTTCCGCTCGTGCGTGGTGGATACGGATCGCTACCTGCTCAATTGCCTGGCGTATGTCGAACTGAACCCCGTCAGGGCGGGCTTGGTGGGCGCGGCCGCTGACTATCCCTGGTCCAGCGCGCGGCACCACCTCGGGCTTCGGTTCGATGCGTTCATCACGATGCACCCCACGCTGCTTGCCTTGGCCGGCGAAGGCCAGGCACGGGCTGCGGCGTGGGCCTCGGTGCTGCAGGCGTCGGTCGCGGATTCGGAGGTGGCGGCCATACGAGAGCACACGCGCCAGGAGCGGGCCTGGGGCTCAAGCGAGTTCCAGCAGCGGCTGGAGATTGCGACGGGAAGGTCGGTGACGCTGGCCGGCCGGGGTCGCCCGCGAACGCCTGTTTGAAACAAATATATTCTCTGACCCCTTTTTCGCTCTTTTTGGTCAGGCGGGTTCGCCGGTTTGCAGGCGCCAGAGGGCGGCATAGGCGCCGCCGCGGGCCACCAGTTCGTCGTGCGTGCCGGTTTCGACGATGCGGCCGGCTTCCAGCACGTGGATGGCGTCGGCGTGGCGCACGGTGCTCAGGCGGTGCGCCACCACCAGGGTGGTGCGGCCGCGTGCGGCCACGGCCAGCGAGCGCTGGATCGCGGCTTCGGTTTCGTTGTCCACGGCCGATGTGGCTTCGTCCAGCACCAGGATGGCCGGGTCGCGGTACAGCGCGCGGGCCAGGGCGATGCGCTGGCGCTGGCCGCCGGAGAGCTGGCTGCCGCGTTCGCCCACGGGGCTGTCGTAGCCCTGCGGCATGGCGGCGATGAAGGCGTGGGCTTCGGCGGCGCGCGCGGCGGCTTCGACGCGGGCGCGATCGGCGTCGCGTTCGCCGTAGGCGATGTTGTCGGCCACGGTGCCGTCGGTGAGGAAGGGCTCCTGGGCGACGTAGCCGATGCTCCGGCGCAGCGCCGCGGGGTCGAGCCCGGCCACGTCGAAGCCGTCGAAAGTGATGCGCCCGCGCGCCGGGTCGATGAAGCGCAGCAGCAGCTTGAGCAGGGTGGACTTGCCGCCGCCGGTGCCGCCGACCAGGGCCACGGTGGCGCCGGCCGGCACGCGCAGGTCCACCGCGTGCAGCGCCGGCAGGCCGTCGTAGTCGAAGCCCACGCGCTCGAACGCCAGCTCGCCGCGCGGCTTGGCCGGCAAGGGCGCATCGCCGCGCGCGGGCACGGGCGTGTCCAGCAGGTCCATCACGCGGTTCACCGAGGCCATGGCGCGCTGGTAGAGGTCGGTCATGTCGGCCAGGCGCGTCAGCGGCCACAGCAGGCGCTGGGTCAGGTACACCAGGGCCGAGTAGCTGCCCACGCCGAGCTCACCGCGCAGGGTGAGGATGCCGCCGTACAGCAGCGTCGCCACGAAGCCGGCCAGGATCGCCATGCGGATCACCGGCGTGATGGCGGCCGAGAAGCGGATGGCCTCGGCGTTGCGGGCGCGGAAGCCGTCGGAGGCTTCGCGCAGGTGCGCGGCTTCGAAGTCCTCGGCCGTGTAGGCCTGGATGGTGGCCATGCCGGCGAGGTTGTTGGCCAGGCGCGAGGACACCGTGGCCGCGGCTTCGCGGGCGGCGGCATAGCGCGGCGCCAGCCGCTTCTGGAACCAGAACGCGCCAATCAGGATCAGCGGGATCGGCATCATCGCCAGCGCCGCCAGGTCGGCGGTGAGCACGAAGAACACCGCGCCCACCATCAGCGACGACACCACCACCTGGATGAGGTCGTTGGCGCCGGTGTTGAGGAAGCGCTCGATCTGGTTGACGTCCTCGTTCATCAGCGCCATCAGCCGGCCGCTGCGCTCGCGCTCGATCACCGCCGGCGGCAGCTTCTGCACGTGGCCATACGCCGCCTGGCGCAGCGAATGCTGCAGGTCCTGGGCGAGGCCGCGCCACTTCAGCGCGTACAGGTATTCGAAGGTGGATTCGAGCACCCACACCCCCACGGTGAGCGCGACCAAGGCATACAGCTGGTGGCGCGGATCGGGCAGGCCCAAGCCGGCCAGGAAGGACTCGCGCTGGTTCACCACCACGTCCACCGCCACGCCAATCAGCAGTTCGGGCAGCACGTCGAAAAACTTGTTGAGCACCGAAT
>JANOJQ010000188.1:0-7790 GCA_031418815.1 Lysobacteraceae bacterium
AGGTGATGCGCTGTTCGGCTTCCAGCGGCGAATAGCCCGGTGCTTCGGTGTTGATCTGGACCTGGACGTTGGTGATGTCCGGGACCGCATCAATGGGCAGGCGCCCGTAGTTCCACAGGCCCAGCGCGCACAGCGCCAGCACCAGCAGCAGCACGAGCCAGCGGTGCGCGATGGACGCGCGGATGATGCGTTCAAGCATGGCGCGCTCCCGTCAGTGGTCGTGGCTGGCGCCGGACTTCTCGATGTCCGAACGGATCAGGAAACTGTTGCTCGACACATAGCGCGTGCCCGGCTTCAGGCCTCCCAGCACTTCGGCGAAGTCGCCGTCGCGGTCCCCCAGCTCGAGCATGCGCACCTCGTAGGTGTCCTCCACCTGCGCGAAGACGACGGTGAAGTCGCGGAAGGGCTGCAGGCCCGATTCCTTCACCGCCAGCGGCACCTCGCGCGTGGACACCGTCACTTCGGCCGAGACCGTCATGCCGGGCCGCCAGCGACCGTCGTCGTTGGGCACCACGACGCGGGCGATGACGCCCTGGCCGCTGGTGGCGATGGGCAGGATCGTGTCGATGGTCGCCTCGGCCACCGTGTCGCCCGTCGCGCTGCGCAGGCGCACGGCCTGGCCGGGCGCCAGCTTGTCGGCGTCGGTGCCGATGGCGCGCAGCTCCACCCACACGCGTGACAGGTCGGCGATCGCGAACAGCACGCCGTCGCCGGCGACGTCGCCGACGTTGGTGCTGCGGGCGAGCACGACGCCATCGAACGGGGCCGTGACTGCATAGGTGCGCATGCTTTCATTGCCCTCGACGGTGGCGAGTGCCTGGCCCGCGCGAACCTGCTGGCCCAACTGTGCCGACACCGAGCGCACGATGCCCGGGAACCGGGCGCGCACACTGGCCATGCGGCTGCCGTCCATCGCCACCGTGCCCAGCAGGGGCACCACGTCGCGGAGGGTGGCGGGGCCGGCGGCTTCCACCACGACGCCGGCATCCTTGGCGGCTGCCGCGGGGATGGTGGTGCGACCCTCGTAGGAAGCGAAGGTCCATGCGAAGTCGCGGCCGGCATGTTTGGCTGCGACCTTGACGTCGAACGAGTGCGGCTCGGTCACCGTATCGGGGCTGCCCAGGTGATCGGCGCTGGCCGTGAACGCAAAGCGGTTGACCTCGCCGTCCAGCCGGGTCAGTTCGATCGTGGCCTGCACCGCGCCCGGATCCAGCGCCTTGCCGTCCTGGTAGGCGTACAGCCGGTACTGCGGCGGCACGCCGTCCTCGAAGATCGTGATCTCCAGCGCGAAGTCGCCCTGGCGCAGCAGTCGCCCCTTGTGCGGGCCGCGTTCGAATTCACCCGCGGCTGGCGCGGCATGGCCGCCCTCGGCGGCGTCGTGCCCGGTGTCGGCGCCGCAGGCGGCCAGCAGCAGGGCGAGCAAAAGGATGAGGAATCGGTTCATGGCGTGGCGTCCTGGACATTCACGGTGAGGCGTTCAACCTCGACCAGCAGCAAGTGGTAGCGCGTGGCGGCCTCGACGGCGCGTTCGCGGAGTCGGAACAGCGTGGCCTGGGCCTGGGCCAGCGACTGGAAGGAGAAACGGCCGGCTTCGAAGCCGCGGCGTGTCTGAGCCACCGCCTTCTCGGCGGTGGGCAGCATGGCGTCGCGCAGGGCGTCGGCTTCGGTGCGTGCGTGGCGCAGCTCCTGCAGCTTCTCGAAGAGTAACTGGTGGCTTTCCAGGCGATCCGCCTGGCGGCGCGCCTCCAGCGCGGCCAGCTGCGCGTCCGCTTCGGCAACGGCATACGCCGCGCGCGGGCGGCTGCCCAGCGGTACCGATACCGACATCACGAGGCCCTGGTCATCGAGGCCTTCGAAACGGCGAACGCCCACGCTGAGGTGGACGTCGGGCGAGCGGCTGGCTTCGCCGACGCGGCGACGGGCGGCCACGGCCTCGGCCTCCAGGCGGTTTGCGCGCTGCTCGGGGGTCTCGGGCAACCGCGCCGCCAGTGCGGCGAAATCGTCGACCTGCGGCAGTGTGTACAGCTCGCCTTCGACGAGGTCGAAATCCGGCGCGGCGGCGCCCCAGCTGGCGGCCAACGTCATGCGTGCGCTTTCGAGCTCGTGTTCGGCGTGCTCGAATTCCAGCCCGGCTTCGGCTACGGCCAGTTCTGCCGCGTGCAGGTCGGTTTCGGGATTGCGGGCCGCGCGTACCCAGGCTGCGATTTCGCGACGCGTTCGTTCGGCCTGCGACACGCGCTCGCGGGCGTGGTGCAGGCGCTGTTGGTCGGCGAGCACCTCGATGAAGCGCGCCGTCGTGCGGCTGGCGATGTCGATGCGGGCACGCTGGAGGCGTTCGGCCTGTTGGCCCACTTCCGCAACGCCCAGGGCCTCGCGGGCGGCGCGTTTGCCGCCGAGCTCGATCACTCGGCTCAGGCGCAGGGTGGTTTCGGCGGCCTCGGCGCCGCGCAGCGTGCCGCTGCCCGCGAAGTTCTCGAATTCGCCGCCCACCACGTAGGGCGGGGGCAGCGCGTCGCGCGACGTGCGGGCCTCGACGGCCCTGAGCTGGGCGGACTCTGCCGCGATGGCGGGATTCGCCGCGAGGGCACGTGCCACGGCTTCTGGAAGGCGCAGCGGTTCGGCGGCCTGGCCCGAGGGGACCAGGCCGCAGGTCCCGGCGATGGCCAGGACAAGCAGGTAGCGCAATTTCACGGACAACCTCCGGGATCGACGGACGACAGGAAACGGGCCGCAACAGCGCGGCCGCAGGTCGATCAGGCGATGGGAGGTCGGAAGGGCGTGGCGGGTATGCCCAGGCGGGGCGCCGTGGTTTCGGGCATCGGCGGGGCATCGGCCGGACGGATGGCCAGCGCCAGCGCCCAAGGCGTGCAGAGCGCGGCGGCGGCGCCGCATTCGGCCTGGTGCATCAGGCCGTGGAAGCCCTTGGTGTGCTCGGGATTCTTGGCCGGGTCGTGGTCGGCATGGCCGTGCCCGTGCTCCGCGTCCGCGGCGGCCAGCACGGCATGCTCGACCTCGTGGATGCCGCCCATCTGTTCCACCATTGGCCGCGCCAGGAGGCTCAGCACCAGTAGCACCAGGGCGCTCAGGTGCAGGAACCGCAGGGTGTGGGAGGTGGGGTGGGGCATCGGGGTAGCCTGCGGGACGGCGAAAGGCCCTGTCAATCGGGCGTATCCGGGGCATGCAGCGCCGGAGCGACGTCCGCTGGTCTGATGCTCGCGTGCTTCCGGCACAATTGACGCGTTGATCGAAGCGCGCTGGAGTTGGCATGGGTGTCACCGGAAGTCACTCGACGTCCGCGGCGGACGCCGGCGCCATGGCGTATTCGGTGCCCCGCGAGTCGCTGCTGCGGCTGTTCCTGCGCTTCCTACGCTTCGGCGCGCTGGCCTGGGGCGGGCCGGTCGTCCAGATCGCCATGCTTCGCCACGCCCTGGTGGACGAGGAGCGCTGGATCAGCAGCGAGCAGTTCAATCGCGTGCTGGCGCTCTACCAGGTGCTGCCGGGACCCGAGGCGCACGAGATGTGCGTCTACTTCGGGATGCTCTCCCGCGGCCGCTGGGGCGGCCTGCTGGCCGGCCTGGGCTTCATGCTGCCCGGGTTCGTGCTGATGTTCGCGCTGTCCTGGGCCTACGTGCGCTACGGGCTGCAGACCGACGGACTGGTGGCCGTCTTCGCCGCCGTGCAGGTGGCGGTGGCGGCGCTGATCGTGCGGGCCGTGTTCCGCATCGGCAGCCACGTGGTCACCAGCCGCTGGCTTTGGGCCATCGCCATCGTGGCGGGCTTCGCACAGCTGGCGGGTGTGCATTTCGGGCTGATCCTCGCGGTCGGTGGGCTGGTGCACGTGGCCGCGCAGCGTGGCTTCGGCACGGCCGCCGGGGGGGGTGCTGGGGCTGGCCGTCGCGGGCATTGCCGCGCTCGCATTCCGCGAGCAGGGATTCGCGGGGCTGGATGCATTGAGCCTCGGCGGCACCGCGGCCGGGGCGACGGCATCCGCCGCGGTGCCGGTGCTGGTGCTGTTCTGGGCGGGGCTGAAGGCGGGCCTGCTGACGTTCGGCGGCGCCTACACGGCGATTCCGTTCCTGCAGCGCGATGCCGTGACCCAGGGCGCGTGGATGAGCAATGCGCAGTTCCTGGATGGCGTGGCCCTGTCGGGCCTGCTGCCAGCGCCGCTGATCATCTTCTCCACCTTCGTGGGCTATCTCGGCGGCGGCCCCTGGGGCGCGGTGGCGATGACCGTCGGCGTGTTCCTGCCGGCATTCGCCATGACGCTGCTGGCGCACGACCCGCTGGAGCGGCTGATCCACCAGCCGCGCATCCGGAGCTTCCTGGACGGCGTCACCGCCGCGGTGGTCGGCCTGATCGCCGGCACCGCTGTGGCGCTGCTGCGCGTGAGCGTGGTGGGCGTGGAGTCGCTGGCCCTGTTCGCCATCGTGCTGGCCCTGTTGTTCGTCTCCAAGGCACGGATGCTGGTGCCGGCCGTCATCGCAGGTGCGGCCCTTTGGGCGGTGCTGTCGCAGGCGCTTGGTAAAGCCTGATGGACCACATTGGCCAACCCAGCGTGGTCGGCTTGCCTGGTCCTTCGCCAGTCACTTCACTCCGACTTCGTCACGCGAATGCTGGCAGCGATGCGGTCCATAACGGCCCGGTCTTCGTCGCGGTTGGGAAAGCGGGCGAGGTAGGCCAACACGCAGTAGCCTTCCCGGTAGATGATCGCCGCGGAGTGCGTTGATTTCACCGATGCTCCGTTCAGTTCGCCGGTCTGGAGGTAGTCCACCTGGATTCGGTCCGGCAGAACGCGCGTGGCTATCGAGCTGCGATCGACCTTGGCATCGGATTCGAAATCGCCGTCAAACTGCGTGCGCTTGCAGGCCTCGGCGCTTACCCCCGGTGTTGCGACCGCCAAAATTCCCACGCGTGTCCACTGCTTGTCGTCGCCCTTCTCATGGATCGTTGCCAGGTACAGGAATGAACTTGCCTTGGCGTCGCCCGAAAAATCCGAGGGCGCCGTGGCGTGGGAGTAGGTCACCGACACGCCGCTATCTGGAATGTGAAACGTGCTGTCAACGGCCAGGCATTCCGCCGAGAGCAGCGCCAGTGATGCACCTGCCAGGAATCGAATCATGCGTATCCACTCCGTCTCGTGTTAACTGGCTTGGGAAAGCCGATCATGCCTGGACATCAAGCGGGCTGCGGGGGCATCTTGCGCCGCATCGCATAAACCACCCACGCCACCCCCGTCACCGCCGCGCCCAGCAGGAACGCCAGCCTGCCACCGCCCGCACTCTCCCACGCCAGCGCCGCCATGCCCGCGCCCAGCACGCCGCCGACGCCCGAACTGAAGCCGTAAAGCAGGCTCTGCCCGGCCGCAGCGCGCTTGCCCGGGAAGAACTCCGACATCAGCCGCATGCAGCAGGCGTGGAAGACCGCGAAGCTCAGCGCGTGCGTGCTGGCCGCCAGCACCATCACCGGCAGCGAGTGCGCAAACAGGCCGGTCACGGTCCAGCGCACCACGGTCACGGCCATGCACACCAGGATCAGGCGGCGGGCGCCGAAGCGCGCGATCAGTTTGGGTGCCTGCCAGAACATCCCGATTTCGATCAGCACGCCCACGGCCCACAGCATCCCGATGGCCGCGCCCGAATGCCCGGCCGCCTGCAGGTGCAGGGTGTAGAACACGTAGAACGGCCCGAAGCCGATCTGCATCAGCAGCGCCATCAGCAGGAAGCGGCGCACGCCGGGCCGTTTCCACAGGTGGCCGGCGTCCTCCACGGTGTCCACGTGCGCGGGCGGCGTGTCGTGCCGGTGTGGCCAGGCCGCCAGCAGCATCGCCGCGAACAGGGGCAGGGTGAGCCACGGGAAGGCGCGGTCGCCGAAGTGGTCCATCAGCGCGCCGTAGCTCGAGGCCACCAGCAGGAAACCGATCGAACCCCACACCCGCAGCCGCCCGTACAAATCGGTGCGCGGGCCCAGCGCGGTCAGCGTCATGGCTTCGAACTGCGGCATCACCGCGTTGTAGAACAGCCCAAAGGCCGCCATCACGCCCAGCAGCGCCCAGGCCGACTGCGTGAACAGGAAACCGGCGAAGCACAGCAGCGTCAGCGCACAGCCGGCCACGAACCATTCGCCCGGCCTGGCGCTGCGGCCCGACAGCGCCGCCCACACCGGCGGCGACACGATGCGGCTGCCGTACCACAGGCCCAGCATCGCGCCCACCACATAGCCGCTGTGGCCCAGGCCGTCCACCCAGCGCCCGACGTAGGGCGTGTAGGCGCCCAGCGCGGCGTAGTAGAAGAAATAAAAAACCGAGAAGCGCCGGAGGCTGGCGTCCATTCCGTGGCGAGTCCAAAAGAAAACGGCCGGACCCGAAGGCCCGGCCGTCATCATCGCCGGTTTGCCCGGCGGCCGGAACTAGCGCTGGCGCGGCGCTTCCCCGAGCACCGAGGCCACCGGCCGCGGCGCGACGCCGCGGCGCGGGGCCGAGCCTTCGCGCAGGGCCAGCTCCCGCGTCTCCAGCGTTCCCATGCGCGTCTGGTCCTTGAGCTCCAGGAAGTGCAGTTCGTACGGCGCACCAAAGCCCATCGGCACGTTCACGCGGCCGAACGACAGCGCGAGGCTGCGCTTGCCCGGCTCCAGCCAGTTCGCCATGTGCGCCTGCGACACCGGGCGGCTCACGCCGTCCGGACCCGTGGCGTACAGCGTGCCGCGCAGTTCGTAGCGTCCCGGGGCCGCCACCTGCACCGGCAGGTCGAAGCGCACGGCCGCAGCGTTGAAGCCGTAGCCGCCGCCCAGCTTGGCCGTGGGACGCGTCACTTCTACCGCGGTGTTGGCGTCGCGCTGCACGCTGGCGCCGTCGGCGAAGGTGCCGGCCGACAGCTGCACTTCCCACAGGCCCGGCTCGCTGCCGGCGTCGACGGGAACCTGCAGCCGCGCCTTGCCGTTGCTGAAGGCCAGGTCGTAGCTGCGGCCCGACGGCGACACCAGCACGCCGGCCATCTGGTTACTGGCCATGGCGAGCTTGGCATCGCCGCGCTGCATCACGGCGGCCACTTCCAGCGTGTCACCCGCCAGCACGCTGCGACGGCCGGTCTGCGCCTTGAGCACGAACGGGCTTTCGGGTTCGAACACGTGCACCAGGTAGCGGCCCTTGGCGCCGGCCAACTGCAGCTGGAAGCGGCCCTGGCCCTGTTCCCGCGCCAGCTGCACCACGGCCGAGCCGTCCGGCACGTCCATGCCGGCGGCCTTGAGCTGCGCGGCGTTGGTCTTGCGCTGGAAGGTCTGCGGCTCGGCGATCAGGCGGCCGTTCTTGAGCATGCGCAGCTGGTCGGGATCCACCGCGCGGCCACCCTGGGCCGGGCTGATGCGGATCACGGCGCCGGCGGCGGTGGTGTCGATGGCCAGGCCGGCCTGAAGCTCGCTGGCTTCGGCCACGGCCCAGAACTCGCGGCTTTCGGCCACGTACGCGGCCTGGGCTTCCACTCCGGCCTGTGGGTCGAGCGCCCAGGCGAAGGTCACCGGCTTACGTTCGAACTCACCCGCCGGCAGCGGCGCGGACTGCAGGCGCGTGGGCGACTGGTCGGCGGCGCCGGCCGGCAGCAGGGTGCCGGCCTGGGCGGAGAAGGCGAGGGACATCAGGCAAAACAGGAGGCTCTTGTTCATGGCTCAGGACCTCATGTCGGTGCGCAGGATGGAATCGAGGCCGAAGCAGGCCCGGCGGCTCTGGTTGTGCGACAGCGGTTCGCTGTCGGCCATGCGCGCCTTGTCCTGGAACCACACGCTGCCCGCCGCCGACTGGC
>JANOJQ010000189.1:0-29989 GCA_031418815.1 Lysobacteraceae bacterium
CGGGCGATGCGCAGCGTCCAGGTCATGCCTTGCCTCCGGTCACCGCGCGAATCTCCGGCGCCTGCCGCGCCATCAGCTCCACCACCCAGTCAATGAACACCCGCAGCTTGCGGCTGACGTGCCGGCTGGGCGGGAAGGCCACGTATAGCGGCATCGGCGGGATCTGCCAGTCTTCGAACAGGCGCACCAGCTCGCCGCGCGCCAGCGGGGCGCGCGCCATGTACTGCGGCAGCCACAGCACGCCCAGGCCCGCCACGCCGGCGGCCAGGTAAGCATTGCCGTCGTCCACGGTCAAAAGGTGTCGGCCTTGCACCTGCCGCTGCTCGTTGCCGCGGCGCAGCGTGTGGGCCACCGGCACGCCGCTCCGGGCGCTGCGGTAGCCGATCAGCACCAGCGGGCCGTCCTGCAGGGCGTCCGGGGAAGCGGGCATGCCGACGCGGGCGAGGTAGTCGGGTGCGGCGTACACGCCCAGCAACAGGTCCGCTACATGGCGGGCTCGCAGCGACGCCACCGTCAGTTCGCCGCCGCGCAGCACGCAGTCCACGTTCTGGTCGATCAGGTCCACCTTGCGGTCGCTCACGCCCAGGTCCAGCTGGATGTCGGGATAGCGCGCATGGAACTCGGACAGCGCCGGTACCAGCACCAGGCAGGCCAGCGGCGCAGGCACGTCCACGCGCAGTCGTCCGCGCGGCGCGGTGGACGCGGCCGACAGGCTGGTGTCGGCGTCGTCCAGTTCGGCCAGCAGGTGCACCACGCGCTCGTAGTACGCGGCGCCGTCGGCCGTGGCGTTCACCTTGCGGGTCGTTCGGTGCAGCAGCTTTACGCGCAGGTGCGTCTCCAGCTGCTGCACCAGCTGCGTCACGCGGGTCTTGCTGGCGCCCAGCGTGTCGGCGGCGCGGGTGAAGCTGCCGGTCTCCACCACGCGCACGAAGGCCTGCATTGCGTCGATGCGGTCCATGCCGGGCTCCGGGGAAAGGTGGGATTGTCCCGATTCTACAAACAGTGAAGCCGAGTCCGGCGCGTTTATCGGGCCGGCGGCGGCGCCTACTGTGGCGGCACACCCCATTTCGGAGAGCACCATGTCCAAGCCCGAAGCCGTTTTCCCCGCCGGTCGGCAGGACCTCTACACCACGAACGCCTATTCCGCGGCCATCCGCTCCGGCGACCTGCTGTTCGTCTCCGGTCAGGTCGGAAGCCGCAGCGACGGCTCGCCCGAGCCCGACTTCGAGGCCCAGGTGCGCCTGGCGTTCGGCAACCTCGAGGCCACCCTGAAGGCCGGTGGCTGTGGACTGGACGACATCGTCGACGTCACCACCTTCCACACCGATCCCCAACACCAGTTCGGTACCGTCCTGGCGGTCAAGAACGAAGTCTTTCCGGTGGCGCCGTACCCGAACTGGACGGCGATCGGCGTCAACTGGCTCGCGGGATTCGACTTCGAGATCAAGGTCATCGCCCGCATTCCGCCACCCGGAGCGGACAAGTCTGCTGTCGACCAGGCGGGCCCATCTGGTGGGAGTCTGCGTCAGTAGAAACCAAGAAGGTATCGGGCTGTCGTTGTCAGCGGCGTCTGTCCATCTTGCACCTCTGGAGCCAGGGGGCCTGGTGCAAGTCAGGCGCATTGGTCAGTGGAATCACTACAAGCGGAATGAAGCAACCATCAAGGCTTTTGCCAAAATCACAGGGAAAGGCCGCACCTTTTTTACCACGTTGTATTGAGATATCTCGATATTCATCATTATCGATACGAGGATTCGTAGTGAAAGCGATGTTGCTCCAATCATTTGGCGGACCGGAGTCGTTCGTACTATGCGACGTGCCCAAGCCAGTGCCCGGCACGGGACAAGTCCTGGTCCGGGTACACGCAACCTCCATCAATCCGTTGGATTGCCAGGTCCGACGTGGCGATTATTCCGATCATGTGCCACTGCCGGCCATTACCGGACACGACGTATCTGGCGTTGTAGAACAAATCGGGCCGGGGGTGACGGCTTTCGCTCCAGGAGACGAAGTCTGGTACACCCCGCAGATATTCGACGGGCCAGGAAGTTATGCCGAGTACCACGTTGCTGCCGAGGGCATCATCGGGAAGAAGCCTCCTTCGCTAAGCCATCTTGAGGCGGCGAGTCTGAGCTTGGTTGGCAGCACGGCATGGGAGGCACTAATCGCGCGGGCGGCGCTCAGAGTGGGAGAAAGCATTCTGGTGCACGGCGGCGCGGGAGGGGTCGGTCATGTGGCGATCCAGTTGGCAACAGCCATGGGCGCAAGGGTGTTCACGACCGTGCGCGAGGCAAACTCCGAGTTCGCACGAAGTATGGGGGCCGATGTGGTCATCAACTACGAAAAGGAAGATTACGTCGACGCCGTCATGCAGGAAACGTATGGCCGCGGCGTTGATGTTGTTTTCGACACCATCGGCGGCAACACACTATCGCGCAGCCCCGACGCGCTCGCTCAACTTGGCCGCGTTGTCTCGATTGTAGACATTGCACAGCCACAGAACCTCGTTCAAGCCTGGGGCAAGAACGCGAGTTATCACTTCGTTTTCACCAGACAGAATCGCGGCAAGTTGGATGAGTTGAGCACGTTGATAGCGCGCGGTCAGTTGCGCCCGCACGTTGGCGTCGTCTATTCGCTTGCCGACATTGCGCTCGCCCATGCGCGGCTGGAGAGCCCAAGCAATGGCCTTCAAGGAAAGATCGCGATTGCAGTCGAGCCGTCGCTCATCTCGCAAGTGCAAACGTTCAACCGTTGAGTCCACTTTCGAGGAGCGCCATGATTCATGAGATCGCCCTGCTCCCCGTTCACAAAGAACGCGTTGAAATGTTCAGGGGTGCATTTGCCGGTGTCGCTCCTTTGCTCATCCGCGCAAAGGGTTACGGCGGCCACTTGCTAGCTCAAGGGATTGAAACCCCCAGCTATTCAACCTGATCGTGCGATGGCAATCGCTCGAGGATCACACGCCGGGTTTCGAAGAGAGTGAAGACCATCGGTCGTTCATGATGGGCTTAGAAAGATATTTTTCGGAAGAACCGAGGGTCCACCATATTGAGGGGGAAGCTATTTTTACTGGCGCATATGATGATTCGAACAGCCCCGTTGGCATGGAAACTGAGTGCCGTAGAAGTTTGTGGCTTCAAGAAAATGGGTTTCGCGGTGGTCGAGGGCATGTCCATGTTTGCCAAAGTTGGCGCGATTCGTCGGTAGCTATTGCAGATTGTTGACCAGGCATTGGCGGCCGGGCCGCGACCGTAGTGACGGCCCTGCTGAGGCCCGGTTCGGTAGCGCCGAATTGCACCGAAAAGCAGGTCAAGCCGACCGCGTGCTGCAAGAGCGACGCCTTGCGGAACGACTTGAGTGCCTTCATGCGTCGACCAAAGAATCCTCAAACAGGGATTGAGCTGAATGAAAATGCGCAGATTCACAACTTACCGCCGCTCCGCTTCAATGATTCTCGTTGGTGGTATCGGCGTAACCTCGGCAGGTTGTGTAACCACAGAAAAAGTGCGACACGCAAACCTGAGCAAAGACAGTGGAACCTGCGTTGATTTCGGGACGAGTTACGGCTCAGCTGCGTATTCGAAATGCATGCTGGTACAGCAACGTCGCCGCGATGCCGAAATGCGAAATGCGCTGGAGCAGGCGCACCTCTCAACTGAGATTGCGAAGGCCAATATGGAAATGGCTGATGCGGACTACGTTCACCACGCATCCGGCAGTATTGGGAAGAGCGGTTTCCACGGCGCAGAGCGCCGGCATTGTTAACCACTTCAACGGCTACAGGACTACTTAGCATGACGCAATCGATCCCCACCGTGCTCGACCCGGTTCAACTGGGCCCATTTTTCCTGCGCAACCGCGTTGTCATGGCGCCGATGACGCGCGCCCGGGTGGCGGACGCCGCCGGCGTGCCCGGCGAGATGAACGCGATGTACTACGCCCAGCGCGCCTCCGCCGGCCTGATCATCAGCGAAGGCACCTGGCCCAGCCGCGAGGCGGTTGGCGCCCCCGGCGTTCCGGGGCTCTACACCGAGGAACAGGCTGCCGGCTGGCGAACAGTGACGGACGCCGTTCATGCGGCTGGTGGTTGCATCTTCAGCCAGTTGGGTCATGTCGGCGCCGCCTCCCATCCGGTTCACCTTGATGGCCAGTTGCCGCTGGCGCCGTCGGCCATCAATCCGGGCCTGGTGTCATTTACCCTCGATGGCGCGATGCCGACCGTGACGCCGCGCGCCATGACGGGCGACGACATCGCACGCACGATCGCCGACTACGCCAAGGCCTCCCGCCTGGCGCGTCACGCCGGTTTCGACGGGGTGGAATTGCATGGAACGGTCAGCTATCTGCTGCCACAGTTTTTGAGCTCGGCATTGAACCAGCGCGACGACGAGTACGGCGGCAGCCCGGAGAACCGGGCGCGCTTCCCGCTGGCGGTGCTTAAAGCCATGATTGCCGAATGGGGTCCTGGCCAGGTGGCCATGCGGATGAGCCCGGGCATCACGATGGGCAATCTCGTGCTCAACGACCAAACCCTCCCGACGTACGAGTATCTGATCAAGCAACTGGCCAAGCTCGACGTAGCCTATCTGCACCTGCAGCACCCGACCACGGATCTGAGCGACACGCCGGTGGCTGCGCTGAACAATGGCACGGCCGCCTATTTCCGCAAAATCTATCCGGGCACCATCATCGCCAACGGCGGCTTCACGTATGGGAGCGCAAACGCGGCAATTGGCTCAGGGGTGGCCGACCTGGTTTCGTTTGGCGCGCCCTACCTCGCCAACCCCGACCTGGTCGAGCGCTTCGCCGGCAAGGTGGCGCTGGCCGAGTGCAGCCCGGATCTGTATTACATGGGTGGCGCGAGAGGCTATATCGATTTTCCGCGCGCAACCTGAGGCGGCGTCATCGGGCATCAGGCCGCGAGCGGCTGGAATTTAGCGGTCCGCCGCAATCCTAACCCTGCGCCGGGTCCCACCACGATTCTGCGGACACTTTCACCAAAGCCCCTTCTGGGTCGAAGAAGCCTACTGGGTATGCCAGATGGAGCGCTAGACTGAGAAGCGCTTCGTCGCGTAAGTGATTGAACGGTAGAGATGGGACAGACCATGCCGCGCATCCATCAGCATAGTACGTGCAACCGGGACCCATTCCGGTGCGCCCTATGGCTTTACTCCGGTACGGACTTCACCGATCTGCCCAACTGGCATTCAAGAGGACCACAGCCGAGCCATTGGCCCATCCGGGGCATGGAAACGGCCGTTGAACTGCTGCAGGCTGGGCGAACCCCGCCGAGGATTGTTTTCCATGAATCAACACCCCGCCCGCAAACCGGCGTTGGCTGCATTGGCGATTGTTTCGTGGGCCGGCGTGCTGCTGCAGCTCTGGCTGTCCATCAGCCTGACGCTGGCCAATGGCAAGACCCTCGTCGAGGGACTCGTCGTCTTCCTGGGCTACTTCACCGTGCTGACCAATCTGTTCGTCGCCTTGACGGCCACGTTGCCCCTGGTGGCCGGCTCCAGCCGCCCTGGTCGCTGGTTCGACAGGCCCGTGGTGCTGGGATGTGCCACCACGGCGATCGTCATCGTCGGCATCACGTACCACTTCCTGCTGCGCAATGTCTGGCAACCCGAGGGACTGCAGTTGCTCGCCGACGTCGTGATGCACTACGTCGTGCCGATCCTGGCATTTGCGAACTGGGTATTCTTCCCGCCCCGTTCCGGCCTCGGAATCCTTGCACCCCTGGCGTGGTGCGTCTATCCGCTGGGCTACTTCGTCTATGTGTTCGCGCGCGGCGAACTGCTGGCGTCCTACCCGTACTATTTTATCGACGCGGCGGGCATTGGCTATCGCCAGGCCATGATCAATTCGTTTGGTCTTCTGGTCGCGTTCATCGTCCTGGGCGCGGCCGTGCTGGCCGTCGCAAGACTGCGCAATCGCTTTCGTTCGCCCGAATTTCCAGCCGCGCCCTGACCGCACACGCCGGGGAAGGATGGCAAAAAGACCTCCCCGAATGGAATGATGCGCTACAGGCGGCCAGGGCACGGTGCCGCAGCCCTGCGGTGATTGCCAAGGCCGCAGCCCGCGGGTAAAGCTGTGGCTCCGCCCCACCGAGCCACCCCCATGCCCACCGTCCTCGTCACCGGCGCCACCGGCTTCCTTGGCCAGCACCTCGTGCGCGAGCTGGTGGCCGACGGCGTCAGCGTCCGCGGCCTGTCGCGCTCGGAGAAGGGCGACGCGGCCGTGGCGGCGCTGGGCGCCCAGCCCGTGCGCGGCCGCCTCGGCGACGCCGACGCACTGCGCGCGGCCACGGCCGGAACCGATGCCGTCTTCCACACGGCCGCCGACACCAACAACTGGGGCCCCGGCGATGCGGCCCAGACCGAAACCAACGTCGGCGGCACCGCGCGCCTGCTGGCGGCCGCGCGCTCCGCGCGGGTGTCGGCCTTCGTGCACACCTCCAGCGTGTCGGCCTACTCGCACCTGGTGAAAGGCACCCTGCGCGAAGACGTGCCCCAGCGCGGCGCCGAATCGTGGATCAACTATGAGCGCACCAAGTACGCGTCCGAACGCCTGGTGCGCGAATCGGGCCTGCCCTTCCTGGTGTTCCAGCCCTCGCACATCCTCGGGCCGGGCGACTACAACAACTGGTCCAACCTGATCCGCCTGATCGATGCGGGGAAACTTCCGGGCGCGCCGCCGGGCTCGGGCGCCTTCGCCGACGTGCGCGAGATCGCCCGTGCACAGGTGCGCGCCTGGCGCCAGCCGGCGCGCGACGAAACCTGGCTGGTGGGAGGCGAACACGCCACCTTCCTCGCGCTGATCCAGGAGGCCGGCCGTCAGCTCGGCAGGCCCACGCCGGCCAAGGCCATGCCGGCCGCGGCGCTGCGCGTTTACGCGCGGGTGCTGGATCTCGTGTCGCGCATCACGCGCAAGCCACCCGAGCTCACGCCCGTGGCGGCCACGTTCACCTGCAAGCACCTGTCGGTGGATTCGTCCAAGGCCGAGCGCGAGCTGGGCTACCGCAGCACGCCGCTGCCCGAACTGCTGGCCGACACCATCGCCTGGCTGCGGGCCGAACGCCTGCTGCCGCCTCAGTCGAGCGATTCGACGCCGTAGCGCCGCATCATCGTGCCGATCGACGCCGGCCGCGAGAACAGATAGCCCTGGCCCAGGCTCAGGCCGAGCAGGCGCAGCTGGTAGCGCTGGTCTTCGGTTTCGATGCCCTCAGCGATCACTTCCAGGCCGAGCGAATCGGCCAACAGCCGGATGGCGCGCACGATGGCGGTGCTGCCGCCGCTTTCGCCGCTGCGCAGCTCGGCCACGAAGCTGCGGTCGATCTTCAGGCCGTGCAGCGGGAAGCGGTGCAGGTAGGACAGCGACGAATAGCCGGTGCCGAAATCGTCCAGCATCGTCGCCACGCCGGCGTCGCGCAGGCGGCCCAGGCAGGCCTGCACCATTTCGGGCTGTTCGAGCAGCGCGCCCTCGGTGACTTCCAGCCGCAGCTGGCCGGGCTTGACGCCGTTGCGCGACATCAACTCGAGCAGGCGTTCGCAGAAGCCCGGGGCCCGCAGGTGGCGGGGCGCGACGTTGAGGCTGGTGTAGGCGTTGCCGGCGGCCAGGCGCCGGATGTCGCGGCAAACCAGTTCGTAGACCTGCCAGTCCATCTGTTCCAGGCTGCCGGTTTCCTCGGCGATGGCGATGAAATCGCCGGGCAGGCACAGGCCCCGCACCGGGTGGTGCCAGCGCATCAGCGCCTCATAGCCCATCAGGCTCCCGTCCGAGAGACTGATGATCGGCTGGTAGTAGGGTTCGAACTCGTGGCGCTGCAGCGCCCGGCGCAGGTCGCCTTCCAGCTCGAGCAGCTTGAGCGCGGCGTCGTGCAGCTGTTCGTCGAAGATGGCGTAGCGCTGGCGGCCGTTGGCCTTGGCGCGGTACATGGCCACGTCGGCGTCGCGCAGCAGCTCTTCGGGGCTGCGGTAGCGCGCGTCCACCAGGGCGATGCCGATGCTGGCCGAGGTGTAGAGCTCCTTGCCGGCGATGCGCATGGGTTCGGCCAGCGACTCGATGACACGGTCGGCCACGGCCACGGCGTCGTCGGCGGTGTGGATGAAGTCGAGCACGATGGCGAATTCATCGCCGCCCAGGCGCGCCACCATGTCGGGGTCGCGCACGCAGCGGCCGATGCGGCGCGCGGCTTCCTTCAGCAGCTCGTCGCCCACCAGGTGGCCGACCGAATCGTTGACCACCTTGAAGCGGTCCAGGTCCAGGAACAGCACCGCGAACAGCTGCTTGGGGTCGTGCCGGAAACGCGACAGCGCGATGCCCATGCGGCCCAGCAGGTGGCTGCGGTTGGGCAGGCCGGTGAGCGTGTCGTGCAGCGCTTCGTGCTTGAGCTTGTGCTCCATGCGCTCGCGCACCGATATCTGGTCGAGCAGCTCCCGGTTGGCGTCGGCCAGTTCGCTGGTGCGCGAGGCCACGCGCTGTTCGAGCTCGGCGTAGGCCTGGCGCAGCGTTTCATTCGCGCGCCGACGCTCAAGGGCCTGGGCGATGTGGAACGAGACGAAGCTCAGCAGCTCCTGGTCGCGCCGGGTGTAGAGGTAGTCGGGGGTGTAGCTCTGCACGGCGATGACGCCGGCGGCCTTGCCCTCCAGGCGCAGCGGCACGCCCAGCCAGCACACCGACGGCGTGCCGAATGACTGCACCTTGCCCTCGGACACCAGGTCGTGGATGGCGTTGCGGTCGGCCAGCAGCGGCTGGCCCGAGGCCAGCACGAATTCCGTGAGGCCCTTGGCGACGCGGCGACGCGGGCGCTGCTGGTCGCGTTCGTCCACCGAGTAGGGGAAGTCGAGCTCGTTGCCGTCGTCGGTGAGCAGGGCGATGAAGAAGTTGCGGGCGTCGAGCAGCGCGCTGACGATGCCGTGCACCTCGGCGTAGAACACCTCGATGCTCTCGCTGCGGCCCGCCTGCTCGGCGATGCGGAACAGGGCCGCCTGCAGCCCTTCGCTGCGCTCACGTTCGGTGACCTGTTCGCGCAGTTCGCGGGTGCGCTCGTCCACGCGGCGCTCCAGCTCTTCCTGGGCGTCGCGGCGGGCCAGCGCGGTGAGGATGTGCTGGGCCACGTAGGCCAGCAGCACGCTGTCGTCGTCGCTGTAGCGGGCGGTGGGGTCGTAGCTCTGCACCACGACGGCGCCGCGCACCACGCCTTCGTCCACCATCGGCACGCCCAGCCAATCTTCGCTTTCGGGGCCCAGGGTGTCGTCGCGGAGCACGCCCAGCTGGCGCCGCACCTGGCTGGACGGGCCCAGCACCGGGCGGCCGTGGCGGATCAGGGCCAGGGTCAGGCTGTTGGCCATGGACGAGGCCGGGATCTCCTCGCGCGGATCCGGGCAGACCGGGTCCACGCTGTCGGCGAAGTAGATGAAGCGCATGGACTCGTTGTCGGGCGAGTAGCGCACGATGTAGAAGTTCTCGGCATACATCAGCCGGCCGACGATTTCGTGCAGGCCGCACAGCACCACCGGCGTGTCTTCGTCGGAGCTGGCCAGGTCGCTGATGGCGAACAGCGCGCGCTGCAGGCGCTCGGCGCGGCCCAGCCGTTCGACGTCCACCCGCAGGCGCCGGTTCTCGGCGGCCAGCGCAACCGGGTCTTCACCGCGCGCTGGCGCCGGCGGGTTGGGCATGGCCTGGTTGGGTGACTGCGGACGTTGCGGCATGGAGTCTCGTTGTCCCCGTTCCCCCGGGGCGGGTTGGAGTGTATCAGCCAGTCCGCGCCGCGCCCGCCAGGATTACCGCCGTTGGTCCGCAGGCGGTGATGCGCCCGTCGGCGATCACGGCGGTGCGTTCCGCCAGCGCCCGCGCGGCGCCGAAGTCGTGGGTGATGAACAGCAGCGCCAGGCCGCGCTGGCGCTTGAGCCGCGCCAGCAGCGCCAGCACCCCGGCGCGGTGATGGGCGTCCAGGGCCGATACCGCTTCGTCGCAGACCAGCAGGTCCGGGTCGGTGGCCAGCGCGCGGGCAATGGCGATGCGCTGGCGCTGGCCGCCCGAGAGCTGGTGTGGCCAGTGGCGCGCCAGGCTCGGTTCAAGGCCGACGTCGGCCAGCAGTTCGCACGCCTTGGCCAGGCGCGAGGCCGCGTCGCCGATGCCGTGGATGCGCAGCGGTTCGGCGATCAGCGCCAGCACCCGCATGCGCGGGTCGAGCGAGGCGTAGGGGTCCTGGAATACCACGCCGATGCGCCGGCGCAGCGCGCGCAGGCGGCCGGAGCCGGCGCCCAGCAGGTCCTCGCCGTCCAGCGTGATGCGGCCCGAGGCGCCGCTGCGCGCCAGCCGCAGCACGGCGCGGCCGAGCGTGCTCTTGCCGCTGCCGCTTTCGCCCACCAGCGCCAGGCATTCGCCGCGATGCAGCTGCAGGCTGGCCTCGATCACGGCCGGTGCGTGCGTGCGCGGGTAGCGCACGCTCAGCCCGGCGATGTCGAGCAGCAGCGGGCCGGGCGCGGCAGCTTCGGGCGGCGGCAGGTGCTCGGCGGCCAGCAGTTCGCGGGTGTAGCCGTGCGAGGGGTTGGCGAACACGGTGGCGGCGTCGCCGCGCTCGACCAGTTCGCCGCGGCGCAGGATCGCCACGCGCTGGGCGTAGGCCGCCACCAGCGGCAGGTCGTGGCTCACCAGCAGCACCGACAGGCCCAGTTCGCGGCGCAGGCGGTCGAGCAGGTCGAGGGTTTCGCGGGCCAGGCGCGGGTCGAGCGCCGACGTCGGTTCGTCGGCCAGCAGCACCTGCGGCGAACCGGCCAGCGCCAGCGCCAGCAGCACGCGCTGGCGCTGGCCGCCGGAAAGCTGGTGCGGATGGCGTTCGAGCAAGGCCGCGGGTTCGGGCAGCTGCAGCCGTTCGAACAGTGCGATGGCTTCGCGCCTGGCGGCAGGCGCATCCAGCCCACGCAGCACGCGCAGGCTTTCGCAAAGCTGCGCACCGACGCTGCGCAGCGGATGCAGGCTGGCCTGCGGGTCCTGCGGCATCCAGGCGATGGCGCGGCCGCGCAGGGCGCGGTGTTCCGGGGAATCTATGGCGATGGCGCCGCCTTCCAGGCGCAGCGTGCCGGTGGCCACCAGCCCGGGCGGCAGCAGGCCCAGCAGCGACAGCACGGTGAGGCTCTTGCCGCTGCCGCTTTCGCCGACCAGGCCCAGGCATTCGCCGGCGCGCAGGTCCAGGTCCACGGGGCCGAGCAGGGTGCGCGCGCCGGCGCGTACCTGCAGGGCTTCGAGCGAAAGCCGCGGCGTCATGCGCCGGCCCCGCGCACGTCCAGCCAGTCGCGCAGTCCATCGCCCAGGAACTGGAAGGCCGCCAGCGTGGCCACCAGGAAACCGGCCGG
This sequence comes from Lysobacteraceae bacterium, assembly GCA_031418815.1. Lineage (GTDB taxonomy): Bacteria > Pseudomonadota > Gammaproteobacteria > Xanthomonadales > Xanthomonadaceae > Arenimonas. The sequence continues at coordinate 11,361 of JANOJQ010000189.1, forward strand.
GAACAGCAGCGACCACGGCGCGATGTCGAGCTCCTGGCTGCCTTCGTGCAGCAGCGTGCCCCAGCTGGCCGACGGCTCGTCCAGTCCCAGGCCCAGGAAGCCCAGGAAACTCTCCACCAGGATCGCCTGCGGCAGGATCAGGCCCAAATACACCAGCGCCAGCGGCATCAGGTTCGGCAGCAGGTGCCAGCGCAGCACCTGGTCGAAGCGGGCGCCGGCGGCACGTGCCGCCAGCACGAACGGCGCCTCGCGCAGCCGCGCCGCTTCCGAGCGCACCACGCGCGCCAGGTCTATCCATACGTAGCCGCCGATCGCCGCCAGCAGCAGCCACAGCGAGCGACCGAACAGGCTCAGCAGCAGGATCACTATCAGCAGGAAGGGCAGGGCCGACAGCACGTCCAGCAGGCGCACCATCGCGCGCTCGACGCGGCCGCCGGCATAGCCGGCGATGGCGCCGTAGGCCAGGCCGATGGCCAGCGCCACCACGGTGGCCAGCGCGCCCACGGTCAGCGACAGCCGGCCGCCGGCCAGCGTGCGCGCCAGGACGTCGCGGCCGATGGCGTCGGTGCCGAACCAGTGGCCGCCGGACAGCGAGGGTGCGGCCGACAGCGCGTTCCAGTCCGGCCGGTGCGGGTCGTGGCCCGGCAGCAGCAGGGCCAGCCAGCACGCCGCCGCCAGCACGGCGATCACGGCCAGGCACAGGCGGGCGGAGCGGGGCAGGGGGCGCGGCGAATCCATGCCCGCATCTTAGCCGCGGCGCGGCGGGCGTATCATTCGCACAGGCAACCGAACGAGCATACCCGCATGGCTTTCCCGTACACCCGCCCCCGCCGCATGCGCCGCGACGACTTCTCGCGCCGGCTGATGCGCGAGCACCGGCTCAGCGCCGACGACCTGATCCTGCCGGTGTTCATCCACGAGCTGCAGGGCCGCACCGCGGTGGCATCCATGCCCGGCGTCGAGCGGCTGTCGATCGACGAGCTGCTGCGCACGGCCGAGCAGGCGGTGGCGCTGAAGATCCCCGCCATCGTGCTGTTCCCGGTCACCGCGCCCGAGGCCAAGTCGCTCGACGCGGCCGCGGCCTGGGACGAGAACGGCCTGGCCCAGCGCGCCATCCGCGCGCTCAAGCAGCGCTTCCCCGAGCTGGGCGTGATCACCGACGTGGCCCTGGACCCGTACACCACCCACGGCCAGGACGGCCTGGTGGACGACGGCGGCTACGTGGTGAACGACGAAACGGTGGACGCGCTGGTGCGGCAGGCCCTGTCGCACGCCGACGCCGGCGCCGACGTGGTGGCGCCCAGCGACATGATGGACGGCCGCATCGGCGCCATCCGCGAAGCGCTGGAAGAATCGGGCCATACCAACACCCGCATCCTGGCCTACAGCGCGAAGTACGCGTCCGCCTTCTACGGTCCGTTCCGCGACGCCGTGGGCAGCGCCGGCGCGCTGGGCACCGGCAACAAGTACACCTACCAGATGGACCCGGCCAACTCCGACGAAGCCCTGCGCGAAGTCGGCCTGGACCTGGACGAAGGCGCCGACATGGTGATGATCAAGCCGGGCCTGCCCTACCTGGACATCGTCCGCCGCGTGAAGGACCACTACGGCGCGCCGACCTTCGTCTACCAGGTGAGCGGCGAGTACGCGATGCTCAAGGCGGCCGCGATCAACGGCTGGCTGGACGAACGTGCCTGTGCGCTGGAAGCGCTCACTTCGATCAAGCGCGCCGGCGCCGACGGCGTGCTCACCTACTTCGCGCTCGACGCGGCGCGCTGGCTGAAGGAAGACTGACATGACCGCCAAGTACGCCGTGTTCGGACATCCGGTGGCGCATTCGCTGTCGCCGCGCATCCACGCCGCGTTCGCGCGGCAAGAGGGCGTGGACATGGAGTACGCGGCCCGTGACACGGCGCCCGAGGACTTCGCCGCCGCCATCCATACCTTCGGCGCGATCGGCGGGCTGGGCGCCAACATCACGCTGCCGCACAAGGAGCGCGCCGTCGCGCTGTGCAGCCAGCTCAGCGACCGCGCGCGGCGCGCGGGCGCGGTGAACACTCTCACCCGCGCCGGCGCCTCGTGGCACGGCGACAACACCGACGGCGTCGGCCTGGTGCGCGACCTGGCCGAGCGCCACCGCCTGGACCTGCGCGGCCGCCGCGTGCTGCTGCTGGGCGCGGGCGGCGCGGCGCGCGGCGTGGCGCCGGCGTTGCTGGACGCGGGCGTGGGCTCGCTGTGGATCGTCAACCGCAGTTCGGAAAAGGCCGACGCGCTGTCCGACGCGCTGGGCGAGCCCGGGCGCGTGCACACGCGCTACCTGGCCGACCTGGCGTCGATGGGTGAGTTCGAGCTGATCATCAACGCCACCTCGGCCGGCCGCGGCGGCGAAGGCCTGTCGCTGCCGTTCTCGCTGGCCGCGCCGCGTTCGCTGGCGGTGGACCTGAGCTACGGCGAGGCCGCCATTTCCTTCCTGGCCTGGGCCAGTGCCGCCGGCTGCACGCACCGCATCGACGGACTGGGCATGCTGGTGGAACAGGCCGCGGAAAGCTTCGCGATCTGGCACGGCAAGCGCCCCGACACCGACGCGGTGTACGCGCAGCTGTCGGCCCGCGCCGACGCCCTGCACACCGCCGACTGATGGACTGCCGCGCCGGCTGCGGCGCGTGCTGCATCGCGCCTTCCATCAGCTCGCCGATCCCGGGCATGCCGTTCGGGAAACCCGCGGGCGTGCCCTGCGTGCAGCTGGACGAAAACTACGGCTGCCGGATCTTCGGCCAGCCCGAGCGGCCGGCGGTGTGTGCCTCGCTGCGGCCCAGCGACACCATGTGCGGCCTGCGGCGCGGGGATGCGTTGTCCTACCTGTCCCGGCTGGAACAAGATACGTCTTCGCCGGCCGAGCCCGGTCCCCGGAGCCCCGCATGACCACCGACTTCCTGATCGCCACCTTCTTCAACCTCGGCGTCAACATCGTGCAGACGCTGGTCGCGCTGGTGGTGGCGGTGCTGGGGCTGCAGTTCATCGACCGCAAGCTGCTCAAGCACATCGACATCGAACAGGAGCTGCAGAAGGGCAACCTGGCCGTGGCCATCTTCGCGTCCACCATCCTGCTGTTCGTGGCGCTGGTGACGGTGTTCGGGCTGCGCGGGTGAACAAGCGCAGCGGCAATGCGCCGCTGGCCTGGATGCTGCTGCTGGCGTTCGTGTTCATCTCGCTGCGCGGGCTGGATCGGCCGGCGGCGGTGGTGGACCGCGCGGGCGAGCCGCTGCCGCTCGATCGCGTGGCGCCGGATGCGCCAGGGGCAGATTTCGCGGCGCCGCCCGAATCGCGCCGGATCACATTGGCCAACGGCCTGCTGATCCATGAAGGGCAGGTCGCCGACGCGCTGGGCGCGGGCAACCAGAAGCAGCCGGTGTGGTCGGCGTTCGCATGGCTGTTCGAACGAGAGGTGGTCACCACGGTGGCGCCGGGCTTTGACCAGCGCCACCACTTCGCCAACGCCTTCCTGGTGGGCTACGTGCCGTTCCCGGACGTCGAGCCCTGGGTGCCGCTGGTGGCGCTGGCGCAGTCGAAGGCGTATGAATTCGACCACGACCAGTTCCCCGGCCGCGGCGAAATCTGGCAGACCTCGCGCGAAGCCTTCTACTACCCCACCGGCGACTGCGAAGACCACGCCATCGCCCTGGCCGACTGGCTGATCGGCCTCGGCCACGACGCGCGCGTGGTGATCGGCCGCCTGAAGGGCGAAGGCCACGCCTGGGTGGTGCTGCACGACGGCCAACAAACCTACCTGCTGGAAGCCACCAACAAGCGGCCGGCGCAGGCCCTGCCGCTGGCATCAAGGCACCCCGAGTACCAGCCGGAAGCCATGTTCAACCGCGAAACCTACTGGGTGAACGCCGGCCCCGTGCTCACCACCGACTACCGCGGCCGCCACTGGCAACCCCGCTCTGCCTTCACCCGCAGCTAAAAAACCGCAAAACGCGCAAAACGGGGTCAGGTTCACTTTCTGCAGGAAGTGAACCTGACCCCGTTCCTGCGGCGAGTCACTCGCGGTCGAAGTTGATGCGCACGCCTTTCACGGTGCTGCGTAGCTGCACTATTTCAAAGCGCGGATGGAACCAGCGGCGCTTCACCAGCACGTCCTCGCCGTCATCGCGCTCGACCCGCCAGCCGAAGGGCAGGGCCTTGGCCAGCGCGCGCCGGGTCTTGCTGGACACCCGGTTCTCGCCGTCGTTGCCTTCGATCGCCACCACCACCTCGAAGCTGTCGCCTCCGGGCTCGCGCACGGCCAGGACGATTTCGCCGGGCGACTCGGCCGCGCCGCTGAACTGGAGGCGCCACTTGTTGGACGTTTCGGCGAAGGCCGCGCCTGCGGTGAGCAGCAAGGCCATCAGCAGCGCCATGCGGCCGAGCGGACGTGCATTCATTTCGGATCTCCTCGGGGATAAGTGAACCTGACCCCGTTCCTGGCCTAGCCCTTGAGGTACTCGTCCTTCAGCCGGACGTAGTGCTTGGCGCTGTAATACAGCTGCTCGATTTCCTTGTCCGACAGCCGCCGCACCGGCTTGGCCGGATTGCCCAGCCACAGCTCGCCGGTCATCACCGTCTTGCCGGGCGGCACCACGGCGCCGGCGCCGACGAAGCCGTTTTGCTGGATCACCGCGCCGTCCAGCACCGTGGCGCCCATGCCGATCAGGCAGGCGTCGCCGATGGTGCAGGCGTGGATGATGGCGCCGTGGCCGATGGTGACGTCGTCGCCGATCAGGGTGGGCCAGCCATCGGGCTGGGTGTAGGGGCCGTCGTGGGTGACGTGCACGATGGTGCCGTCCTGGATGTTGGTGCGGGCGCCGATGCGGATGTGGTTGACGTCGCCGCGCACCACGCAGCCGGGCCAGATGGAGCTGTCCTCGCCCAGGTGCACGTCGCCGATGACGCAGGCGGCGGGGTCGACGTAGGCGCGGGCGCCGAGGGTGGGGACGATGCCCCGGAAGGGTCGGATATTCATGGAATCCATTTTAACCACGCCTTCGCGCCCGCCGGGCGGGCTGGGCTTACACTGGGGAAATGGACACTCCCGCGCACGACCCCGTCGACCTCCGCCCTCTCCTGGACCAGGTCCGGGCCGCCCACCGCCGCCAGGTACCGACCTATGCCCAGCGCATGGCCGACCTGGACCGCCTGGCCGAAGCCGTGCGCAAGCACCGGGACGAACTGGCCAAGACTGTCTCGGCCGACTTCGGCCGACGCTCCCGCCACGAGACCCTGGCCGCCGACGTGATGACCTCGCTGGACGAGATCAAGTACCTGCGCCGCAAGCTGCGGGGCTGGATGCGCCCCCAGCGGCGCGGCATCAACCTGGCCTTCCTGCCGGCCCGCGGCGAGATCCGCCCGCTGCCGCTGGGCGTGATCGGCATCGTGGCGCCCTGGAACTACCCCATCCAGCTGGCCCTGATCCCGCTGGCCGACGCCATCGCCGCCGGCAACCACGTGCTGATCAAGCCGTCCGAGCACACCCCGCGCACCTCGCAGCTGCTGGCCCGGATCATCGGCGAAGTGTTCCCGCCCGAGCGCGTGTCGGTGGTGCAGGGCGACGCCGCGGTGGGTGCGGCCTTCACCGCGCTGCCCTTCGACCACCTGGTGTTCACCGGCTCCACCGCGGTGGGCCGCGCGGTGATGGCGGCCGCCGCGCCCAACCTCACGCCGCTCACGCTGGAGCTGGGCGGCAAGTCGCCGGCGCTGATTGCGCCCGGCTATCCCATTGAACACGCCGCCGACCGCATCGCCGCCGGCAAGTGCTTCAACGCCGGCCAGACCTGCGTGGCGCCCGACTACGTGCTGGTGCCGCGGGCCCAGCGCGACGAATTCGTGCGCGCCTACCTGGCCAGCGTGCGCAAGCGCTACCCGTCGCTGGCTGCCAACCCCGACTACACCGCGGTGGTGAACCACCGCCAGGCCACCCGCCTGCGGGAATGGATAGACGACGCCCGCGATCGGGGCGTCACCGTCATGCAGTACCGCCCCGACAGCGAGACCCCGCCCCCGGGCGTGGAAGTGATCCCGCCCACGGTGCTGCTGGACCCGCCCGAGGAAGCGCTGGTGATGCAGGGCGAAATCTTCGGCCCGCTGCTGCCGGTGAAAAGCTACGACAGCCACGACGAGGCCATGGCCTACATCAACGGGCGCGACCGCCCGCTGGCCTTCTACCCCTTCGACCGCGACCGCGGCCGCCTCCGGCGCACGCTCGACACCGTGGTGGCCGGCGGCGTCTGCGTGAACGACTGCCTGATCCAGTTCGGTCAGCACGAGCTGCCGGTGGGCGGCGTCGGCCCCAGCGGCATGGGCCAGTACCACGGGCACGATGGCTTCCTGGCCTTCAGCAAGCGGATGCCGGTGATGTACCAGTCGCGCTTGAACAGCATGTTCGTGCTGGACCCGCCGTTCGGCAAGCTGGCTGACTTCGTGGTGAAATTCTTCACGCGCTGACCCCTCCCGCGGTTGAATCCCGCGCCGCGGAGCGCCACCTGGACTGACATGACTACTGATAACCCCCTGCTCGCCGCCGGCGAACTGCCCGCCTTCTCCGCCATCACGCCCGCGCACGTGAACCCCGCCATCGACGACGTGCTGGCGGGCTTCCGCGCCGAAGTCGATCGCCTCACGGCCGACCCGTCCGCGCGTGATTTCGCCACGCTGCTGGCGCCGCTGGAGCGCTGGGAGGAACGCCTGGGCCGCACCTTCGCGCCGGTGTCGCACCTGCACGGCGTGAAGGATTCGCCCGAGCTGCGCGAGGCCTATTCCGAAGCCCTGGAAAAACTCACCGAGCACGGCACCGAACTGGGCCAGAACCGCGCCCTGTACGAAGCGGTGAAGGTCGTGCGCGAGGCCCCTGGCTTCGACGCCATGGACCTGGCCCGCCGCACGGTGGTGGAAGACAGCCTGCGCGGCTTCCGCCTCTCGGGCGTGGCTCTGGAAGAGCCGGCGCGCTCGCGCTTCAAGGACATCCAGAACCAGCTCAGCAAGGTCGAAACCGAGTTCGAAGAAGCGGTGCTCGACGCCACCGACGCCTGGACCCGCCTGGTGGCCGACGACGAACTGGCCGGCCTGCCCGAGTCGGCGCGGGCGATGCTGCGCACCATGGCGCAGGAAAAGAAGCTCGAAGGCCACCTGGCCACGCTCAAGGGCCCGGTGGTGCAGGCCATCCTGACCTTCGCCGACAACCGCGCGCTGCGCGAACAGCTCTACACCGCCTACAACACCCGCGCCTCCGACCAGGGCCCGCAGGCCGGCACGCACGACAACAGCGCGCGCATCGAAACCATCCTGGCGCTGCGCCACGAATCGGCCAACCTGCTGGGCTTCGAGTCCAACGCGCACCTGTCGCTGGCCGACAAGATGGCCGGCACGCCCGAGCGCGTGCTGCGCTTCCTGCGCGAACTGGCGGCCAAGGCCAAGCCCGTCGCGCGCCGTGAGCTGGACGAGCTGAAGGTGTTCGCCGCCGCCGAGCTGGGCATCGCCGACCTGCAGCCCTGGGACGTGGCCTACGCGTCGGAGAAGCTGCGCGAGCAGCGCTTCGACTTCAGCGAAGAGGACCTCAAGCCCTACTTCCCGCTGCCGGCGGTGATGCAGGGCCTCTTCACCGTGGCCGAGCGCGTGTTCGGCGTGAAGCTGGTGGAGCGCCACGGCGTGGACACCTGGCACCCCGACGTGCACTTCTTCGACGTGGTGGACCAGGACGGCAGCGTGCGCGCCGGCGTGTACCTGGACCACTACGCACGCTCGGGCAAGCGCGGCGGCGCGTGGATGGACGTGTGCCGCTCGCGCATGAACGACGGCGATTCGCTGTTCAAGCCGGTGGCTTACCTGACCTGCAATTTTGCGCCGCCCGGCGAGGGCAAGCCCGCGCTGCTCACCCACGACGACGTGATCACGCTCTTCCACGAATTCGGCCACGGCATCCACCACCTGCTCACCGAAGTGGACTGGCCCAGCATCGGCGGCATCAGCGGCGTGGAGTGGGACGCGGTGGAACTGCCCAGCCAGTTCATGGAGAACTTCGCCTGGCAGCGCGAGGCCCTGGACCTGTTCGCGCGCCACCATGAAACCGGCGAACGCCTGCCCGACGCGCTGTACGCGAAGATGCTGCAGGCCCGGCATTTCCACGCCGGCCTGTTCCTGGTGCGGCAGCTGGAGTTCGCGCTGTTCGACTTCCGCCTGCACCTGGAATACGACCCGGCCGAAGGCGCGCGCGTGCTCGAAGTCATCAAGGAAGTGCGCAAGGACGTGGCCGTGCTCACGCCGCCGTCCTGGCACCGCGGGCCGCATGCCTTCACCCACATCTTCTCGGGCGGCTACGCGGCCGGCTACTACAGTTATCTCTGGGCCGAAGTACTGAGCGCCGACGCGTTCGCGGCCTTCGAGGAAGCCGGCGTTTTCGACGCCGCCACCGGCGCCCGCTACCGTCGCGAGATCCTGGCCGTCGGCGGCTCACGCCCGGCCCTGGAAAGCTTCATCGCCTTTCGCGGCCGCGAGCCCGAGCCCGATGCGTTGCTGCGTTCGTACGGGTTGGCGGCTTGATATTTGGCCACGGATTTACGCGGATGAACGCGGATAAAGGCGCAGGGCGAAAGTTGGCCTCGAGCCACTCCAAGCTCTTTGCTCTTATCCGCGTTCATCCGGGTAAATCCGTGGCCAATAGCTCCAAGAAATGAATCCCGGCCGCCGGCTTTCGCTGATCGTCGCGTGCGCGTTGTTCATCGAGAACATGGACTCCACGGCGATCGCCACGTCGCTGCCGGCGATCGCGGCCGACCTCGGCACCGAGCCGATCGCGCTCAAGCTGGCGCTCACGGCCTATCTGCTGTCGCTGGCGGTGTTCATCCCGGTCAGCGGCTGGGTGGCCGATCGCTTTGGCGCGCGGCCGACCTTCATGGCGGCCATCGGCGTGTTCCTGCTGGGCTCGCTGGCCTGCGCGGCCAGCAGCTCGCTCGAACAGATGGTGGCGGCGCGCTTCCTGCAGGGCATGGGCGGCGCGCTGATGGTGCCGGTGGGCCGGCTGGTGCTGCTGCGCACGGTGCCCAAGAGCGAACTGGTGCAGGCGCTGAGTTGGCTGACCATCCCCGCGCTGGTGGCGCCGATGATCGGCCCGCCGCTGGGCGGCCTGATTTCGACCTATGGCGACTGGCGCTGGATCTTCCTGATCAATATCCCGATGGGCCTGCTGGGCATCGTGCTCGCACGCAAGTACATCCCCGACCTGCGCGAAGTCGTGCCGCCGCTGGACTGGCGCGGCTTCGCGCTGTCGGGCCTGGGCCTGGCGCTGGCGCTGTTCGGGTTCTCCACGCTGGGGCGGCACCTGGTGTCCACCTCGCTGGCGGCCTCGTGCCTGGTGCTGGGCCTGGCCGCGATGGCGGGCTACGTGTGGCATGCACGCGTGCACCCGCATCCTCTGATTGATCTCAACCTGTTCCGCCACCACACCTTCCGCGCCGGCGTGCTCGGCGGGGCGCTGTTCCGCATCGGCATCGGCGCCACGCCCTTCCTGCTGCCGCTGATGCTGCAGCTGGGCTTCGGCCTGACCGCGCTGCAGTCGGGCCTGATCACCTTCGCGTCGGCGATGGGCGCGATGTTCATGAAGACGATGGCCTCGCGCGTGCTCAGGCGCTTCGGCTTCCGGCGCGTGCTGTGGGTGAACGCGCTGCTGGCCTCGGCGATGCTGGCGGGCTTCGGGCTGTTCACCGCGCAGACGCCGCACCTGCTGATCATGGCGGTGCTGGTGGTGTCGGGCTGCTTCCGCTCGCTGCAGTTCACCAGCCTCAACGCCATCAGCTATGCCGAAGTGGAGCCGCCGAAGATGGGCCAGGCCAGCAGCCTGTCGGGCATGGCGCAGCAGTTCTCGCTGGCGCTGGGCGTGGCGATCGGTGGCTACGGGCTGCAGATCGCGGGTGATCTGACCGGCACGCCGTACACCGATGCGGGCAACTTCGGCTGGGCCTTCCTGCTGGTGGGCCTGGTGTCGGCGGCGTCGGCCTGGGTGATGTTCCGGCTGCCGGCGGATGCGGGCCAGGAGATGTCGGGCCGCGCGATGCCCGGCCAGGAAGTGGCCGAACCCAAGGCCGCACAGCGCCCCGGCACCTGACGAAGAAACGGAGGGGCGAACAAAGGTGAACAAATGGGGTCAGAGAATATATTTGTTTCAAACAAATATACTCTCTGACCCCATTTGTTCGTCAGGGTGTGGCGAAGAAGTCGTGGAAGGCGGTGATGGTGCGCGCCAGGCCGGCGTCGTCGATGTCCAGGTGCGTGACCAGGCGGATGCGCGGCCCGCTGCCGGCGATGCTCACGCCGCGCGCCAGCAGGAAGGCGGCCAGCGGCTTGCCGGCGTCCGGCGGCACGGTAATGAAGATCAGGTTGGTGTGCGGCGTTTCCACCGACACGCCCGGCAGCGTGCCCAGCGCATCGGCCAGTGCGCGCGCGCGCCGGTGGTCGTCGGCCAGGCGCGCCACGTGGTGGTCAAGCGCGTGCGTGGCCATCGCCGCCAGCAGCCCCGCCTGGCGCCAACCGCCGCCCAGCACCTTGCGCCAGCGGCGCGCCTTGGCCACCACGTCGTGGCTGCCCACCAGCACCGAGCCCGCAGGGGCGCCCAAGCCCTTGGACAGGCACACCGACACGCTGTCGAAATGCCGCGTGATCTCGCGCGCCGGCACGCCGCAGGCCACCGCGGCGTTGAACAGCCGCGCGCCGTCGAGGTGATACGCGAGCCCGCGCGAGCGCGCGAACTCCGCGGCCGCCGCGAGGTAGGTCAGCGGCAGCGCACGCCCGTGCCAGGTGTTTTCCAGCGCCAGCAGGCGGGTGCGCGCGTAGTGCGCGTCGCCCAGCGGTTTTACGGCGCTGGCCAGCTTGTCCAGCGGCAGCGTGCCGTCTTCCGCCTGCACGATGGGCTGGGGCTGAATCGAGCCCAGCACCGCCGCGCCGCCGCCTTCGTACTTGTAGGTGTGCGCGTCCATGCCCACCAGGTATTCGTCGCCGCGCTCGCAGTGCGCCATCAGCGCGGTGAGGTTGGACTGCGTGCCGCTGGGCAGGAACAGCCCGGCCTCGAAGCCCAGGTCGGCGGCCAGGCGGTCCTGCAGCGCGTTGACGCTGGGGTCGTCGCCGAACACGTCGTCGCCCACCTCGGCGCGCAGGCCCGCTTCGCGCATGGCGGCGGTGGGGCGGGTGACGGTGTCGCTGCGCAGGTCGACCCGGTCGGTCATGGCGTGGTTTCCTCGGCGGTGCGGTACTTGGGACACCGAGGATGCCGGGGCGAAGCGCCTGGCGTCCAGGTGAAGGCTCAGCCCATGCGGCGCAGGGTGTCGTCCTTGCGCACGAAGTGGTGGTACAGCCCGGCCAGGATGTGGAAGCCGATGATCCAGTAGAAGGCCGAACCAATCGTCTTGTGCAGGTCCTCGAGCTGGTGCGCGAGGTCGGCGTTGGGCGCCATCAGGGCCGGCAGGGCCACGCCGACGAAGGGCAGCATGATGTCCTTGCCGTCGGTCCAGGCGGTCATCAGGCCCAGCACCGGCTGCACCAGCAGGAAGGCGTACAGCAGCCAGTGCATGGCGCCGCCGAAGGCCGACTGCCAGCGCGGCAGGACCGGGGTGATCGCCGGCACCCCGCGCTTGATGCGCAGCCACAGCCGCGGCCCCACCAGCAGCAGCACCGTGATGCCGATCCAGAAGTGCGACTGCACCATCAGCGTGCGAGCCAGGGTGCCGCGCTCGAACTCGCCACGGAACTCGATCGCCGCGTAGGCCAACGCCACGAGGATGAACACCAGCCAGTGCATGCGGCGCTGGCCGGCGGAATAACGGGTCGTGGTGTCCATGGGGGCTCCGGGAAAAGGACCGGTCGCTGGCTTGCGCCCACCGCCGGGGTAGCGGGAGTCTAGCCCTGGCCGCGCTTTCCGGCTTGATCCGGGTCAAGGGGTGGCAGGGCGCGCCGGAACCGTTAGCATCCGCGAATGGAAACCAAAACCATCGCCAGTTGGAACGTCAACTCGCTCAACGTGCGCCTGCCGCACCTGGAGGCGTGGCTCAGGCTGCGCCAGCCCGACGTGGTCTGCCTGCAGGAAACCAAGCTCGAGGACGCCCGCTTCCCCGACTCCGCGCTGGCCGAGCTGGGCTACCGCAGCGTGTTCGCCGGCCAGAAGACCTACAACGGCGTAGCCATCGTCTCGCGCGAGCCCGCCACCGACGTGCAGGTGGGCATCCCGGGCTTCGCCGACGAACAGCAGCGCGTCATCGCCGCGACGGTGGGCGACCTGCGCATCGTCAACCTGTACGTGGTGAACGGCCAGGCCGTGGGCACCGACAAGTACGACTACAAGCTGCGCTGGCTCGACGCCGTGCACGGCTGGCTGGCGCAGGAAATCGCCGCGCATCCGCGCCTGGTGGTGGTGGGCGACTTCAACATCGCGCCCGACGACCGCGACGTGCACGACCCGGTGGTGTGGAACGACACCAGCATCCTCACCTCCACCGCCGAGCGCGCGGCGCTGGCGCGGCTGATGGCGCTGGGCCTGCACGACAGCTTCCGCCTGCACAACGACGAGGGCGGCCACTTCAGCTGGTGGGACTACCGCGCCGCCGGCTTCCGCCGCAACCTGGGCCTGCGCATCGACCTGTGCCTGGTGAGCGAGGCGCTGAAGGCGTCCTGCGTGGGCGCCAGCATCGACCGCGAGCCGCGGGAATGGGAGCGCCCCAGCGACCACGCCCCCGCGCTCGTGCAGCTGACCCAATGACCCGCATTGGATATTGGCCACGGATTCACGCGGATGAACGCGGATAAGTGCGAAGGGCGAAGGTTGGCCTGAAGCCAACCAAGTCTTCCGGCTTTCATCCGCGTTCATCCGCGTGAATCCGTGGCCAAAAAGCCCTTGAATAGCCTCCCGCCGCGACCGACCTCTACTCGAGGCAGCGGCTGAGGAAGCCCAGGCCGGTGCGGTAGCGGTGCAGCGCGTCGGCGCCGGAGAGGCCGTGCTTGGCGCCGGGGTAGGTCATGAGCTCGAACGGCGTGCCGCGCTTCTGCAGCTCGGACATCAGCTTGGTGGAATTCGAGAACAGCACGTTGTCGTCGGCCATGCCGTGCACCAGCAGCAGCTTCGAGCGCAGGCCGTCGAGGTGGCTGAACACCGACGACGCCGCGTAGCCCCCGGGGTTGCGCGCCGGGTGGTCCATGTAGCGCTCGGTGTAGTGCGTGTCGTACAGCGCCCAGTCGGTGACGGGCGCGCCGGCAATGCCGCAGGCGTAGGTGTCGCTGGCCTGGCCCAGTAGCATCAGGGTCATGTAGCCGCCGTTGGACCAGCCGTGCACGCCCACGCGCGCGCCGTCCACCCAGGGCTGGCGCTTGAGGAACTCCACGCCCGCCACCTGGTCCTGCACTTCCACGCCGCCCTGGCGGCCGTACAGCGCGCCGCCGAATTTCGCGCCGCGACGCGGCGTGCCGCGGTTGTCGATCGAGAACACCACGTAGCCTTCCTGCGCCAGCACCTGGTTGAACAGCGCGTCGGCGCGGCCGGGCCAGGCGTTGAGCACCGTCTGCGCGGCGGGGCCGCCGTAGACGAACACGACCACCGGGTATTTCTTCGCCGGGTCGAAGCCGGGTGGCTTGACCAGGCTGTAGTGCAGGGCTTCGCCGCTGGCGGCCGGCATCTCGCCGAATTCCACCGGGCGGTGCGCGGCGCGGTACTTCGCGTACGGGTGAGCGGGGTCGGCGAGGTCGTTGGCCACCAGCGTGGCCAGCTTGCTGCCGTCGGCGCGGAACAGTTCGGTCTGCGGCGGGGTGGCGGTGTTCGACCACAGGTCCACGAACACCGAGGCGTTGCGGCTGAAGCTGGCCAGGTGCGTGCCCGGTTCGCGCGTCAGGCGGGTGATGGCGCCGCCGGCCAGCGGCGCCGAATACACGTGGCGCTCGCGCGGGGAATCGCGCGTGCCGTCGAAATAAACCAGGCCCGCCGCTTCGTCCACGGCCAGCAGCGAATCCACCACCCACTCGCCCGAGGTCAGCGCGCGCAGCGGCTTGCCGTCGGCGTCGTGCAGGTACAGATGCTCGAAGCCGCTGCGCTCGCTGCTCCACACGAAGCGGCCGTCGGCCAGGAAGCGCAGCGCGTTGTGCAGCGGCACCCAGGTCTTGCTGGTTTCGGTGAGCAGCACGCGCTGCGCGCCGGTGGCCAGCGTGGCCTCCACCAGCGCCAGCGTGCGCTGGTCGCGCGACTGGCGCTGGAAGGTCAGGCGGTCGGGCCCGCGCCAGTCCACGCGCGCCAGGTAGATGTCGCGATCCGGGCCCAGGTCGACGTTCGTGAGGGTGGGCTTGCCCACGCCCAGCGCCGCCACGTGCAGGCTGACCAGCACGTTCGGGTCGCCCGCGGCGGGGTAGCGCTGCTCGATCACGTCGGTGCGGTCGGGGTAGACCTCGCTGCGCTTCTGGATCGGCACCGGCGATTCGTCGATCCGCGCGAAGGCGATGGCCGAATCGTCCGGCGCCCACCAGTAGCCCGTGTGGCGGTCCATTTCCTCGTCGGCCACGAACTCGGCCACGCCGTTGCCGATGGTGTCGCTGCCGTCGGTGGTGAGCGCGCGCTCGCGGCCCGTGGCCAGGTCGATCACCCACAGGTTGCGTTCGCGCACGAAGCTGACGAAGCCGCCGCGCGGCGACAGTTTCGGGTCGGTGGCAAAGCCCTCGCCGGTGGTGAGCTTGCGCACCGGGTTGCCGCTGGCGTTGAGGTCGTAGAGATAAAGCTGCCCGCCCAGCGGGAACAGCAGCGCCTTGGCGTCGGGCGCCCACTGGTATTCGACGATGCCGCGGAAGGCGGCGATGCGCTGGCGTTCGCGCCGCGCCTTTTCTTCGTCCGACAGCACTTCGTCGCCGGGCAGCACCACCGCCGAATCCACCAGCAGGCGCTGCGTTCCGGCCGTAAGGTTGTATTCCCACAGGTCCAGCTGGAAGCGGTCGTCGGCCTTGCCCTGCAGGAAGGTCACGCGTTGGCCGTCGGGTGAAATCGCCGGCTTCATCAGGCTCGGGCCCGACAGCGGCGTGGCGCCGGTGATGGCTTCCAGCGTGAGCTTGTCGGCGGAGGCGGTGGTGGCGAGGGTCATCATGGTGGCCAGCAGCAGGCTCTTCATCGGGCCGCACCCGGAGGCTGGGTCATGCCCTGGTAGTTGATGCTCACCCAGCGGTCGGCCGGCAGGAAACCCTGGCCCCACTTGGCGTCGTATTCGGCGGTGGGCTTGGCCGCCAGCACCTGCTCAAGCGTCTTGCCCTGGCCGATCAGCGTTTCCAGGCGCGCGTGCACCACCCGCAGCATCTCCAGGTATTCGGCAATCTCTCGGCGGCCAATCACCACCGGTCCGTGGCCCGGGATGAATCGGGTTTTCTCATTGGACATCGCCAGCAGGCGGGCGGTGGCTTCGGCCATGCCCTTGAGGCTGCCGCCGTTGCTGTAGTCCACCACCGGGTAGAGCCCGTAGAAAACCAGGTCGCCGGTGTGGATCACGTCCACTTCCTTCAGGTGCACGATGGCGTCGCCGTCGGTGTGCGCGCTGGGGATGTGGATGGCCTGCACGGTGTGGCCGCCAACGTGGAAGGTGACCTGGTCGTTGAAAGTGATCACCGGCAGGGCGGCCTTGGGCGCGGCCGGCACGGTGCGGTCGAAGGCCGCGACGAACTGGTCGGACGACAAGCGCAGCCGCACGTTGTCGTGCGCCACCACGATCGCGCCGGCCTGGGCGAAGGCCTCGTTGCCGCCGGTGTGGTCACCGTGCCAGTGGGTGTTGAGGACGAAGCTGACCGGCTTGTCGGTGATCGCGGCGATGGCGGCTCGGATCTTCGGCACCAACGGCGCGTACTGGTCGTCCACGAGGAAGGCGCGGTCGTCGCCCACCACCAGGCCCAGGTTGCCGCCCGCGCCCTTGAGCGCGTAAACGCCCTCGGCGATCTTCGTGCTTTCGACCGTGACCTGCGAGAAATCCTGGGCCGCCGCCGGCAGCGCCGGCAGGAGCGCCGCGAGCGCGGCGAAAACTAGGGCGGTGCGGTGCATAGGTGGCTCCGTGCGTGGATGGGGCTTCAGGGTTTGGCGCCGAACAGGTGCCGGCGCATTTCTTCGGTCATTTCGGCGGGGCGTTTGAACGATTTTTCCACCGCGTAGGCGCGCGCGAAGGCCGGGCGTGCGGCGAGGGCATCGTGCCAGCGGCGCACGTTCGGGTAGTCGGCCAGGTCGATGTGGTGCCAGGCGTGCGCCGCGGCCCAGGGCTGGCAGGCCATGTCGGCGATCGACAGGCCGGCGTCGGCGATGAATTCGCGCGACGCCAGGTGCTGGTCCAGCACGCCGTAAAGCCGCGCCGCCTCGCGCTGGTAGCGGTCGATGGCGTAGGGAATCTTTTCCGGCGCATAGCGGCTGAAGTGATGGTTCTGGCCCAGCATCGGCCCGAAGCCGCCCACCTGCCAGAACAGCCACTCCAGCACCTGCTTGCGCCAGCGCGGCGCCGTGGGCAGGAATTGGCCGGTCTTCTCCGCCAGGTAAATCAGGATCGCGCCCGATTCGAACACGCCGATCGGTTCGCTGCCGTCCGCCGGTGCGTGGTCGACGATGGCCGGCATCCGGTTGTTCGGGGAAATGGCCAGGAACCCCGGCTTGAACTGGTCGCCGGCGCCGATGTCCACCGGCACGATGCGGTAGGGCAGGCCGGCTTCCTCGCAGAAGATTGAAATCTTGTGGCCGTTGGGCGTGGGCCAGTAGTGCAGGTCGATCATGGCATCGCGCTCCGGTCAGGCCAGGTAGCCGCCGTCCACGGGCAGCGCGGTGCCGGTGAGATACGACGACGCGGGCGTGCAAAGGAACAGCACCGCCGGCGCGATCTCGTCGGGCTGCGCCACCCGGCCCAGCGGGATCATGCGCAGCATCATTTCCAGGATCTTCGGGTTGCCGGTCAGCGCCGAGGCGAACTTGGTGTCGGTCAGTCCCGGCAGCACGGCGTTCACGCGCACGCCCATCGGGGCCAGCTCCTTGGCGAAGCCTTCGGTCATGTTGACGATGCCGGCCTTGGTCATCGAATACACCAGCTGCCCCGGCGCCGCGCGCCGGGCGTTCACCGAGGCGATGTTGACGATGGCGCCGCCGCGACCCTGCATGCGCTTGGCCGCCTGCACGGTGGTCCAGAAATAGCCGCGCAGGTTCACTTCCACGGTCTTCTCGTAGGCGTCGAGCGTCATGTCGATGGCCGGGCCGAAGTAGGGGTTGGCGGCGGCGTTGTTCACCAGTACGTCCACGGTGCGGCCGGCGGCGTCGAGTTTGGCGAACAGGCCTTCGATGGCGGCCGGGTCGCCCACGTGCACGGCGTGCGCTTCGGCCGAGCCGCCGTCGGCGCGGATGGTGGCCGCCACGGCCTCGCAGCCTTCGATCTTGCGGCTGGTGCAGATGACGTGGGCGCCGAAGCCGGCCAGCAGGCGGGCGATGGCCTCGCCGATGCCGCGGGAGGCGCCGCTGACCAGGGCGGTCTTGCCGGTGAGGTCGAACAGGGAATCAGGCACTTTCTGGCTCCGTGAAAGGGGAATCGGCCGCTGAATTGGTATGCTTCCGAGCCTAGCACAGGCCTTTCCAGGGCTTGGCGAACACGGGGAAAACCAATGGCACAGCGTCGGGTACTGATCACGGGTGCGGGCAGCGGGCTGGGCCAGGCGCTGGCGCAGCGTTACGCCAGGGCCGGGGACCGCGTGGCCTGCGTCGACCTCGACGCCGCGCGCGCCGAGCTTACCCGTGCTTCGCTGCCCGGCAGCGGCCACTTGGCGATGGTGGCCAACGTCGCCAGCGACGAGGCGATGGAGCAGGTGCACGAAACCGTCGCCCGCGAGTGGGGCGGCTTGGACGTGCTGGTGAACAACGCCGGCATCGCCACCGGCGGCGCCATGGTGGAAACCACCATGGCCGAATGGCACAACGTGCTCGACATCAACCTGCTGGGCGTGGTCCGCGGCTGCCGGCTGTTCCTGCCCGGCATGATCGCCGCCGGCCGCGGCCAGGTGATCAACACGGCCAGCTTCGCCGGCCTGGCCGGTGCGCCCAGTATCATGAGTTACGGCGTCGCGAAGGCTTCGGTGGTGGCGCTGTCGGAGGCGCTGCGCGCGGAAATGCACGGCAAGGGCGTCACGGTGAGCGTGCTGTGCCCGGCCTTCTTCCGCACCAACCTGCTCGAGAGCTGGCAGGGCAACCCCAAGCTGAAAAGCTTCGCCGACAAGATGATGGAAACCTCGCCCGATACGCTCGACAGCGTCGCCGACGCGGTGTTCGCGGCGGTGGAGCGCGGCGAGTTCCTGGTCATCCCCACCCAGCGCGAGCCGATGCGCTGGCGCATCAAGCGCTGGTTCCCGAACCTGTACTTCAACCAGCTGGTGAAGTTCGCGCGCGGCCGCGGCCCGGGGAACTGACATGGAGTGGATGATCTACGGCGCCAACGGCTACACCGGCGCGATGATGGTGGACGAAGCGGTGCGCCGCGGCCTGCGCCCGGTGCTGGCGGGCCGCAGCGCGGCGTCGCTGGAAGCGCTGGCGAAAAAGCACGGCTTGCCGGTGCGTGCGTTCGCGCTCGACAACCCGCAGGCCC
>JANOJQ010000190.1:0-16277 GCA_031418815.1 Lysobacteraceae bacterium
CACGGGACGGGCGCCGTCGCCCCCCCGCTAGGGTGGGTCAGTGCCTGCTCCTTTATGCATTTTTTTCGCTGGCTTTGACCCTCGCTTCCGGGGCGTCGCCGGTGGATGGCGCACGGTTTGCGTGACGGAAGGCCCGAGGCCGCGCGCTCTGGTGCTTGCGCGTGCCGATCCGGACCAAGGCGCGCCATTTTTCTTGCTGACCTGGCTTGGCTAACCCGGTTGCGTCGCTGGCTACCTGCGTTTCACTCGCGCGCGTCCCTTCGGACGCGAGGTGTGTGGGCGTGGCCAGCGTGGAAGGTGGCCAGTACGTGGCTCCTATCCGCCCGGCGGCGGGGGTGGGTTCCAGGCGCGCACACCGACGCTTCCGGAATCGACCCGAGGCCGGCGTTCAGGCTACCCACCAAAGCAATTCTGGGCTGGCTTGCCAGGTCTGGGCGGGCAACGTCCTGCGCCGCACGGAATACCCTCTGCAGCCGCAACGGCGCACATCAGCTCCCGCGCACCGAAACGCTTCAGTCATCGCGCACCGTCCCGCTGTGCCTGCCTCGACCCCACACCCGCCGCCGGGCGGATCGATCTCCCGGTCTGGCCAACTTCCACGCTGGGCAGGCCCGCACACCTCGCCTCCGCGGTGGGGCCGGCGCCAGATCGCGGGGCCTGAACGACTCCCCAGACCATCCCGGACTTTGGAGAAAGACCTTTTTTGGCTGGACCCGGGGCGGTCAGCGTTCGAGCTGGTCGAGCTTGCCCGGCTTGCCGTCCCACTCGGCGGCCTCGGGCAGCGGGTCCTTGCGCGTGGTGATGACCGGCCAGATCGCCGAGAGTTCGGCGTTGAGCGCGATGAAGCCTTCCTGTCCCGCCGGCACGTCGTCCTCGGGGTAGATCGCCTTGGCCGGGCATTCGGGCTCGCACAGCGTGCAGTCGATGCACTCCTGCGGGTCGATCACCAGGAAATTCGGGCCCTCGTGGAAGCAATCCACCGGGCAGACCTCGACGCAGTCGGTGTACTTGCAGCGGATGCAGTTTTCGATGACGACGAAGGGCATGGTGTGTCCGGGAAGCGGGTGTGGCGAGGCCCTGATTCTAGCCCCGCGCCGACGCCAAGCCCAGCCTGCCGGCAAGACGCGGCAGGCGCCGGTCGTGGAAAAAAAGAAAGCCCGGCGTTGGCCGGGCTTTCTTGAAATTGGCGCTCCCTAGGGGACTCGAACCCCTGTTCCAGCCTTGAGAGGGCCGTGTCCTAGGCCACTAGACGAAGGGAGCGCGGATGGCGAAGCGGTGCAGCGGACGCTAGTATAACGGGCTTTACCCATGCCGGGAAGCCGGCACGGACCGCCGATACCTGCGTGACCCGCGACGCCGAACCCTGGATGGATTGCGTATTACCACTCCCACCTTGCCATTGATCGTTCCCCGCGCCGAACACGGCGTGTCCCGCAAGGACATCAGTCCGAATGCGCTGCGCGTGCTCTACAAGCTGCGCGAGGGCGGGTTCCAGGGCTACCTGGTCGGCGGCGCCGTGCGCGACCTGCTGGTGGGCGGCCACCCCAAGGACTTCGACGTCGCCACCGACGCCACGCCCGAACAGGTCAAGTCGCTGTTCCGCAACTGCCGGCTCATCGGCCGGCGCTTCCGGTTGGCGCACGTGGTGTTTGGCCGGGAGATCATCGAGGTCGCCACCTTCCGCGCCAACATCGACGACGGCAGCGGCGACCGCGAGACCGAGGATGGCGGCCGCCTGCTGCGCGACAACGTCTACGGCACCATCGAGGACGACGCGGTGCGCCGCGACTTCACCGCGAACGCCCTGTATTACGCCATCGAGGATTTCTCGGTGCGCGATTACGTCGGCGGCTACCAGGATTGCCAGGACCGCGTGCTGCGCCTGATCGGCGACCCGGTCGAACGCTACCGGGAGGACCCGGTGCGCATGCTGCGCGCCGCGCGCCTGGCGGCCAAGCTGGGCTTCACCATCGCCCCCGATGCCGCCGCGCCCATCCCGGAGCTGGCGCACCTGCTGGCCGCCGCGCCGCCTGCGCGGCTGTTCGACGAATGCCTGAAGATGTTCCTGGCCGGGCACGCAGAAAGCAGCTTCCGCACCCTCGAGGACCACGGCCTGCTGCCGGCGCTGTTCCCGGAAACCGCGGTGGCGCTGGAGACCAACCGCAGCGGCGCCCTGCGCACCATGCTGCTGCAGGCGCTGCGCAACACCGACGAACGCATCGCCCTGGACAAGCCGGTGACGCCGGCCTTCCTGTTCGCCGCGCTGCTGTGGCCGGCCTATTGCCGCGAACTGGCCGTGCTGCAGAAGGCCGGCATCGACCCGCTGGTGGCCCAGCAGCGCGCCGCCGACCGCGTCACCCTGCACCAGGCGCAGCGGATCGCGCTGCCGCGCCGGTTCTCGCAGCCCATGCAGGAAATCTGGCTGCTGCAGCCGCGCTTCAACCAGCGCGTGCGCAAGCGCGTGTTCCGCCTGCTGGCGCACCCGCGCTTCCGGGCTGCGTTCGATTTCCTCGAGCTGCGCGCCAGCGGTACGCCGGAGGTGGCCGACGACGTCGCCTTCTGGCGCGAGGCGCAGCTGCAGGCCCCCGAGCAGCTGGCCGAACGCCTGGACCCGAAGTCGCCCCGGCACGACGGTGGCGTGGCGGAGGCGGGCGAGGGCGACGACGACGCGCCGCGCAAACGCCCTCGCCGCCGGCGCCGCAAGCCCGGGGGTGGCGGTTCCGGCGGTGCGCCGGCATGAGGCCCGACGCCCCGGTGCGCGCCTACGTTGGCCTGGGTGGCAACGAGGGTGATGTCGCGACCACCCTGGTCGAGGCGCTGTGGGCACTCGACGCGCTGCCGCAGACCACCCTCCAGCGCCAGTCGGCGTTCTACCGCACGCCCGCCTGGGGCCGCACCGACCAGCCTGACTTCATCAACGCCGTGGTGGAGCTGCGCACCCGCACCACGCCCCGCGCGCTGCTCGAGCTTCTGCTGGAGATCGAGCAGCGCTTCGGCCGCGTCCGCAACCCGGCCGACCGCTGGGGCCCGCGCGCGCTCGACCTCGACCTGCTGGTCTACGGCGATGAAGTCATCGACGAACCCGGCCTGGCCGTGCCGCACCCGCACCTGCACGAGCGCGCCTTCGTGCTGGTGCCGCTGGCGGAAATCGCCCCGTCGCTGGTCATCCCGGGCCGGGGTGAGGTGAGGCAACTGCTGGCCGCGGTGGATGTTTCGGGCATCGAAGCGATACCTTAGTCCCTTCCACCCCCGGGCCCCCGCCATGTACGCGAACGATCCAAAGACACCGCCGCGCGCGCGGCTGACGGTGCCGGCGCTGCGCAAGATGAAGGCCGACGGCCAGCGCATCGTCTCGATCACTGCCTACGACGCCGGCTTCGCCCGCAGCGTGGACGAGGCCGGCATCGACCTCGTGCTGGTTGGCGATTCGCTTGGCATGGTCTGCCAGGGCCATGACAGCACGCTGCCGGTGACGGTGGACGACATCGTCTACCACGTGGCCTGCGTCGCCCGCGGCCTGTCCCGCGTATTCCTGGTGGCCGACCTGCCGTTCCAGGCCGACGCCACGCCCGAACGCGCGCTGGACGCCTCCACGCGCTGCCTCCAGGCGGGTGCGGCGATGGTCAAGCTCGAAGGCGCCGGCCACAAGCTCGACGTCGTCCGGTTCCTGTCGGAGCGCGAAATCCCGGTCTGCGGCCACCTGGGCCTCACGCCGCAGTCGGTGCTTCGCCTGGGCGGTTACAAGGTCCAGGGCCGCGACGCCGCGGCGGCGAAGAAACTGCTCGATGACGCCCGCGCGATCGCCGACGCCGGCGCCGACCTGCTGGTGCTCGAATGCGTTCCCTCGGCGCTGGCTGCCGAGATCACCGCGGCCATCGCCATCCCCACCATCGGCATTGGTGCCGGCCCGGCCTGCGACGGCCAGATCCTGGTGCTGCACGACCTGCTGGGCATGAACAGCGGCCACCGAAGGCCGCGTTTCGTGAAGGACTTCCTGGCCCAGGGCGGCTCGGTGCTCGGCGCCCTGCAGGCCTATGCCGACGCCGTGCGTTCGGGTACTTTCCCCGGCCCCGAACACGGATACTGACGCCATGCAGACCCACACCACGCTGGCTGCGCTGCGCGCCCAGCTCCGGCAATGGCGCCGCGAGGGCATCAGCGTCGGCTTCGTGCCGACGATGGGCAACCTGCACGCGGGCCACCACGAACTGGTGAAGCTGGCGCAGCGGCACGCCGATCGCGTGGTCTCGAGCATCTTCGTCAACCCGACCCAGTTCGGGCCCAACGAGGACTACGCCCGCTATCCGCGCACGCCCGACAGCGACATCCAAGGCCTGGCCGAAACCGGCTGCGATGCGCTGTTCCTGCCCACCGTGGAGCAGATGTACCCCTTCGGCACGATGGGCTGCGTGCAGATGCACGTGCCCGGGATCACCGACATCCTGTGCGGCGCGCACCGGCCGGGCCACTTCAACGGCGTGGCCCAGGTCGTGGCGCGCCTGTTCAACATGGTGCAGCCCGACCTGGCGGTGTTCGGCCGCAAGGACTACCAGCAGCTGCAGGTGATCCGCTACATGACCCGCGAGATGAGCTTCCCGGTGGAAATCATCCCGGCGCCGACCCTGCGCGAGGCCGACGGCCTGGCCATGAGTTCGCGCAACCAGTACCTGGATGCCGACCAGCGCCAGACCGCCACGCGCATCCACCAGACGCTGCAGTTCATGCGCGACTGCGCGCGCCAGGGCCTGCCGATCGCCGGCATCGAAGACGAAGCGGCGTCGCGGCTCGAAGCGGCCGGCTTCACCGTGGACTACACGCAGGTCCGCCGCAGCGACCTCACGCGCGCCAAGTCGCCCAACGAGCCGGACCTGGTGGCGCTGATCGCGGCCAGGCTGGGGCGCACGCGGCTGATCGACAATCTTGAGTTCGACGCGGCGTGAGCGCCTCGGCCGCTGCCAGCGCCGCGGGGAACTGACGTGGGCCTGACGCCGACCCATTGGCAATCGCTGCGCGAACACGCCGACCGCCTGGCGGGTCAGCGCCTGCTCGACATCGTGGCTGCCGAACCCGCGCGCGCGCAGGACCATGCGCTCCGCGTTGGCCCGATCTACGCCAACTTCGCCCGCCAGCGCATCGACGCGGCCGCCCTGCGTGAACTGTTCGCGCTGGCGCACCAGGCCGGCGTGCCGTCGGCGATCCGCCGGCTGTTCGACGGCGAAAAGGTCAACGCCAGCGAGGACCGCCCCGCGCTGCACACGGCCCTGCGCAGCGACCTGGGCGATGGCACCATCGCTCGCGCGGCGCATCGGCAGGCGCTGGACGCACGCGCGCAGATGGACCGCCTGCACCAGGCGGTGATCGACAGCGGCGTCACCGACGTGGTGAACATCGGCATCGGCGGTTCCGACCTCGGGCCGCGCCTGGCGGTGGATGCCCTGCGCGATTTCCACGACGGCCACTTGCGCGTGCACTTCCTGGCCAACGTCGACGGCGGCGCCGCGCAGCACCTGCTGCGCACGCTGGATCCGGCGCGCACCGCGGCGGTGCTGGTGTCCAAGAGTTTCGGCACCCATGAAACCCTGCTCAACGGCGCCATCCTGCGCGACTGGCTGGGCGGCAACCAGCGCCTGTACGCCGTCAGCGCGAACCTGCAGCGGACCGCCGCGCAGGGCATCGCCCCCGAGCGCGTGCTGCCGATGTGGGACTGGGTGGGCGGCCGCTATTCGCTGTGGTCGGCGGTGGGCTTCGCGCTGCAGCTGGCCATCGGCCGGGTAGCCTTCGGCGACCTGCTGGCCGGCGCCGCGCTGATGGACGCGCACGTGCTTTCTTCGCCGGTGGAATCCAACCTCGCCGTCCGGCATGCCCTGCTGGGCGCCTGGAACCGCGACGCGCTTGGCCACGCCAGCCATGCCGTGCTGCCCTACGACGAGCGGCTGGCGCTGCTGCCCAGCTACCTGCAGCAGCTGGTGATGGAAAGCCTGGGCAAGTCGGTGCAGCAAGACGCCAGCCCGGTGTGGGTGCCGACCGTGCCGGTGGTCTGGGGCGGCGCCGGCACCAGCGCCCAGCACAGTTTCTTCCAGGCCCTGCACCAGGGCACCGACATCGTGCCGGCCGACTTCATCGGCGTGGTGCGCCCGGCGCACGGTTATGTCGAAAGCCACCGCGCACTGCTGGCGAACCTGCTGGCGCAGTCGCAGGCCTTGGCCAACGGCGCCCCGGCGGCCGACGCGCAGAAGGCCTATCCCGGCGGTCGGCCGTCGACCCTGTTCCTGCTTGACGAGATCACGCCGCACTCGTTCGGCGCCCTGCTGGCGATGTACGAGCACAGCGTCTACGTGCAGTCCGTGCTTTGGGGCATCAACGCCTTCGACCAGTGGGGCGTGGAGTTGGGCAAGCAGATCGCCGGCGAACTGCTGCCGGCCGTGGCCGACCCCGCGGTCGAGGCCGGCGACCCGGTGACCCGCGCCCTGCTGGCGCAGATCCACTCCCGGCGCTGATCCCGCGTCAGCCGACCAGCGTGGCCTTGGGGTGCCGGGCCAGCGCCCAGGCGACGTGTTCGCGCACCAGGCCGCTGGCATCTTCGCGTCTTGATGCCAGCGCCGACAGCACTTCCGGCGACGTCGGGGCGTTGCCAAGGGCGACGGCTATGTTGCGCAGCCAGCCCTCGTGGCCGGTGCGACGGATGGCCGAGCCTTCGGTCCGGCGCAGGAACTCGCCTTCGTCCCAGGCGAACAGTTCGGCCAGCGTCGCGCGGTCGAGGTCGTTGCGCGTGCGGAAGTCCGGCTCGGCGCTGCGCACGGCGAACTTGTTCCAGGGGCAGGCCAGCTGGCAGTCGTCGCAGCCGAAGATGCGGTTGCCGACCAGCGGCCGCATCTCTTCGGGGATCGACTCCTTGAGCTCGATGGTGAGGTAGCTGATGCAGCGGCGCGCATCCACGCGGTAGGGTGCGACGATCGCACCGGTGGGGCAGACTTCGATGCAGCGGGTGCAGGTGCCGCAGTGGGCGCTGGCGGGTACGTCCACCGGCAGCGGAAGGTCGGTGTAGATCTCGCCCAGGAAGAACCAGCTGCCGGCGCTGCGGTTGATCAGGCAGCTGTGCTTGCCGATCCAGCCCAGGCCGGCGTTGCGCGCCAGCGCGCGTTCGAGCACCGGCGCCGAATCGACGAAGGCGCGGTAACCGAACGGCCCGGCGTGCGCGGCGATGCGGTCCGCCAGCGCCTGCAGGCGGTTGCGCATGACCTTGTGGTAGTCGCGCCCCAGCGCATAGCGCGCCACGTACGCGTGCTCGCCCCGGTCGAGCGTGGCCCAGGCCTCGGCGTCGTCGCCGGTGCCGTAGTCCATGCGCACCGACACCACGCGGATGGTGCCGGGCACCAGCTCGTCGGGGCGCGAGCGCTTGTCGCCGTGCCGGGCCATGTAGTCCATGCGGCCGTGCTGGCCCTTCGCCAGCCAGTCGTGCAGGTGCGCTTCGTCCTGCGCCAGCTCGATCCCGGCGAAGCCCAGCTGCTGGAAGCCCAGCTCCCGGCCCCAGGTCCTGATCAGTTCGGCGAGGGCGGCATGGTCGGGCATCGCGGCAAGTATAGAATCACCGGCATGAGCGAAATGCTGCCGCTTTACCGGTCGGCCCAGGTCCGCGCGATGGATGCGCACGCCGTCGGCGTGCTCGGCGTGTCGTCGTACGAGCTGATGTGCCGCGCGGGCGCCGCGGCCTGGCGGCTGCTGCACCAGCGCTGGCCGCAGGCGCGGGTGGTCGGCGTGGCCTGCGGGCCCGGCAACAACGGCGGCGACGGTTACGTGCTGGCGCGCCTGGCCCGCGCCGCAGGCTGCCGCGTGGTGCTGGTGGCGCCCCCGGGCGGGAGTCCACGCACCGCCACCGCGCGCCAGGCGCTGGCCGATTGGCGCGCCGCGGGCGGCAGCGTCACCGCGTTCGACGGCCTGCTGCCCGACGCCGACCTCTGGGTCGACGCCATCTACGGCATCGGCCTCACGCGCCCGCCCTCGGAAGCCGCGCAGGCCATGATCGAGCGCATCAACGCCAGCCGCTTGCCGGTGCTGGCGCTGGACGTGCCGTCGGGCCTGGACGCCGACACCGGCCATGCCCAGGGCGCGGCCGTGCGCGCCACGGTGACGCTCAGCTTCATCGCCGCCAAGCGCGGGCTGTATACCGGCATGGCGCGGGATTTCGACGGCGAGGTCCTGCTCGACCGGCTGGATCTCAAGATCGGCGCGTTCGACGACGTCACGCCGGCCGCGTGGCTGTGCCGGCCCGAGGGCCTGGCGCGCTGGCTCGGGCCGCGGCATCCCAATGCGCACAAGGGCGAGCACGGCCACGTGCTGTGCATCGGCGGCGAAGCGGGCATGGGCGGCGCGGTGCGGCTGTGCGCGGAAGGCGCGCTGCGCACGGGCGTCGGCCTGGCCAGCGTCGCCACGCGCAGCTCCGGCGTCGCCGCCCTCGTGGCGGCGCGGCCCGAGGCGATGACCCATGCCGTGGAAAACGCCGCGGAGCTGGCGCCGCTGGTCGAGCGCGCCACCGTGCTCGCGGTCGGTCCCGGGCTGGGGCAGGGCGAGTGGGGCAGGTCGCTCTACCACGCGGCCCTGGCCTGCGGCCGTCCGCTGGTGCTCGATGCCGATGCCCTCAACCTGCTGGCGGAGGCGCCCCGCGTCCTGCCCCAGGCCATCCTTACGCCGCATCCGGGCGAGGCCGCACGGCTGCTGGGCTGCGAAAAGTCCGACATCCAGGCCGACCGCTTCGGTTCGGCGGAGGCGCTGGCGCAGAAATACCGCTGCGTCGTGGTGCTCAAGGGCGCGGGAACCATCGTGGCGGCGCCGGGTGAAGTCCCCGGCGTGGTGGGCGCCGGCAATCCGGGCATGGCCACCGGCGGCATGGGCGACGTGCTGTCGGGCGTCATCGCGGCCCTGGTGGCGCAGGGGCTGCCGCCGTTCCAGGCAGCCGTCGCGGGCGCCCTGCTGCACTCGGCGGCCGGCGATGCCGCCGCACGCATCGGCGGCCAGCGCGGGCTGCTGCCTTCCGACTTGTTCCCACACCTGCGGCGCATGGCCAACCCGGAATGAAGCGCGAGTTCGTGCTGCCCGATCCCGACGCCACGGCCGCTCTGGGCGAAGCGCTGGCCGCCACGCGGCCGGCGCGGGCGGTGGTGTTCCTGCACGGCGACCTGGGTGCGGGCAAGTCCACCCTGGCGCGGGCCTGGCTGCGCGCGCTGGGCGTCACGGGCGCGATCAAGAGCCCGACCTACGCGCTGGTCGAGCGCTACCCCATTCCGGGGGGCGAGGCCGCGCACCTCGATCTTTACCGGCTGGCGGCCGCGGCCGAACTCGATTTCCTGGGACTGGACGAACTGGCCACCGAGGCCACGCTCTGGCTGGTCGAGTGGCCCGAGCGAGGCGCCGGCGGCCTGCCGCCGCCGGACCTGCGCCTGGCCCTGTCCGTGGACGGCGAAGGCCGCCGGGCGGAACTGGAGGCGGGCACGCCGGCGGGCGAGGCCTGGATGGCGCGTCTCCCGTCCTGACAGCCTCTCCGGGCGTCTTCTGACCATTCTTTTAGGAAGGTCGGGCAGGCTACGGATTCCAAAGGAAAATTGTTGCTTTTCGGCAATCAGGGTGGTTCAATCCCGCCCATGCGCCGACTTTCCGCCTTCGTGTTGCTGGTTCCGATGCTGCTGGGCCTCGTGGCCCCGGCCGCGTTTGCGGCGCAGTTGGAAAGCCTGAAGCTGGTGGATGGCGAGGGCGGTACGCGCGTCGTGCTCGAGCTGTCCAGTGAGTCCGAGTACAAGATATTCACCTTGGGCAATCCCGACCGGCTGGTGCTCGACCTGTCGAGGACCACGCTTTCCGCCGGCTACCAGGCCCCGGCGCCCAATGGCATCGTCGCCGCGGTGCGCACCGGCAAGCCGGCCGACGGCGACCTGCGCGTCGTGCTGGACCTGGGTCGCGAAGTGAAGCCGCGCAGCCGCGTCGAGCGCGTCGGCGGCGGCACGCGCCTGATCCTCGACCTGCGCACCGACGGCGCTGCGCTGGCGGGCAACCAGCCCGCGCCTGCGCGCACGGTGCAGGACGTCATCGGCACCGGCCAGCGCAAGCTCATCATCGCCATCGACGCCGGCCACGGCGGCAAGGACCCCGGCGCCATTGGCCCCAGCGGCAAGCATGAAAAGGCCATCACGCTGGCCATGGCGCGCGAACTCGCCGCGCGCATCGACGCCGATCCCGGCATGCAGTCGTTCCTGGTGCGCGACCGCGACGTCTTCATCCCGCTCGACCAGCGCTACATGCGGGCCCGCGAAGCGCAGGCCGACCTCTTCATCTCCATCCACGCCGACGCCGCCCACAACCGCGCCGCCAATGGCGCGTCGGTGTACGTGCTGTCGCTGCGCGGCGCGTCGTCCGAGGCCGCGCGCTGGCTGGCCGACCAGGAAAACGCCGCCGACCTGGTCGGTGGCGTCGAGCTTGATGCGCGCGACAAGAACCTGGCCGCCGTGCTGCTCGATCTTTCCCAGAACGCCACGATGCGCGTTTCCGACGATGTCGCCGGCGAAGTGCTTGCTTCGCTCAAGCAGGTCGGCAAGGCGCACAAGCCGCAGATCGAGCGTGCGAACTTCGTCGTGCTGCGCTCCCCGGACGTGCCGTCGATGCTGGTCGAGACCGGCTTCATCTCCAACCCAAGCGAAGAAGCCAAGCTCAGCGACCCGGCCTACCGCGGGCGCATGGCCGCGGCCATCGTCAGCGGCGTGCGCAGCTACTTCTCCGACCAGGCGCCCCCGGGCACCTGGTACGCGGCCCGCCAGGGCCAGTTCGGCGGCAGCCGCCAGCACGTGGTGAGCCGCGGCGAGACGCTCAGCCTGATCGCCACGCGCCACGGCGTGGCGGTCAGCACCATCCGCAGCGCCAACAGGCTGCAGGGCGACACCGTTCGCATCGGTGAGCGGCTGACCATCCCGGTCGCGGCCACCGTGGCCTCCGCGCCCAAGTAGGGCCCGCCGCCGCTGGTATCATCGGGGTCCTTGTTCCCGGACCCACGCCGTGCCGATCCAGCAGCTGCCCGACACCCTGGTCAACCAGATCGCTGCGGGCGAGGTCGTCGAGCGCCCGGCGTCGGTGGTCAAGGAGCTGGTGGAGAACGCGCTGGACGCCGGCGCCACTCGCGTCGACATCGACCTGGAAGAGGGCGGCATCCGCCTGATCCGCATCCGCGACGACGGCGGCGGCATACCCGCCGACGAACTGGCGCTGGCCATCTTGCGGCACGCCACCAGCAAGATCGCCTCGCTCGACGACCTCGAGGAAGTGGCCACGCTGGGCTTCCGCGGCGAAGCGCTGCCGTCCATCGCCTCGGTCAGCCGCTTCGCTTTGAGCTCGCGCACGGCGGCCCAGGACCACGGCGTGCGGCTGGAAGTGGACGGCGGCAGGATCGCGCCGCCGCAGCCGCAGCCGCATCCCACCGGCACCACGGTGGAGGTGCGCGACCTGTTCTACAACGTGCCGGCGCGGCGCAAGTTCCTGCGCGCCGAACGCACTGAGCTGGGCCACATCGAGGAATGGCTGCGTTCGCTGGCGCTGGCGCGCCCCGGCGTGGAGCTGCGCATCAGCCACAACGGCCGGCTGTCGCGGCACTACAAGCCGGTGCGCGACGACGGCGAGCACCTGCGGCGCGTCGCCGAGGCGCTGGGCGAAGAGTTCACCAGCCAGTGCCTGCAGGTGGAACACGCCGGCGCCGGGCTGCGCCTGCGCGGCTGGGTGGGGCTGCCGACCGCCGCGCGGTCGAGCGCCGACCAGCAGTATTTTTATGTCAACGGCCGCGCGGTGCGCGACCGCACGGTGGCGCACGCGGTGCGACAGGCGTACGCGGATGTGCTGTTCCATGGCCGGCACCCGGCCTTCGTGTTGTTCCTGGAGTGCGACCCGCGCCAGGTGGACGTCAACGTGCATCCGGCCAAGCACGAGGTGCGCTTCCGCGAGCAGCGGCTGGTGCATGACTTCATCTACCGCACGCTGCACGAGGCGCTCAAGGCCACGCGCGCCGGCATGGTTGCGGGCCAGGACGCACTGGCGTCGCCTGCGGCCGCCTGGGCGCCGCCGGCGCAGTCGGGCCTCGGCCTGCCGGTGCGTGAGGCGATGTCGGCGTACGCGGCGCTGTATCGCGCGCCTTCGGCATCCGGCCCGGGCGGCGAACCCATGCCCGCCGCCAATGCCTCCGAGGCCCCGCCGCTGGGCTACGCGCTGGCGCAGCTGCACGGCATCTTCGTGCTGGCCGAGAACGAGCACGGCCTGGTGCTGGTGGACATGCACGCCGCGCACGAACGCATCACCTACGAGCGCCTGAAGGCCGCGCGCGACGGCGAGGGAATTCGGTCGCAGCCGCTGCTGGTGCCGCTGTCGCTGGCGGTGTCCGAGCGCGAGGCCGACCTGGCCGAGCAGCATGCCGACACACTGGCCGGCTTCGGCTTCGAGCTGCGCCGCGCCGGGCCGCAGTCGCTCAGCGTGCGCAGCGTGCCGACCCTGCTGGCCGACCTCGACCCGCGCGCGCTGGTGCTGGGCGTGCTTTCCGACCTGCGCGAACATGGCCAGACCCGACGGCTGGAGGAAGCGCGCAACGAGCTGCTGTCCACGCTTGCCTGCCACACGTCCGTGCGCGCCAACCGGCGCCTGGGCCTGGCCGAGATGAACGCCCTGCTGCGCGACATGGAGGCCACCGAGCGCAGCGGCCAGTGCAACCACGGCCGCCCGACCTGGGTGCAGCTGAGCAAGTCCGAGCTCGACCGACTTTTCCTGAGGGGACGATGATGCGCCTGCCGATCCTGCTGTCCATCACGATGCTGCTGGCCGCCTGCGGCGGCGCCGAGGAGGAAGCCGCACGCTCCGTCTCTGCGGCCCGCTCCGAGAAGGCCGAACGGCTGGCCTACGAGGGCGAGATCCTCGCCTGGCGCGACGAACGGCTGGCGCGCCTCACCCGGCCGGACGGCTGGCTTTCGCTGGTCGGCCTGCACTGGATCACGCCCGGCCGAACCTACGTCGGGTCCGCGCAGGACAACGGCACGCGGCTGGCGATCGGCCCGCCGCAGCTGGGCATGCTCAGCCTGGGCAAGGACGGCACGATGAGCCTGTCGATCCCGGAGGGCGTGGAGGCCACGGTGGACGGCTTGCCCGCCACCGGCACCGTCGCGCTGGCGCCGGACGTGCCGGGCCCGGCGACCGTGGTCGGCTTCAACAAGGGCGACGCCAGCTTCCTGGTGATCAAGCGCGGCGACCGCCACGGCCTGCGCGTGCGCAGCGCGCTGGCGCGCACGCGCACCGCGTTCCCGGGCCTGGACTATTTCGACATCGACCCGGCGTTCCGCGTCACCGCGCGGTTCGAAGCGCACCCGCCCGGCAAGACCATCGAGATCGTCAACATGCTGGGCATGGTCGAAGCGATGGCGAACCCGGGCCGGCTCAGCTTCGAGAAGGACGGAAAGTCCTATGCACTTGAAGCCGTGGACGAGGGCGACGGCCAGCTTTTCCTGATCATCGCCGACCGCACCAGCGGGCATTCCACCTACGCGGCTTCGCGCTTCCTGTACGCCGCGCCCGCCGGCAAGGACGGCACCACGGTGGTTGATTTCAACAAGGCCTACAACCCGCCGTGCGCCTTCACCGCTTATTCCACCTGCCCGATGCCGCCGCCGGAGAACCGGCTGGACCTGCTGGTCACCGCCGGCGAGAAGAAGCCGCGCCCCTTCCCCTGATCCACCACCGCACACCAAGGACAAGCACCGAATGTTCAAGCCCGCCATCGCCGCGCTGCTGCTCGCCACCACCGCCGGCTTCGCGCAGGCCGAGCCGCCCAGGCCGCTGCTTTGGAAAGTGAGCGACGCCGACAACTCGCTGTACCTGCTCGGTTCGTTCCACTTCCTCAAGGAAACCGACTACCCGCAGGCGGCCAGCACCCATGCCGCGCTCGACGACGCCGAGCAGGTGGTGTTCGAACTGTCGCCGGCGGAAATGAACGATCCCGGGCTGGCCCGGAAGATGGGGCTGGCCGCCCGGCGCACCGACGGCAGGACCCTGCAGCAGTCGGTGCCGGAAGCCACCTGGCAGGCGCTGTCGGCCTACACCGCCCGGCGCGGCATCCCGATCGCCAACTTCCAGCCGTACGAGGCCTGGTTCGTCAGCCTGCTGGTCAGCATCAACGAGATGCAGATCCTGGGCCTCGACCCGGAGAAGGGCCTGGACAAGTACTTCGCCCAGCGTGCGCTGGAGGCGGGCAAGCCCGTGGCGGGGCTGGAAACCGGCGACCAACAGATCGCGCTGTTCGACGGCATGGATGAAAAGCAGCAGCGGCAGGCGCTCGACGACACGCTGGCGGAAATGACCGACATCGAGTCCGAGATCGAGGCCCTGCACGCCCTGTGGCGCGCCGGAGACGCTGACGGGCTGTTCGCGGCCACCGGGGCCGAGATGAAGGCTCAGTACCCCGCGCTGTACCAGCGCATCAACGTCGATCGCAACCGCGCCTGGCTGCCGCGCCTGGCGGGCCTGCTCGACGACGGTGGCAGCGACGACACGCTGGTGGTCGTGGGCGCGATGCACCTGCTCGGCGACGACGGCGTGGTGGCGATGCTCAAGGCCAAGGGTTACACCGTCGAGCGACTCTGACCGGGGCCGCCGGGCGCGTCAGGCCGGGATCGGCGTGGCGACATCGCCCGGCCGTCGCGCCGGCGGCACCAGCACGATGCAGTCCACGGGGCAGGGCGGCAGGCACAGCTCGCAGCCCGTGCACAGGTCGGCGATGACGGTGTGCATCTGCTTGGCCGCGCCGACGATCGCATCCACCGGGCAGGCCAGGATGCACTTGGTGCAGCCGATGCAGTCGTCCTCGACGATCAGCGCCACCACCGGGGGTTTTTCGGCGCCATGGTCGGGATTGAGCGGCTTGGGCTCGCGCCCCAGCAGTTCGGCCAAGGCGTGCACGCCGGCCTCGCCGCCGGGCGGGCACTGGTTGATGTCGGCTTCGCCCGAGGCTATCGCCTGCGCATACGGCCGGCAGCCCGGGTAGTTGCACTGGCCGCACTGGGTCTGCGGCAGCAGGCGGTCGATGCGCTCCACCATCGGGTCGCGCTGAACCCGGAAGCGCACCGCGGCCCATCCCAGCAGGGCGCCCAGCACGGCCGCCAGTGCCACCACGACGCCCAGCGCGCTGGCCATGTCAGGCCGGGACCATGCCGGTGAAGCCCATGAAGGCCAGCGACATCAGCCCCGCCGTGGTCAGTGCGATCGGCGCGCCGCGCCACGAGGCCGGCACGTCGGCCGTTTCCAGGCGCTCGCGCATGGCCGAGAACAGCACCAGCACCAGGCCGAAGCCGATTGATGCGCCGAAGCCGTAAAGGATCGACTCGATCAGCGAATGCCGCGCCTGCACGTTCAGCAGCGCCACGCCGAGCACGGCGCAGTTGGTGGTGATCAAGGGCAGGTAGATGCCCAGCACCCGGTACAGGCGCGGGCTCTGGCGGTTCATCACGATTTCGGTGAACTGCACCACGGCGGCAATCACCAGGATGAAGCCCAGCGTGCGCAGGTACTCCAGCCCCAGCGGCAGCAGGATCCAGTGATGCACCACCCAGGCCAGCGCCGAGGACAGCGTGAGCACGAAGCCGGTGGCCAGGGCCATGCCGTAGGCGGCGTCGAGCTTGCGCGACACGCCCATGAAGGGGCACAGCCCCAGGAACTTCACCAGCACGAAGTTGTTGACGAAGACCGCACCGACCAGCAGCAGCGCGACTTCGCTCATCGGGCGCCCTAGCGGACCGGCATGCCGGCTTGCGCGGCATCATCGGCGCCCAGCAGCGCCAGCGAGCCACCGTCATGGCCGGCCGAAAGGATCATGCCCTCGCTGATGCCGAAGCGCATCTTGCGCGGCGCCAGGTTGGCGATGAACACCACCGAGCGGCCCACCAGTTTTTCAGGTTCGCCGTAGCTGGCGCGGATGCCCGAGAAGATCTGCCGCTGGCCCAGTTCGCCGGCGTCGAGCAGGAAGCGCAGCAGCTTGTCCGAGCCCTCCACGAAGCCGCACTCGAGCACCTTGCCGATGCGCAGGTCGAGCTTGGTGAAGTCTTCGATGCCGATCGGGGTGGCCAGAGTGCCGGGCGTCGCCGTTGCCGGCGCGGCGGGCGCCGGTTCTGCAGCCGCGGCCGTCTTGGCGGGCTTGGCGGCGGCCGCTTCGACGGGCGCGCTGCCGTCCCTGCTGGCGTCGGTCATGGTTTCGATCTGCTTGGGGTCGATGCGGG
>JANOJQ010000191.1:0-10333 GCA_031418815.1 Lysobacteraceae bacterium
CAGGCGAACGCCTGGCCGAAGGCCGGCAGGTTCGACAGCGGGCCGTTGACGCGCCACTTGCCGGGCGCGTGGTTGGCCGTGGCCTGCGCGGCGGCCAGCGCGGTGTCCTTGTCCTGGCGGGCCCAGAGGCCGGCCCAGCCGGTGAAGAAGGCCTTGGACGCCTCTGCGTTGGGCGTGCCCTTTTCATTCATCGCGGCCCAGGCCAGCTCGAGGCCGGCCAGGTCGGCCTGGTTCTGCGGGAAGCTGCGCGCGCCGTTGACCTTGGTGGCGCCGCCGGTGGCCGAGTAGGCGTTGTATTGCGCGATCAGCGGCGTGCTGCGCTTGCTCCAGGCGGCGGCGTCGGCGCCGTCCCAGGTCTGGATGGCCAGGCTGAGCTGCTGCGCGACCAGGGCACCGAAGGCGCCGTAGTCGGCGGCGCTGCCGGCGTCGTCGAGCAGCGGCGGCTGCAGCGTGGCGGCGGTCACCAGCAGGCGGTTTTCCTGCGGGAGGTAGGCCACCAGCGGCTGCCACTGTTCGGCGGGCCAGGCCAGCTCGGCCCGCACGAGCGCGTACTTCATCAGCCAGCGGCGCAGCGCCAGCGTATTGCCGGCGAAGTCCTGCCGGGCGAACTTGAGTTCGTCGAACACGTTCTCGGGCACGCTGCGGCCAACCCGCACCGACATCGCCTGCAGGCGCTGGAGCGCCGACGCCTTTCCGGCCGGGCTGAGCCAGGTGGCGCGCTCCACGGCGGCGAGGGCGCTGGCCTTCACCGACCCGGCGATGGCCTGCGCGCGCTGCTGGCGCGGCACCGGCAGGAAGCGCTGGGTGTAGGCCGCGTCGAGCATCTCGGGTACGCGCGCTTCGAGCACGCGGCGCGCGCGGACGGCACGCGGCGTGGGTGCCGGCTGGCCGACGAGCGTCACTTCATACAGCTGGGCCCAGGGGTCGTGGAAGCCCTTGCCCAGCGCCGGCGCCATGTCGCGCAGCACCTGCGCCTTGAGGTAGACCTTCCACTGGTCGGGCTTGGTGTTGGCGATCAGCGTGTCGAGCGCGCGGAAGAAGCCCGGCGTGGACACCGCCACCTGGGTGGCCTTCAGGCCGTGCGCGGCGAGGATGGCGCCCAGGTTGATGCTGCCTCCCAGCTTCTGCGCGTCCTTGATCTGCATCACCTGGAACGACGTGCCGGCCAGCGTGGCCTTGGCCAGGTCGCGCTCCATGCGCGCAACCCAACCGGCCTGCTCGACCAGCTTGGCCTGCGGCGTGCCCGACAGCCGCAGCCACTCGGCAAGGGCGGCGACATAGCGCACTTCCACCGGCTGAACGAGCGGGTCGGTGCTGGCGTAGAAGCCCGGATCGGGCAGGCCCAGCCCACCCGGGCCGACCTGTGCGTAGGGGTTGCCCTGGTTGTCGCGCAGCACCTGCAGGTCCACCAGCACGGGCATGCCGGCGGCGTGCAGGGCGGCGACCGCCGGGGCGATGTCCTTGCTGCGCTTGATCTTGTCGATGATGGCCAGCAGCGGCTGCACCGGCTTGAGGCCGGCGGCTTCGATGGCGGCTTCGTCCTGGGCGCTGGCAAACAGGTCGGCCAGGCGGATCGAGACGGTGGCACCGGCGGGTGCGGTGGTGGCGGCCAGCACCTGGTCGCGCTGGGAAAGGCCCAGGGCGTTGAGCTGGTCCCAGCGGGTGAGGGCATTGGCGCCGGCGGGAAGCGGGTTCTGGCGCAGCCAGGCGGCATTGGCGTGGCCGTAGAAGTCGGCGCAGGCGGCGGGCACGGCCGGGGCGCGCTGGGCGGCCGCGGGGCCGGCGGCCAGGGTCACCAGCAGGCCGGCGAACAGGGGCGTGAACAGCTTGCGCATGCGGGTGGGCATCGCGAACTCCTGAAATGGGGACCGCGATTCTACCGCCGCCGCGACCCCGGCCCCAATAAAACCGTCAAAAAAGAAAACGGCCCGGGCAAGGCCGGGCCGTTTTCCTGGCTGAACAGCGCCGTTGGCGACTTACCAGATGGCGATCTTCGCGTCGCCCGAGCGGACCATGGCGTCGCCTTCCTTGCAGCCGAAGGCCTGGGCGAAGGCCGGCAGGTTCGACGGCGCGCCGATGGCGCGGAAGTTCGCCGGGGCGTGCGAATCGGTCTGCAGGCGCACCTTGAGCGCTTCGGGCTTGAAGTTCACGCGCCACACGGTGGCCCAGTTCATGAAGAAGCGCTGGTCCGGGGTGTAGCCGTCGATCTCGCCGACGCGCTTGTTCATCAGCTCGCGCTGCAGGGCGTCGTGCGCCACGGCCAGGCCGCCGAGGTCGGCGATGTTCTCGCCCAGCGTCAGCTTGCCGTTGACCATGATGCCCTCGATGGACTCATAGGCGCTGAACTGGTCCACCAGCTTGGACGTGAGCTCGCCGAAGCCAGCCTTGTCCTTGTCGCTCCACCAGTTCTGGAAGTTGCCCTTGGCGTCGAAGCGGCTGCCCTGGTCGTCGTAGCCGTGGATCATCTCGTGGCCGATCACCGCGCCGATGCCGCCGTAGTTCACGGCGTCGTCGGCGTTGGGGTCGAAGAACGGCGGCTGCAGGATCGCGGCCGGGAACACGATTTCGTTGGCCAGCGGGTTGTAGTAGGCGTTCACCGTCTGCGGGCTCATGCCCCACTCGGTCTTGTCCACCGGCTGGCCGATCTTGGCCAGGTTGAACTGGTGGTTGAACTGCGCGGCGGCCATCAGGTTGCCGACGTAGGTGTCGCGGCTGGTCTGCAGGCCGCTCCAGTCGCGCCACTTGTCCGGGTAGCCGATCTTGGGGGTGAAGGCGGCCCACTTCTCGAGCGCCTTGGCCTTGGTTTCGTCGCCCATCCAGGCCAGGCCTTCGATGCGGGTCTTGAGTGCGGCGCTCAGGTTGGACACCAGGGTCTGCATGCGCGCCTTGGCTTCGGGCGAGAACGCCACTTCCACGTATTCCTTGCCCAGCGCCTCGCCCATCTGGCCGTTGATGGTGTTGAGCACGCGCTTCCAGCGCGGCTGCATTTCGGCCTGGCCGTTGAGGGTCTTGCCGTAGAAGCTGTAGTTCTCCTGCGCGAAGGCGTCGGAGAGGAAGGGCGAGATGGAGTCGATGGCCTGGTAGCGCAGGTAGGCCTGCCAGTCCGCCGCCGGCAGGTCGGCCAGCATCACGCTCACTTCCTTGTGGAAGTCGGGCTGGGCCAGCGAGAACATCGCCGGGGCGTCAAGGCCCTGCGCGGCGAAGAAGGCCGACCACTTGAAGTTCGGGGTCAGCGCGTCGGCGTCGGCGACGCTGACCGGGTTGTAGTACAGCGACACGTCGCGGGAAAGCTGTTCGCTGGACGCCGACACCTTTGCCAGGCGCGTTTCGAAGGCCATCACGTCCTTGGCCTGGGCTGCGGCGGTGGCTTCGTCGGCGCCCGCCAGCTTGAGCACGTTGGCGATGTGGGCCACGTAGGCCTCGCGCACGCCAACGTGTTTTTCATCGAAGTAGTAGTCGCGGTCGGGCAGGCCCAGGCCGGCCTGGCTGGCGTAGGCGATGTTGACGCTGGAGTCCTTGAAATCGGCGCTCGGGCCGAAGCCGAACACGTAGCCCTGGCCTTTGGCGTAGCTGGCCGCCAGGAAGGTGGCGATGGCCTCGGGCGTCTGCAGCGCGGCGATCTGGTCCAGGATCGGCTGGATCGGCGTGATGCCGGCGGCGTTCACCGCGGCTTCGTCCATGCCGGTGGCCCAGACGTCGCCGATAAGCTTGGCGGTGCCGCTGGCGTTGGCCTGCGCGGCGAGGTTCTCAACGAGCTTCTGCTGGATCTCGAGCGAGCGCTCGGACAGCACCACGAACGGGCCCCAGGTGCTGCGGTCGGCCGGCACCGGGTTGGCGGCGAGCCACTTGGAGTTCACGAAGCCGTTGAAGTCCTGGCAGGCGGCGATGTTGGTGTCGAGGTCGCTGGCCAGCATCGAGATGGTGGCGGTCTTGAGGGTGGACAGGTCGACCAGCGGCTTGGGCACTTCCGGTGCAGCGGCGGTTTCCACCGGCGCTTCGGTCTTCTGGCAGGCGGCGAGTGCCACCGTGACCGCGAAGGCCAGGGCGAGGGGTTTCAGGGAATGAAGGGTCACGTGCAGCTCCAGGCCCGGAGGGGCTCGATGGGTTGGAAAGGGGGATGCCGTCGACGACGCGGCGGGCGCCCGATTCTGGACCCTCCCCCTCCCCGAAGCATAGGTCGAAGGTCACCCCACCCCAAAAAAGGGGTCAGAGAACATATGCGTTTCAAACGCATATGTTCTCTGACCCCTTTTTGCCCCTTTTTGCCTTTTTGGGGCGGGTTACCAGATGACGACGCGGTCCTGTCCGGAGCGAACCATCTTGTCGCCGGCCTTGCAGCTGAACGCCTCGGCGAAGGCCGGCAGGTTCGACGGCGCGCCGACGGCGCGGAACATGCCCGGCGAATGCGGGCCGACCGTGATCTGCTGCTTGAGCTGGGCTTCGGTGAAGGCGATGCGCCAGACCGTGGCCCAGTTCATGAAGAAGCGCTGGTCCTGCGTGTAGCCATCCACCTTCGGGTCGGTGAAGCCTTCGCCCTGCGCGGTCTTGAGCGCATCGAAGGCCACGGTGACGCCGCCGAGGTCGGCGATGTTCTCGCCCAGGCCCAGCCTGCCGTTGACGAACAGGCCCGGCAGCGCCTCGTAGCCGCTGTACTGCGCGGCCAGCTTGTCGGTGCGGGCGTTGAAGGCTTCGCGGTCGGCGTCGGTCCACCAGTTGGCCATGTTGCCCTGGGCGTCGAACTTGCTGCCCTGGTCGTCGAAGCCGTGCAGCATTTCGTGGCCGATCACCGCGCCGATGCCGCCGTAGTTGAGCGCGTCGTCGGCGTTGGCGTCAAAGAACGGCGGCTGCAGGATGGCGGCAGGGAACACGATCTCATTGGCGGTGGAGCGGTAGTAGGCGTTCACCGTCTGCGGGCTCATGCCCCACTCGCTGCGGTCCACGGGCTGGCCGATCTTGTCGAGGTTGTAGCGGGTGTTGAAGGCATTCGCCGCCAGCACGTTGGCCGCGTGGCTGTCCTTGCCGATGGCCAGGCCGCTCCAGTCGCGCCATTTGTCCGGGTAGCCGATCTTGGGCGTGAAGCTGGACCACTTCTCCAAGGCCTTGGCCTTGGTTTCGGCGCTCATCCAGTCGAGGTTTTCAAGGCGGCCCTTGAGCGCCAGCATCAGGTTGCCGACCAGCGCCTCCATCTTGGCCTTGGATTCGGGCGGGAAGGCCTGCGCGACGTAAAGCTGGCCGAAGCCTTCGCCCATGCCGCCGTTGAGCGCGCCCAGCACGCGCTTCCAGCGCGCCGGCAGTTCCTTCTGGCCGGCCAGGGTCTGGCGGTAGAACTCGAAGTTGGCGGTCTCGAACGCGCTGCCCAGGAACGGCGAGGCGCTGTCGATGGTGCGGAAGCGCAGCCAGGTCTGCCACTGCGCCAGCGGCACGTCGGCCAGCATCGCGTCGAATTCCTTGAAATAAGCCGGCTGCGCCAGAGAGAACGATGCCGGCGCCGGCACGTCCAGCGCCGCGAAGAATGCGGTCCAGGCGAAATGGGGGGTGCTGGCGTCGGCCGCAGCCAGCGCCATCGGGTTGTAGCGTGCGGCCGGGTCACGCAGCGCTTCGCGGCCCAGCGACGCCTTGGCCAGCCTGGTTTCAAACTCCAGCACCTGCTGCGCCTGGGCCTGGGCGGACGCGGCGTCGGTGCCGGCCAGGGTGAGCAGCCTCTCGACGTGCACCATGAAGGCGGCGCGTGCGGTCTTGTAGTCCTCGCGGTCTTCCAGGTAGTAGGCGCGCTCGGGCAGCGACAGGCCACCCTGGCTGGCATAGGCGAGGTTCATGGTCGAATCGTTGTAGTCGGCACCGGCGCCGAAGTTGAACACCACGCCCATGCCCTGGGCGTAGGCCTCGCCCAGATACGCAGGCAGCTGGGCGTTGCTGGTGAGCGCCGCGATGCGGTCCAGGTAAGGCTGGATGGGCGCCAGGCCGGCGGCTTCGATGGCCGCTTCGTCCATGCCGGCGGCGAAGAAGTCGCCGACCTTGCGCTCCATCGTGCCGGCCGGGTGCGCAGAGGCCGCGGCGGCCTTGGCGATCTCGTGCTGGATGTGCAGCGAGCGCTCGCCCAGCGCCGGGAACGCGCCCCAGGTGGTGCGGTCGGCCGGCACCGGGTTGGCGGCGAGCCACTTCGCGTTCACGAAGCCGTTGAAGTCCTGGCAGGCGGCGATGCGGGTGTCGAGATCGCTGGCCTGCAGTGAGATGGCCGGGGCATTGACCTGCGAAAAGTCCACCTTGAGCGGCGCCACGGCCACGGCGGCGGCGGGCGCCGGCGCTTCGGTCTTCTGGCAGGCGGCCAGCGCAACGGTGATCGAGAAGGCGAGGGCGAGCGGCTTGATCGGGCGCAGGGTCATGGCGGTCCAAGGGTCGGCGAGCGGAACCGGAAGCCTAGGCCATTGGGCGTGCACGCCGTGTAGGCCATTGGTCATGGCTGCATGGCTTTGCCTGAACAGGGGCGGGCGTTAACATCGAGACATTGCCTGGAGTGAAATGAATGAAAGTGCTGTTGGCGCGTCACGGAGAAACGCCCTGGAATGCCGAGGGCCGCTACCAGGGCAAGAGAGACATCGCGCTGTCGGACAACGGGGAGCGCCAGGCGCGCCTGCTGGGCGACCGGCTGGCGCAGGTGGCCATCACCCACGCCGTGGCCTCGCCGCTGGGCCGCGCCCGTCGCACGGCGGAACTGGCCCTGGGCCAGG
This sequence comes from Lysobacteraceae bacterium, assembly GCA_031418815.1. Taxonomy (GTDB): domain Bacteria; phylum Pseudomonadota; class Gammaproteobacteria; order Xanthomonadales; family Xanthomonadaceae; genus Arenimonas. The sequence continues at coordinate 6,729 of JANOJQ010000191.1, forward strand.
CCCGGCTGCCGATGCTGCGGTTCGACGAAGGCCTGATGGAGATTGGCCACGGCGACTGGGAAGGCCTGCTGGCCTCCGAGATCCGCGAGCGCGACCCCGCGCTGCTGCAGGCTTGGCGCGATGCGCCCGAATCGGTGCAGATGCCGGGGCCGGGCGGCGAATCGATCACCGAGGTGCTGGACCGCAGCTGGCCCGCCTTCGAGCGCGCCTGCGCGGGCCTGGGCGCCGACGACATGCTGCTGGTGGTGGCCCACGACGCCGTGAACCGCGTCATCCTGTGCCGGATCCTCGGGTTGCCGCTGTCGCGCATGTGGAGCTTCCGCCAGGCACCCACCACCCTGAACCTGCTCGAAGGCGCCGACGTGGGTTCACTGGACGTGGTGCGCCTCAACGACTGCCACCACCACACCGCGCTGTTCGGCGAAGCGGTGCACCGCGCCCTTTGATCAACGGGCGGCGTGACCCGCCCCCGATCAGCGCATTCGGCGGCCGGTGGAATCCAGCGGCCGCCCGAGCCAGGACGAAATCGCCATCGCGATGTAGGCCAGCAGCAGGAATGGGAACGCGACCATCGAGATCACCGTGATCAGCGTCAGAACCCCGTAGGCGCCGTCGTTGGCGCTTGCCTGGTCTGGCTGCAGGCCGCCCATCAGGTCGAAGACGACATGGTCGAGGTTGAGCATCCAAAGTGCCGTGACGATCATCGTCAGCGGCAGCAGGCCCGTCACCACCACGGCCGCCCAGGAAAGGCGTGCGACGCGGCGCAAGAACACCAGCAGCAGCGCCACGCGCCAGCTGGCCACCACGGCCAGGAACCCGATATTGGCCTGCTGCGCGGCCTGCATCGGCATGAATCGCTCCACCGGGACGGCGTAAAGCAGCGCCGGCAGGGACGTGAGCGTGACGAAGACCAGCACGCTGCGGTAGGACCAGCGCTGCGGCCGCAGCGGCATCACCACCACCCAGAGCAGCAGCGCCAGCACCAACACGTAGGTGACCGAGCCCAGGCCGACGTGCTGGAACAGGCTTGCGCGCGGGTTGTCCCAGTAGCGTCCAACGCCCGCCAGCCAAGTAATGGCCAGGCCGAAGGCCAGGTAGGCACGCCACCGGAGGGCTGGGCCGGCGCTGGTGGCCCGGAAGGCGAGCAGCCTCAGTTGGTCGAGGAGGATCTGCCGCGGCAACGCGCTCATGACGATGCCGCCGGCAGGAGATCAGGCCTGTGGGTCGGCCGGGGCGTCGCCTTCGGAGGCCGTTTCGCCGTCTTGCGCTTCGTCGCCCTCGGCAGGCTCGCCGGCGCGCTTGCGGGCTGCCTTCTCGGCGTCCTTCTCGGCCTTCTTCTTTTGCTTGGCGAGCTCGCGCTGGCGCTTCTCGAACGAATAGTTGGGCTTGGCCATGGGCGGGCTCGTGGTTGGAATGGCGCCAGTTTAACCTGTCGGCGGCGTCAACCTCAGGAAAAAAAGCGACATCACGCCGCCTGGCCCGGCCGCGGGCGATAATCCGTCGATGGCGCGAAACCTCACCCAGTGGCTCGAGTACCAGCAGACGGTCCATCCGCGGGACATAGTCCTTGGCCTGGAGCGCGTGGCCGAGGTGTACCGGCGCATGGGCCTGGGCCGGCCGGCGCGCCGCGTCATCACGGTGGCCGGCACCAATGGCAAGGGCTCCACGGTCGCCTTCATCGAGGCCATCGCCCGCGCGGCAGGGCTGCGCGTGGGCGCCTTCACGTCGCCGCACCTGCTGCGCTACAACGAGCGCATCCGCATCGACGGCCTGGACGCCGGCGACGACGTGCTGGTGGCGGCCTTTGAGCGCATCGAGGCGGCGCGGGGCGAGGTCGCGCTCACCTATTTCGAGTTCGGCGCCCTGGCGGCGCTGGTGCTGATGCAGGACGCCGGCCTGGACCTGGCCATCCTGGAAGTGGGGCTGGGCGGCCGCCTGGACGCGGTCAACATCGTGGACGCCGACGTGGCCGTCATCACCACCGTGGACCTGGACCACCAGGAGTACCTGGGCGCGGACCGCGAGGCGATCGGCGCCGAGAAGGCCGGCATCCTGCGCGCCGGCAAGCCCTGCGTGCTGGGCGAGAAAGACCCGCCGTCGTCGGTGCTCCGGCGCGCCTATGCCATCGGCGCCTTCGCCATCCGCGGCCATTCGGATTACCTCGTGGACGAACTGCCGGACGGCTGGCGCTGGCGCGAACCCGGCTACCAGATCGACTTGCCCAACCCGGCCCTCGAAGCCCCGGCCCAGCGCGACAACGCCGCGGCCGCCATCGCGGCCCTGCGCGCGCTTGACCTGCCGCTGCCCGACGGGGCGATCCGCGAAGGCGTGCGCAGCGCCCGCGCGCCAGGCCGCCTGCAGCGGCTGCCCGGCCACCCCGAACGCGTGCTGGACGTGGCCCACAACCCGCAGGGCGCGCGCCAGTTGGGCGAGTGGCTGGCCGCCAACCCCCGGCCCACAGTGGCGGTGTTCAGCGCGTTGGGCGACAAGGACATCGCGGGCATCGTCGCCCCGGTCGCACCGCACGTGCTGGCCTGGCACCTGGGTCCGATCACCGACGCCGGGCCGCGCGGGCTGGGCGTGGACGAATTGGCCCGGCGCCTGCGGGCCGCCCTGCCGGACGCCGTGCTGCACGCGCACGCCAGCCTTTCAGCCGCGAGGCTTGCCGCGGCGGTCGACACCGGACCCGACGGACGCGTGCTGATCTACGGCTCATTCCACACCGTGGCTGAAGCGCTGGCGTCGGGCTGAGCCGGGCGGGCCGGCATCCCGGCTATAATTCGCGCCACTTCCCGGCCGGACCGTCCCCCATGGATTCAGCCCTCAAACAGCGACTGATCGGCGCCGCGGTGCTGGTGGCGCTGGCGATGATCTTCCTGCCCATGCTGCTCAAGGGCCCCGATACCGCTGAACCGGATGCCGCCCGCGTGCCGCTGGAGATGCCGTCCGCGCCCGACCAGGAGTTCGAAACCCGCGAGCTGCCGCTGAATACGCCCGCGCCGGTGACCGCCGAGGGCGGCGTGCTGGGCCTGGAACCGCGCTCCGCGACCAGCGGCGACGACCCCAACGCGGTGGCCACGGTCGATCAGACCGGCCAGCCCGCGGCGCGCGCCGACTTCGACCCGGCCGCCGAACAGGCACCCGCCCCGGACACCGCCACCGTGCAGGCCGTGGACGCCGCCACCGGGCTGGCGCAAACGCCCGCGCCGGCTGTGCCGGCGGTCCCGCCCGCGCCGCCGGCTCCGGTCGCCGCGCCGCCCGCGCCGCTGCCGGCCAGTGCCGCGGCCGGTCGCTATGCGGTCAATGTGGGCAGCTTCTCCAACCTCGACAACGCCCGCGCCCTGGCCGATCGCCTGCGCGCCGCCGGCCTGCCGCTGACCAGCGAGGCCGTGGACGTGTCGGGCAAGCCGGCGATGCGCCTGCGCGTGGGCCCCTACGGCGACCGCACGGCCGCCGAAGCGGCGCGCCTGCGGGTGGAGTCGGTGACCGGCGGTTCGGCCAACGTGGTGGCGCTCGACGGCGCCGCCCGCGTCGGCACGGCCGCCGCGCCCGCTGCAGCGGCCAAGCCGCCCACCGCGGCAGCGCCCGCGCCGCGCGCCGCCACC
>JANOJQ010000192.1:0-25078 GCA_031418815.1 Lysobacteraceae bacterium
GGGGGGGGCCCTCGTACACACTATCGGGGTAACGGCGCGCGGCCGGGGTACGCCCCCCGGCCCGCGGACCGGACTGCGGGCTTACTCGCCCTTGTTCAGCTGTTCGCGCAGCAGGGCACCGAGCTTGGTGGTGCCACTGGAGGCGTCGAACGACTTGTTCACTTCGGCCATGTTCTCCTGCAGGTCGGCCTCGTCCTTGGCGCGGATCGAGAGCTGCATGACGCGGCCCTTGCGGTCCATGCCGATGAACTTGGCTTCCACTGCGTCGCCGACCTTGAGGTACTGGGTGGCGTCGTCGACACGCTCCTTGGCGATGTCGTTGGCGCGCACGTAGCCCTCGATGCCGCCGTCGAGCTCGATGGTCGCGCCCTTCGTGTCGACTTCCTTGACCACGCCGGTGACGATGCTGCCCTTGGTGGTGGTGGCCATGTACTGGCCGACCGGGTCCTGCTCGAGCTGCTTCACGCCCAGCGAGATGCGCTCGCGCTCGGGATCCACGGCCAGCACCACGGCTTCGAGGTTGTCGCCCTTCTTGTAGTTGCGGACGACGTCTTCGCCGGTGGTGTTCCAGGAGATGTCGGACAGGTGCACCAGGCCATCGATGCCGCCGTCCAGGCCGATGAAGATGCCGAAGTCGGTGATGGACTTGATCTGGCCGGAAACCTTGTCACCCTTCTTGAACAGGGCCGAGAACGCTTCCCACGGGTTCGGGGTGCACTGCTTGATGCCCAGCGAGATGCGGCGACGCTCGCCGTCCACGTCCAGCACCATCACCTCGAGTTCGTCGCCCAGCTGGACGACCTTCGACGGGTTGACGTTCTTGTTGGTCCAGTCCATCTCGGACACGTGCACCAGGCCTTCCACGCCCGGCTCGATCTCGACGAACGCGCCGTAATCGGTGACATTGGAGACCTTGCCCGACAGACGCGAACCGGTCGGGTAGCGGCGGGCGATGTTGTCCCAGGGATCGTCGCCCAGCTGCTTGAGGCCGAGCGAGACGCGGTTGCGCTCGCGGTCGAACTTCAGCACGCGCACGTCGAGCTCTTCACCCACGTTCACGACTTCGGACGGATGGCGCACGCGCTTCCAGGCCATGTCGGTGATGTGCAGCAGGCCGTCGATGCCGCCCAGGTCGACGAACGCGCCGTAATCGGTGAGGTTCTTGACGACGCCCTTGATGACGGCACCTTCCTGCAGGCGCTCCATCAGCTGCTCGCGCTCGACGCTCGACTCGGACTCGACCACCGCACGGCGGGAGACCACCACGTTGTTGCGCTTGCGGTCGAGCTTGATGATCTTGAACTCGAGTTCCTTGCCTTCCAGGTAACCCGGGTCGCGCACGGGACGCACGTCCACCAGGGAGCCCGGCAGGAACGCGCGCACGTCGCGGATGTCGACGGTGAAGCCGCCCTTGACCTTGCCGCTGATGCGGCCGGTGACGATCTCGCCGGCTTCCATGGAAGCTTCCAGTTCGTCCCAAACCATGGCGCGCTTGGCTTTCTCGCGCGAAAGCACGGTCTCGCCGAAGCCGTTCTCGAGGTACTCCAGGGCGACCTTGACGCTGTCACCGACGGCGACTTCGAGTTCGCCGGCTTCGTTACGGAACTGTTCGATCGGGATGATGCCTTCCGACTTCAGGCCGGCGTTGATCACGACCACGTCGGAGCGGATCTCGACCACGATGCCCGAGACGATGGCGCCGGGCTTGAGCTTGTTCAGCGCGGTCTGGCTCTGTTCGAACAGTTCAGCGAATGATTCAGTCATTGTTGGATACTCGGTTGGACATACAGGCCGCGGCAGGACCGCGAACCCACTTGTTGGCGCTTGCGCGCGTTGATGGAGACTCCGCGCCGGATGGCGCGGGACCTTGTTTCCTGCTTGGGAGACCGCGCCCGGGAAGGACGCGATGCGCCGGGGTGGATTTACGCCTGGCCGGGCTTGCGGAGTTTTTCCGGAAGCACCGCCAGCACGCGATCGATCACCTCGGCAATCGGCGTACCGGTGGAGTCCACGACAACCGCGTCCTCCGCGGGTTTCAGGGGCGCCACGGCACGTCCGGCATCGCGCTCGTCGCGAGCGGCGATTTCGTGCAGCAGGCTGTCAAGATTAACCGAAACCCCTTTTTCCTTCAACTGCTTATAGCGCCTTTGCGCCCGTTCCCCGGCGCTGGCGGTCAGGAAGACCTTGAAGGGGGCATCCGGGAAGATCACGGTGCCCATGTCCCGGCCGTCGGCCACCAGGCCGGGGAGGCGCCGGAAGCCGTGCTGGAGGTCCAGCAGGGCTGTTCGGACCGCCGGCTGGGCGGCGATGGCGGAGGCCGCCGCGCCGGCGGTTTCGGTCCGCAGCTGGCGGGTGGCGTCCTTGCCGTTGACGATCACATGGGGCTCGCCGGCCCCCTGGGTCTCGAACCGGATCTGGGTGCGGCGGGCGCACTGGGCGACTGCCTCGGGGTCGCTCAGGTCCACCCCTTCCCAGGCGGCGGCCAGCCCGACGGCCCGGTAAAGCGCTCCCGAATCGAGGTAGTGCCAGCCCAGGCGCTCGGCCACGGCGCGACTGATGGTGCCCTTTCCTGAACCGGAAGGGCCGTCGATGGTGAGAATCGGGATTCGTGGCATGGGCCGATTCTAGACGATGCGCCTCAGCCGATGGCCGTCGCGGCGCGCAGTCCGAAGCCTACTGACCGCGCCAGCGCATCGAAGCCGGGGAACGACGTCGCCACGTTGGCGCAGTCGCCGATGCGCACCTCGCCGCTGGCCAGCTGCGCGGCGATGGCGAGGCTCATCGCCACACGGTGGTCGCCGTGGCTGTCCACCGCCCCACCGTGCAGCGGGCCGCCGTCGATGACCGCCCCATCGGGCGTTTCCAGCACGCGCGCCCCCAGGGCCTGCAGCGCGGCGGCCGTGACGGCGATCCGGTCGGACTCCTTCACCCGCAGCTCGGCCGCACCGCGCACCACGGTGCGGCCCTCGGCCAATGCCGCAGCCACGAACAGCGCCGGGAACTCGTCGATCATGTCGGGCACCAGGCGCTCGGGCACCTCGATGCCGCGCAGCCGGGCGTGGCGCACCCGCAGGTCGGCCACCGGTTCGCCGCCCTGTTCGCCCGGCGCCAGCGCCTGGATGTCGGCGCCCATCAGCCGCAGGGCTTCCAGCAGGCCGGTGCGCCGGGGGTTCATGCCGACCCGCCGCAGCAGCAGGTCCGAACCCGGCACCAGCGAGGCCGCGACCAGGAAAAAGGCCGCCGAGGAAAAGTCGGCGGGCACGTCCACGTTGGTGGCGCGCAGGCGGTGGCCGCCCGACAGGCGAGCCTCGCCCGGCGAAAAAACGATCGGCCAACCGAAGGCCGACAGCATGCGTTCGGTGTAATCGCGGGTCGGATGCGGCTCGCGGACCCGGGTCTCGCCCTGGGCCCACAGGCCGGCCAGAAGCACCGCGGATTTCACCTGTGCGCTGGCTACGGGCAGTTCAAAATCAATGCCTTGCAATACATTGTTACTGTGGATTCGAATGGGCGGCAGCCCTCCCTCACGCGTCTCGATCCGCGCACCCATGCGCCGCAGCGGATCCGTGACCCGGGCCATCGGCCGGCGCGACAGCGACGCATCGCCCACCAGCACGCTGTCGAAAGCCTGCCCCGCCAGCAGGCCCGCCAGCAGCCGCATGCCGGTGCCGGCATTGCCACAGTCCAGGTCGCCCGAGGAGGCCTGCAGCCCGCGCAGCCCGACCCCGTGCACAACGCGCACGCTGGCGCTGGGAGCCTCGATGCGCACGCCGAGCTGGCCGAAGATGGCGGCCGTCGACCGCGTGTCCTCGCCCTCAAGGAAGCCCTGCACGCGCGACGTGCCCTCGGCGATGGCCGCCAGCATCACCGCGCGGTGGGACACCGACTTGTCGCCGGGGACGAGGAGTTCGCCACGCAGGGGCCCGCCCTGCCCGGCCAGCCAGTCCAGGGTGCCGGCGCTCATGCCAGCACCTCGTCCAAGGCCTGCAGGAAACGACGATTCTCGTCCCTGGTGCCCACCGTGATGCGCAGGCAGGTAGGCAACCCGTAGCCGCCCATGGGCCGGGGCACCACGCCCCGCGCGACCAGGCCGACCTCGATCGGGGCCGCGTCGCGACCGAAATCCACCAGCAGGAAATTGGTTTGCGACGGCGCGACGTCCAGCGACCGCGCCTTGAGCGCGTCCAGCAGCGCCTCGCGTTCGCTGGCATTCTGCCGCCGCACCCACGCCAGGTGCGCCGAGTCCGCCAGTGCGGCTTCGCAGGCCGCCAGGCCCGGGCCATTGACGTTGAATGACTCGCGCACGCGCTCCAGCACGGCCACCAGCCCGGGAGCCGCCAGCAGGTAGCCGACCCGCAGCCCGGCCAGGGCATACCCCTTGGAGAAGGTGCGGGTGACGACCAGGTTCGGGAACTGATCGAGCAGCGTCGCGGCGGTCACCAGCGCCGCGTCGGTGGCGTACTCGAGGTAGGCCTCGTCCACCACCACCAGCACGTCCCCCGGCACCCCGGCCAGGAACGCCGACAGCGCCGCCGTGGGGAACCACGTGCCGGTGGGATTGTTCGGATTGGCCAGGTAGACCAGGCGCGTGGCGGGCCCGATCGCCGAGCGCAGGGCGTCCAGGTCGTGGCCGCGGGCCATCGCGTGGCCGGCGGGCAGCGGCTCGGCCAGGCGCAGGGTGGCGCCCGCGGCCTGCGCCGCCAGCGAATAGACGGCGAACCCGTACCGCGAGGCGACCACTTCCTGGCCGGGGCCGGCGAACACCTGCGCCAGCATCATGAGCAGTTCGTGCGAACCGTTGCCCAGCGCGATGCGCGCCGCGGCGACGCCGTGGTGGGCGGCGAGTGCGCGCTTGAGGTCGCCGCCCAGCGGGTCGGGATAGCGATGCAGGGCGTGCAGGCTGTCGAGGATCGCTGCGCGCGCGGCCGGGCTGGGGCCGTGGCTGTTCTCGTTCGAGCCCAACTCCACCAGCGCGCCGGCGGCATCGGCACGCCGCAGCGCCACCAGGTCCAGCCCGGGGTCGTAGGCGCGCAAGGCGCGGATGCCCGGCTGGGCCAGCGCCACGAAGTCCGGCGTTTCCATGGTCAGAGCAGGGCCACCGGGTAGGAGCCAAGCACCTTGACGTCGGCGGCGTACTCGCCCAGCTCCGACAGCGCCCGGCCGACCGTGTCGTCGGCCACGTGGCCGCTGACGTCGATGAAGAACGCGTACTGCCAGCGCCCGGTGTGCGAGGGCCGCGACTCGATGCGGTTCATGCTGACGCCATGGCGCGCGAACGGGCTGAGCACGTTGTAGAGCGCGCCGGGCTGGTCGCGCACGTACACCAGCAGCGACGTGCGGTCGTGGCCGCTGGGCGAGAACAGCTCGCGGCCCAGCACCAGGAAGCGGGTGGTGTTGTCCTGGCGGTCCTGGATCGGTCCCGCCACCACCTTGAGGCCGTAGACGTGGCCGGCGCTTTCGCCGGCGATGGCCGCGGCGTCGTCGGCCGTGCGGGCGCGGCGCGCGGCTTCGGCATTGCTGGCCACCGCGATCTTCTCCGCCTTGGGCAGGTGCTGGCGCAGCCAGGCCTTGCACTGCGCCAGCGACATCGGGTGCGAGTAGACCCGCTCGATGTCCTCCAGGCGACCGGTGCGCGACATCAGGTGCTGGTGCACCGACAGCTCGACCTCGCCGCAGATCTTCAGGGGCGAAGTGAGGAACATGTCCAGGGTGGACTGGATGGTGCCCTGCCCCGAGTTTTCCACCGGAACCACGCCGAAGTCGGCGTTGCCGGCCTCCACTTCCTGGAACACTTCCTCGATGCTGGCCAGCGGCAGGCCCTTGGCCGAATGGCCGAAGTGCTTGTGCAGCGCCTGCTGGGAGAACGTGCCTTCCGGGCCGAGGTAGCCGACCTTCAGCGGCTCCTGCTGGGCCAGGCAGGCGGACATGATTTCGCGGAACAGCCGCAGCAGCACTTCGTCGCTGAGCGGCCCGTCGTTGCGGTCCAGCACCTGGCGCAGCACCTGGGATTCGCGCTCGGGGCGGTAGTAGTCCACGGCGGCCTTCAACGGCCCCTTGGCCTTGCCAACCTGCTGGGCCCAGCGCGCGCGCTCGGCGATCAGGGCCTGGATCTGCAGGTCGATGCCGTCGATGCGAACGCGCACGTCCGACAGCAGGGGGGCGGGATCAGCGGCGGGCTTGGCGGCCTTCGTGGCCTTCGTGGCCGCTCCCGCCTTGGCTGGTGCTGGTTTCCTGGTGGCCATCGGTCATCCGTTCCTTCGGGCAAAGTCGGCCATGAAGTCCACCAGCGCCTGCACGCCAGCCTCGGGCATCGCGTTGTAGATCGAGGCGCGCATGCCGCCGACCGCGCGGTGCCCCTTGAGCCCCAGCAGCCCGGCTGCGCCGGCTTCCTTCAGGAAGGGCTGGTCGAGCGCGGCGTCGGGCAGGAAGAACGGCACGTTCATCCGCGAGCGCGCCGGCGCTGCCACGGGGTTGCGGTAGTAACCGCCCGAGCCGTCGATGGCCGAATACAGCAGCGCTGCCTTGCGCGCGTTGCGCTCGCCGATGGCGGCGGCGCCGCCCTCGGCCTTGATCCAGCGCAGCACCAGGCCGAGCATGTACCAGGCGAAGGTGGGCGGCGTGTTGAACATCGAATCATGGCTGGCGTGGTTGGCCAGGTCGAAGATCGGCGGCAGGTCGCGGCCGTGCTTGCCCAGCAGGTCCTTGCGGACGATCGCCAGGGTCAACCCGGCCGGACCGAGGTTTTTCTGGGCGCCGCCGTACAGCACGCCAAAGCGGCTGACGTCGACCGGCCGGGACAGGAAGTTGGACGAGATGTCCGCCACCAGCGGCACGTCGCCGACGTCGGGGATGTCGTGGAACTCGACGCCATGGATGGTCTCGTTCGGCGTGTAGTGCACGAACGCCGCGCCGGGACTCAGGCGCCAGTCGCCGCGCGCCGGGATGGCGGTGTAGCCCCCGTCCTTCGCGCTGGCGGCGACATGGGTGCGCAGGGACGGCCGGGCATTCTCGATCGCCTTCTCGCCCCAGTGGCCGGTGATGACGAAATCGGCGGTCTGCGACGGGCCGGCCAGGTTGAGCGGCAGCAGGGCCGCCAGCGTGGTGGCGCCGCCCTGCAGGAACAGCACGTGGTAGTGGTCGGGAATGGCCATCAGCTCGCGCAAGTCGCGTTCGGCGGCGGCGGCGCAGTCGATGAAGGCCTGGCCGCGGTGGCTGAGCTCCATCACGGAGGCGCGCTCGCCTTGCCACTCAAGCAGTTCGTCCTGGACCTGGCGTAGGACCGGTTCGGGCAGCGTGGCCGGACCGGCGCTGAAATTGATGGCGCGCGACATCAAGAAAACCTCGGGGATTTACTGCACTGTCAGGCTAGCACGGCGGCGCCGCGGCTCGGACGTTCACTCACTCGACGATGCGCGCGGTCCCGAGGAGTATTTGCTCGAACTCGCCCGGCGGCATCGCCCTGGAGAACAGGTAGCCCTGGCCGAAACGGCAGCCCAGCGCCTTGAGCAAGGCCTGCTGCCCTGCCGTTTCGATGCCCTCAGCGGTCAGCGCCAGGCCCAACTCGTCGGCGAACGCCGTGATGGTGCGCACGATGGCGCGATGGCGCGGGTTGGACTCGATGTCGCGGATGAAAACCTGGTCGATCTTGAGCGCGTCGAACGGCGAGGCCGCGAATGATTCGAGCGACGAATAGCCGGTGCCGAAGTCGTCCACCACCAGGCCCACGCCCAATGCCTTGAGCGACAGGAGCCGCTGCTCGGCCTGGCCGCGCCCCGCGCGGAACGCGGTTTCGGTGACCTCGAGCCGCAGGCTGGCGGGAGGCAGCCGGTGCAACTGCAGCAGGCTGAAGACTTCCTCGACGATTTCCGGCGAAAGCATCTGGCGCTCGTCCACGTTGACGTTCATGGTCAGCCCCGCATGCTCGGGGAACCGGGCCCGCCAATCCGCCAGCTGCCGGCAGGCCTCGCGCAAGCCCCAGGCGTCCATGTCCACGATCAGCCCGGTTTCCTCGGCCACGGCCAGGAACTCGGACGGTGGCAGCAGGCCGCGCCGCGGATGCTGCCAGCGCACCAGCGCCTCGGCGCCCACCAGCTTGCCGCTGGCCAGCTCGATGATCGGCTGGTAGTGCAGGCGGAACTCCGAACGCTCCACCGCACGCCGGATGTCGGTTTCCAACTGCAGACGGCTGAGCGCTTCCTGGTGCATCGCGTCGTCGAAGATCACGAAGCCCGATTTGCCCGCCGCCTTGGCCCGATACATGGCCGTGTCGGCATCGCGCAGCACTTGGTCGGGGGATTCATAGTCGGTGCTGCCGATCACGATGCCCAGGCTGGCGGCGGAGAACACCTGCTGGCCGGCGACCTCGAAGGGCTGCTCGAACAACTTGAGCACCAGGCGGGCGATCTCCACCGCGCGGTCGTGGCCGCAGTCACCGTCCGGCAGCAGGGTGAATTCGTCGCCGCCATAGCGGGCGATCAGCACGTGTTCGAGCAGGCAGTCCTCGAGGCGCCGCGCGATCTCCACCAACAGGCGATCACCGGCGCCGTGGCCCAGGCTGTCGTTCACCCACTTGAAGCCGTCCAGGTCCAGGAACAGCACGGCGTAGCGACGGCGACGGCGGTCCTGCGGCTGGCTCGACAGCAGCATCGCCTCCGCCAGCCGCTGGTTGAACAGCATCCGGTTGGGCAAGCCGGTCAGCGGGTCGTGGGTGGCGTGGAAGCGCAGGCGCTCCTCGGCCTCGCGCTGGCGCGTGATGTCGAGCACGGTGCCGGTCATGTGCTCGACGCCGTCCAGCGACACCGGCCCGATGCTCACCCGCACGTGCACGCGCCGGCCGTCACGGTGCAGCAGGCACGTCTCGAAGTCGGGCGCCACGGGCAGCCCGGCCAAGCGATCGCGGTCGCGTTGCTCGGACACCCGCACCGCCTCGGGCGCCATGATTTCCCTGAAGCTGATGCCCACCAGGTCCTGGTCGACCAGGCCCAGCATCGCCGCGAAGGCGTGGTTGGCATAGGTGTACTGGTCGCCCCGCATGATGAAAACGCCCACCTGGCTGTGCTCGACCAGGGTGCGGTACTTGCTTTCCGAACGCAGCAGCGCCAGCTGCATCTCGTGGCGCTCGTGGATGTCGAGCAACGAGCCGGTGAAATTCATCGGCGCGCCATTCCCGTCCCGGATAACCAGGACGCTGGCGCTGACCCACTTGAGCTGGCCGCTGCGCGTTTTCACCTGGGTCTCGTAGTGATTGAAGGCGCCGTCGCGCAGTGCCTTTTCGACCAGCTGCGCGCGCTCCTCGGGGTGGGCGTAGACCTGGCTCATTCGCGTGACCGTCGCTTTCAACTCCTCGGCACTGTCATAGCCCAGGATGCGGGCCAGCCTCCGGTTGGCCTCCATCACCTGGCCGTCGAGCGAGCTGCGGAAAAGGCCCGCCGGCGAATTCTCGAAGAGCTCTCGATAGCGCTGCTCGGCCTCGGCGATCTCGCCCTGGCGCCGCCGGTCTTCGGTGACGTCCCGCAGGGTGCCGGTGGAGGCGATGTCGCCCTGGTACTGCACGGCGTCGGCGCGCACCTCGCACAGGATGCGCGAACCATCCTTGCGCCGCAGGTGGATTTCGTAGACCTGCAGTTCCCGCGAACCCGCCTCGCGCCGCTGCCGCCGCCCCGACTGGGCACCGCGGTCGTCTTCGTCCACCAGGGCCATGTACTGCGTGCCCAGCAATTCGCCGGCGGCGTAGCCCAGGATCGTCGCCATGGCTTCATTGGCGAAGATGACGGTGCCGCGCTGGATCAGGAACACGCCGTCGCGGCTGTTTTCCACCAGCACCTGGTAGAGCGCCTTCGACTCGCCCAGCGCGCGTTCGGCTTCGACCTGGGCGGTGATGTCCACCAGCGACCCTTCGAACACCAGGGCCTGCCCGCTGGCGTCGAGGATGGCGCGCGCATTCTCACTGACCCAGATGATGCGCCCATCGCGACGATTGACCCGCGCCCGTTCCTGCTCGAGCCGGCCGCCCGCGAGCAGCACGCCATGGGCGTGCGCGACGTAGCCGGGATCCACGTACAGGGCCGCCGCGCTGCGGCCCAGTTCGGCCAGCAGCTGCTGCGGTGAGGCATAGCCCAGGATGCGCGCCATCGCCGGATTCACGTCCAGGAACCCCCCGCCAGGCAGGCTGCGGTAGATGCCCTCCGACGCCGCCAGATAAAGCCCGCGATACAGCACCTCGGCACCGGCCTGTTCCTGGATGTCCTGCCCTTCGGGGAGGAAGTGCAGCAGGCAGAACAGCCGGGATTCGCCCTCTTCCGACACCAGCTCGACGCTGATGTGGCCCGCCAGCAGCCGGCCATCGGCGCAGGCCAGGTGCAGCGGCATTTCGGTGACCTTTTGATCGGCGCGCAGCAGGCTCCAGATGCGGGCCCGGAACTCGGGGTCCGGCCACAGGCCCACCTCGCTCGGCAGGCGGCCTATCACCTGGTCGCGACGATAGCCGGTGATACGCTCGAAGATGGAATTCACGCCCAATAGCACACCGTCGCTGGCACGCAGCACAGCAACCACGCTTTCCGACGCTTCAAACGCGTCAACCAGGCGCATCCTTTTCCCCGGTGGCTCCCTCTCTGGTTTGAGTATAGCCATCGAACCCGGCCCCGGAAGGGGCGAAAACCGGAGCCAGCCCGTGAAGAACCGCATCCCCCAGGACACCCCCGCTTCCCTGATCACGCCCGAGGCGGTTTACCGGGCCCGGCGGCAGCTGATCGGCTTTGGCCTGGCCAGCCCGCTGCTGGCCCTGGCCGGCTGTGCGGGCGCGGAGGAGGCGCCGGCACCGGTCGCGGCGAAGGCGGCGGGTTCCCGGGACGGTTTCCGGACCGGCGAGGAGCCCACCACGTTCGAGGACGCCACCACATACAACAATTTCTACGAGTTCGGCACCGGCAAGGGCGACCCCGTCCGGAACGCCGGCACGCTCAAGCCGTCCCCGTGGTCGGTGGTGGTGGGCGGCGAGGCCGAAGTCACGGGCACCTTCGCGCTCGAGGATTTCCTCAAGCCGCACGCGGTGCAGGACAGGATCTACCGTCTGCGCTGCGTCGAGGGCTGGTCCATGGTGATCCCGTGGCAGGGCGTTTCGCTGGGCGACGTGCTGCGCCGCTTCAAGCCGGGTTCGCGCGCCAAGTACGTGGCGTTCACCACCCTGGCCGACCGCGCGCAGATGCCGGGCATCCGGTTCCCGGCGCTGGACTGGCCCTACCGCGAAGCCCTGCGCATGGACGAGGCGATGAACCCGCTCAGCCTGCTGGCCACCGGCATGTACGGCAAGCCGCTGCCCAACCAGAACGGCGCCCCGCTGCGGCTGGTCGTCCCCTGGAAGTACGGCTTCAAGAGCATCAAGTCCATCGTGCGCATCGATTTCACCGAACAGATGCCGGTGACCAGCTGGAACCAGTCCCAGCCCGAGGAGTACGGCTTCTACTCCAACGTGAACCCGGACGTGGACCATCCGCGCTGGAGCCAGCGCAGCGAGCGGCGGATCGCCGGCACCGCCAGCAAGCTGTTCGCCGAACGCATCCCCACCCTGCCCTTCAACGGCTACGCGGCGCAGGTGGCCTCGATGTACAAAGGCATGGACCTGCGCAAGTGGTTTTAAGCGCGAAGCGGCTGGACTGGCGCTGGATCGGCCTCAAGGCACTCGCCCACGCCCTGGCCCTGCTGCCGCTGGCGCTGCTGGTGCGCGGCGTGCTTCTCGACACGCTGGGCGCCGACCCGGTGGCGGCCATCACCCATGAAACCGGCGACTGGGCGCTGCGGCTGGTGCTGCTGGGCCTGGCGATGACACCGCTGCGGCGCCTGCTGGGCCAGCCGTGGCCGATCCGGTTCCGCCGCCTGGTGGGCCTGTACGCGTTCTTTTACGCCTCACTGCACCTGGCTACCTACGTGGTGCTCGACCTGGGCCAGTACTGGGGCCAGATCCTGGACGACATCGTCAAGCGTCCCTACATCACGGTCGGCTTCGCGGCGTGGCTGATGCTGGTGCCGCTGGCGCTGACCTCCACGCGGGGCTGGATGCGCCGCCTCGGCCGGCGCTGGGGCCAACTGCACACGCTGGTGTACGCCGTGGGCGTGCTGGGCGTGCTGCACTTCGTGTGGCTGGTGAAGTCCGACCTGCGCGAGCCCCTGGTCTACGCCGCCATCCTGGCACTGCTGTTGGGCCTGAGGTTCTGGTGGAAGCTGCGCCGCCCCAAGGTTCAGGCCCCCATCCGCGGCGCATAGACCAGCAGCGCGGTCATGGCCGCGGCGAGTACCGTGGCGGCCGCGATCAGCCACCACAGGGCGACCGGGTCGCGCTTGGCAGGCGACACGGCGGGCTCGGGCTGCGCGGGCGGGGGATCGTTGGCGACCGGCACGCGCACGGCCTTCATGGTCTGGGTGTGGGTGGTGGCGACCGGCTTCTGGCCACCCGTCTGGCCGCGCAGCGGCAAGCCCGGGGCCTCGAGCACGAAGCGGTGCTGGTCGATCGAAATCTGGTCGCCCGGCGCCAGCACGGCGTCGCGCACCGGCACGCCGTTCACCTGGCTGGAGTCGTTGCCCATGGCGCGCAGCACCACGCGGTCGGCGTGCAGTTCGACCACGGCATGCCGCTCGGCCACCGCCACGTCGTCCAGCCGGATGTCGGCCGATGCGGCGCGGCCAATGAGGCGCGGCTCGGTCAGGGTGTAGGTGCGGCCGAAGTGCTGGCCGGACAGGCCCCGCAGCACCACCCGCGAGGCGGACACGCGCTGCGCCTCGTTCATCGCGCCGGGCTGGGCCTGCGGGATGCGGCGGTCGATCTCGGGCTGGTCGTCGGCGCGCACCACCAGCCTGAGCTTGTCCAGGCACACCAGGTCGCCCGGACGCAGTTGGGCGAGGCGTCGGACCGGGCGTGCATTGAGATGCACGCCGTGGGCGCCGGCGGGAACCCGCAGCCAAAGGCCGCGGCGGTCAAGCTGGAAACTGGCGTGCTGCGGCGCGAGTCCCTGGTCAGGCAGGCAGACCCGGCTGCCCGCGCGGCTGCCCACGGTCACTTCGCCCTGCAGGGGCACGCTGGCATGTTCACCGTTGGGAAACGTCAGTTGCATCCGGGATCCTCCGCCGGGGAATCTAACATGGCCCAAGGCCGGCACACCCTTGGTGGTTACGGCAAATCAACGCAGAATAGGCCGCCGAGGAGGGCGCCATGTCCCACATTGATATCCGCCGCAAGCATTCCCGTCCGCTCAAGCAGGCGCGCGCCGCGATCGAGCGCGTCGCCGAGCACATCTCGGAGAAGTTCGACGTCGAGTACGGCTGGAACGGCAACAGCCTGGAGTTTTCGCGCGGCGGCGTGGACGGGCACATCGCGGTTTCCAGCAAGGAAATCCATGTCACCGCCACCCTTGGCTTCCTGATGAGCGCCATCAGGGGTCCGATCGAGCGCGAGATCCAGCGCTACCTCGACGAGGAGTTCGGCTGACACCATCGCCGAACGGATCGGGGTCGCCGGCGAACAGCCGGCTGGACGCCTGCCGCTCCCGGTGGCCGATGGATTCGAGGAATTCGCCGGCGCCGCCCAGGGCTTCGAACGCACCGAAGCCCCGCTCCAGGAAACCCTGCAACTCCGACAGGCCGGCCGCCCGCGCCGGGAATCGCGAGGCCCGCAGCAGCTTGAAGACGCCGTGCTTGCGCACCGACGCGTCCAGGGTCCAGCCCACGCCCAGCACCAGCTCGATCTGGTGCCGGCGCAGCCGCGGGCATCCGGTCTTGCGATAGGCCTGCGCGTAGTCCTGCACGGTGATCGGCGCCATCGGCTCGGGCCGCGTCGCCAATGCGCGCGCCATGCGCAGGTCGAAGGCGTGGCTGAGCACGGCCAGTTCGATCGCGTCGGTGGCGGCGACGATCAGCGATTCGGGCAGCAGCCGCGACATGATCGGCATGATGCGCGCCACGTCGCGGTCGCGGGCGGAGAAGTCGCGGTCGCCATACAGGTCGGTGAGGAAGAACTCCGCCGCGGGCCGCATGCGCGCATTGGCCAGGAAGTCCTTGAAGCCGTCGGCCAGGCGCCGGGTCTGCCAGGCGCGCAGCAGCGGCAGGGTGGGCAGCCGGTTCAGCGGCTGGCGCACCGGGTCGTGGATGGCGCGCTGCCATGCCAGGCGTTTGGCGAGCCGCTCACGGCTCAAGGCGGGCCTGCCGGGCCGTCTCGGCCGATGATGGGTTCGTGATGGACCACGCTTGTCCTGATTGTTTCGCGGGCTACAATCGCCGCGCCTTGTCGATGAGTTGCCCATAGCATGCTAGTTCTGCAGCCCGCCCGGAAGCGTCGCCAGCCCAGCCAGGGGAGAATCGGCCTGGCTATCGCCGGGGGTGGGCCCATCGGCGGCATGTACGAGTTGGGCGCGCTGCGCGCGCTGGACGTGGCGATCGAGGGCCTGGACCTGACCCGGCTGGAGGTGTACGTCGGCGTCAGCTCGGGCGCATTCCTGGCCGCCGGGCTGGCGAACCGGCTGGATACCGCCGAGATGTGCCGCATCTTCATCACCGGCGACAGCGACCAGGTGCGTTTCCGCCCGGAAGTGTTCCTGCGCCCCGCCTTCCTCGAATACTTCAAGCGCGCCGCCAGCCTGCCGCGCCTGGCGTTCGACTGGTGGAAGGGCGTGGTCACCGACCCGTCCGGCTCGCACCTGAGCGAGCTGATCAGCCGTTTCGGCGGGGCCATCCCGACCGGCTTGTTCGACAACCGCGGCATCGAGCGCTTCCTCCGCCACGTGTTCACCATCCGCGGCCGCAGCAATGATTTCCGCGAACTCGCCGCCAAGCTGTACGTGGTGGCGGTGGACCTCGACAGCGGCCACGCCGTGCGCTTCGGCAGCCAGGGCTGGGACGACGTGCCGATCTCGCGCGCCGTGCAGGCAAGCGCCGCCCTGCCCGGCCTGTATTCGCCGGTGGACATCCGCGGCCATCATTTCGTCGACGGCGCCCTGCGCCGGACCATGCACGCCTCGGTGGTGCTCGACCACGGCATCGACCTGATGCTGGGCATCAACCCGTTCGTGCCCTTCAACGCCAGCCTGGGCGGTCGTCCGCCCGATGGCCTGGAAAAGCTGTCCCACGGCGGCCTGCCGATGGTGCTGTCGCAGACCTTCCGCACCATCCTGCAGTCGCGCATGCAGGTGGGCCTGGCCAAATACGCCCAGCAATACCCCGACACCGACCAGGTGGTGTTCGAACCGAACGAAGACGACGGCGAAATGTTCTTCACCAATGTCTTCAGCTACTCGTCGCGCCAGCGGGTGTGCGAACACGCGTTCAATTCAACGCTCGCCGACCTGCGCAGGAAGCGCGAACAGCTGGCGCCGGTGCTGGCCAAGCACGGCCTGCGCCTGCGCCCTGAAGTGCTCGACGACCCCACCGCTTCGATCATGGACGGCCTGGGGCTGTCGCCCAAGCCCACCGACACCACGGCGCGCCTGCGGGTCGCGCTCGACGACGTCGATGCGCTGATCAGGAAGCGTCGCGCCAACGCGCGCCGCGCGCCCGCCGCGAAGCGCAAATAGCGTCGACGCCGCCCGCGGGTCTGGTGTGAAAACTCTAGACAAGCCGTTCACATTGCGGCCACACGGGCGTACCGCCCACCCACTTGAACCGGAGTATCGTCCCATGGCCAAACTCAAGAAGAGCGTCCGCGCCAAGTCGGGTGCCAGCAAGCCGCGCAGCGCCAAGTCCAACCCGGACCTGCAGGCGAAGGCCGAGCAGATGTCGCGTTCGCTGGTCGAATCGGCCCAGCAGATCTGGATGGCTGGCGTCGGTGCGTTCACCCGCGCCCAGGGCGAAGGCTCGAAGCTCTTCGAGGCGCTGGTCAAGGAAGGCATGACCATCGAGCAGACCACCCGCAAGCTCGCCACCGGCAAAGTGGACGCCGTGCGTGACGCCGTCGAGGACCGCGTGGGCGTCGTGCGCGAGCGCGCCGTCGACACCTGGGACCGCCTCGAGACCGTGTTCGAGACCCGCGTGCAGCGCGCCCTGAACCGTCTCGGCGTGCCGGCCCGCGAAGACCTCGCCCAGCTCACCGCCCGCGTCAACGAGCTCAACGCCGAACTGCGCAAGCTGACCAAGGCCGCGCCCGCCAAGACCGCGCGCAAGACCGCCGCGGCCAAGCCGGCCAAGCCGGCCAAGAAGGCCAAGGTCGCCAAGGCCCCGGCCCGCAAGCCGGCCCCGGCCGCCAAGAAGGCCAAGGTCGCGCGCAAGCCGGCCCTGCCCAGGGCGCCCAAGCCGGTCGCGCCGCAGGCTGATTGATTCGGTTCATGTCCGCCAGCCACTAACGGATTCCGTTCGCTCCCTCCCCTTGCGGCTTCCGGCTGGCGGACATCTTTGACAGGCAAGGCCCGGCTCGCGCAGCCGGGCCTTTTCTTTGTCGGGTCCGGGGCCCCGGGCATTCCGCGTTATCCTGATACGGTCACCGCTTGCCCCCGGAGTGCGCTGGATGTTTGGCTTGTCCCCCCTGTTCGCCGCCTTCCTGGCGACCCTTGCCGCTTTTCTCACCAGCACCTGGTGGTTCGGCGTGCTTCGCCGCCGGATCGCCGAAACCACGGCGGGCATCCGGGCGCTGGCCGGAATGAAGTGGCGCGAATGCGCCGGGCTGGTGCTGCAGGCGCTGGCTGAAAAGGGCTTCGTCGAGATGCCGTCCAGCCGCCAACCCGGCGACGGCGGCACCGAATTCCTGCTGACCAAGGGCGACGAGCGCTGCCTGCTCGGCTACAAGCACGGTACGGCCTATCGCCTGGGCGAAGCCAACGTGCGCGATTTCGCCAACGCCGTGCAGCTGCAGGGCGCCCAGAGCGGCATCCTGGTGACGCTGGGCACCGCCGAGGGCTTCGCACGGGACCTGGCGCGCCGGTATGGCGTCGAGCTGATCGACGGCCGCACGCTGTGGCCCCAGGTCGAACCGTTCGCGCCGCCCGGCATGGTCGAGGGGATCCGCAACGAAGCCGCGGCGGAAATCCGCCGGGGGCAGCGTTTTGGCATCATCGGCAGCCTGCTGCTGGGCGTCGTGGTGTATGTACTCGGCCTGGTTGCGCAGCCAACCCAGCCACTGGCGCCGCTGCCGCCGGTCGCCGCGGAGGCTGCCGACGGCGCGGATGCGGGCAGCCCGGCCGCCGCCGCGACCGCAGCCAACGGCAAGCCCGTGTACCAAGACCCGGCCTCGCTGGAAGCCAACAAGGCCATGATGGCCTTGGCGGAAGTTGCCAAGCTCACCGACGATCAGCGCCTCCAGCGCCGCCTGATGGCCGCTGCGCGGGTGGCCGACCTGCCCCAGGCCACCAACGCCCTCTGGTCCACCCAGTCCACCCTGTTGATCAGCCTGGTGAGCGGCGACAGCATCGACAGCGGCATCGTCAACGACGCCTGCGCGGTGCTGATCGAATACGAGGAACTGCGCTACTCGCGCCTCCAGCTCGAGCCGCCCTCCGGATCCACCGTGCCCGTGCGCTGGCGCCAGTGCCAATAGCGCCATGAAAAAGCCCGGACCTGGGTCCGGGCTTTGCGCTGCAGGGTCGTTTTCCCGGTCCACGGCCTGCCTCGCGCAGGCCGTGCCGGTTGTGGCCGTTACCAGTGCACGCCGCGCATGAGCGCCGCGAAGGCCACCTGTTCGTTGGTGGGCGCGTCTTCCTTGAGCGCCTTGCGGTCGCCCTTGGCGGCGGGCGAATCCGGGAACATTTCGAAGGCCGTGTTCATGATCACCTCGTAGGCCTTGGGCACCAGCGCGTTGAGCGTGGCGGCGAAGATGCCCATGCGGGTGGCGACGCGGCTTGGCCGTTCGATGATTGCCTTCACCACCAGGTCGGCGGCCTCTTCCGGCGTGAGCGTCGGCACCGAGTCGTACATCTTGGTGGGCGCGATCATCGGCGTTTTCACCAGCGGCATGTTGACCGTCGTGAAGGCGATGTTCTTGCCGCTGAACTCGGCCTGGGCGCAGCGGCTGAACGCGTCCAGCGCCGCCTTGGAAGCCACGTACGCCGAGAACCGCGGCGAACTGGCCAGCACGCCGATGGAACTGATGTTGACGATGTGGCCCCGGCGGCGCTGGGTCATGGCCGGCAGGAAGCCCATGATCAGCCGCAGGCAGCCGAAGTAGTTGAGCTGCATCGTGCGCTCGTAGTCGTGGAAGCGGTCGTAGCTGGCCTCCACCGAGCGGCGGATCGAGCGGCCGGCGTTGTTCACCAGCACGTCCACGTGCTTGTGCTCGGCCAGCACCGTCTTGATCAGCTCGTCGCAGCTGGTCAGCTCGGTCAGGTCGCAGGTGTAGGCCCAGCACTTGCCGCCGGACGCGATGATCTCGTCGCGGGTCTCGAACAGCTCCTTCTCGCCGCGCGCGACGATGATGACCTTGGCGCCCGCTTCGGCGATCTTGATCGCCGAGGCCTTGCCGATGCCCGACGAACCGCCGGTGATCAGCACGACCTTGTTCTCGACCTTGCCGCGCAGCGACCGGTCGACGAACAGGTCGGGGTCGAGGTGGCGCTCCCAGTAGTCCCAGATGCGCCAGGCGTAGCTCTCCAGCTCGGGCACGGTGATCTTGCTGCCCTTGAGTGCACGCTCGACCACGCGGGTATCGAAGCGCGTCGGGTAGGTGATGAAGGCCAGCGTGGCCGGCGGGATCTTCAGGTCGCGCAGCACCATCGACGTGAAGCGCTTCACCGGCGGCAGGTTCAGCACCGCGCCGCGCACCGCGCCCGGCACCACGGCCAGCATGCGGGCGTCCAGGCGCATGGTCATTTCCGGCGCGTGGGCCGCGCGGCAGAACGTATTCATCAGCTCACCGAAACGCATCGGCTCGGGGTCGACCAGGTGGAAGCACTGGCCGTCCAGGCCCTTCTTGTGGGCGATGTGGTCCATCGCGTCGGCGACGAAGTCCACCGGCACCACGTTCAGGCGGCCGCCCTCGATGCCCAGCGTGGGCACCCACTGGGGCAGCGTGGCGCGGATCTTCTTGATCAGGCTGAACAGGTAGTACGGGCCGTCGATCTTGTCCATCTCGCCGGTCTTGGAGTGGCCGATGACCATGGACGGGCGGTAGATGCGGAACGGCACCTTGCACTCCTTGCGCACGAGGCCTTCGGACTCGTGCTTGGTGCGCAGGTAGGGGTCCTTGAGGCCTTCGGCCTCCTCGAACATGTCTTCGCGGAACACGCCGGGGTACAGGCCGGCCGCGGCGATGGAGCTGGTGTGGTGGAAGCAGCCGGCCTTGATGGCCGCGGCCAGTTCGACGGCGTTGCGGGTGCCGTCGATATTGGCCACCTGCTGGGAGGCGGCGTCGGCGGACATGTCGTAGATGGCGGCGAGGTGGAAGAAGTGCAGCACCTTGCCCGACAGCAGCTTCACCTGCGCGGCGGTGAGGCCGAGCCTGGGCTTGGACAGGTCGCCGGTGACCGGGACGATGCGCTTGCGGTCCCAACCCATGCTGGCCGCGATGGCCTCGAGCTTCTTCTCGGACCCCTTGCGCACCAGCACGTGGACGGTGCCCTTGCGTTTGAGCAGGTTGCTGACCAGGTACCGCCCGATGAAACCCGTTGCGCCGGTGACGAAATAGCTCATGAACTCTCCCCTGCCCTTGGACCAGACCGGGCCGCGATGGCCGGTCGAACCCGTCTAACTTGCCAGAGCCACACCGCCGTGACAAACGTCGCGTTGACCGTCCCTTGGCCGCGTGATATCACCCTCGCTCCACCCGGGGGATCGATCGATGGCCGATTTGAAAGCACAGTTCCAGAAAGCAGCCCAGGACATCATGAGCCTGGTGGACCGCCCCGACAACGACACCATGCTGCGGCTTTACGGCCTCTACAAGCAGGGTTCGGAGGGCGACGTGAGCGGCCCGAAGCCCGGTTTCTTCGACTTCGTGGGCACCGCCAAGTACGAGGCCTGGGAAAAGCTGGCCGGCACCAAGCCCGAGGACGCCATGAAGAAGTACGTGGACCTCGTGAAGAAGCTGCGCGGCTGAGGCCGCCCCATGGCCCGCCAGACCCGCCAGCGGATCCTCGACACCGCCCTGAGCATGTTCAACCTGCAGGGCGAGCCGAACGTCACCACCAACCACATCGCCGACGAGCTGGAGATCAGCCCCGGCAACCTGTACTACCACTTCCGCAACAAGGACGACATCATCGAGCAGCTGTTCGCGCGCTACGAAGAGCGCATGGACACGGCCCTGGTGTCGCCCGAGGGCCGGCTGCGGGACCTGGAGGACATCTGGCTGCAGCTGCACCTGGTGTTCGAGTGCATCTGGGAATACCGGTTCCTGTACCGGGACCTGGTGGACATCCTGAGCCGCAACCGGCGCCTGCGCCTGCGGTTCGCCCGCATCCTCAAGCGGGCGGCCGAGGGCGCCTCGTCAGGCATGAAGGGCCTGGTCCAGGCCGGCGTGATGCGGGCCTCGGCCGCCGAGGTCGAGGCCACGGCCACCAATATCCTGGTCATCGCCACCTTCTGGATGAACTACGCCAGCGTGCGCGGCGACAAGGACGAGAACGAGGCCATCCGCAGCGGCATCGTGCAGGTGATGATGCTGCTCTCGCCCCTGCTGCGGGACGCCGAGCGGGTGCACCTGAACAACCTCACCCAGGCCTACCTGACCTAGGGCCGGGCCTGGCCCCGGCTGGCCGGACAAGGGCTTGTATTGCAAGCGGATTTTGGCTGGTCTATAATCCCGCTTCTTTATCGCCCCAATTACCCAAGGAATTGCCATGAAAGTGCTATCGTCCCTGAAGTCGGCGAAGACCCGCCATCGCGACTGCAAGGTCGTGCGCCGCCGCGGCAAGGTCTTCGTCATCTGCAAGTCCAACCCGCGTTTCAAGGCTCGCCAGCGCTGAGCGCAGGCGGCCAGGGTTGCAGCGAAGACGCCGGCGAAAGCCGGCGTTTTCCGTTATGCGGCGGGGACATGGCCAAGCCGGGCCGGTTTTGCGATGATCCGGGCCTCAACCGTCATCCCGACGACCCAAGCGGAGGTGCACCATGAAGGTACTCACCCTTTCCCTGGCATTGACTGCCGGCCTGCTGCTGCAGGCCCCGGCCCAGGCCGAGACCCTGCTGGTCGAGCGCGTGCAGTCCCAAACCCAGGCCATGCCCGGCCGCGGCCAGAGCATGAGCCAGGTCGAGTCCCGGTTCGGCGCCCCGCAGGTGAAGCATGCCGCCATCTCGGGCCCAAACAGCCGCCGCTCCAATCCGCCGATCACGCGCTGGGATTACGCCGGCTTCTCGGTCTACTTCGAGTACAGCCACGTCGTGGACGCGGTGGCCAGCAAGTCCAGCCCGAACGAGATCGGCCCCAAGCCCGTCCAGTAACCGATGCCCAGCCACCTGCGCTTCCCGGCGGAATGGGAACCCCAATCCGCCGTCCTCCTCGCCTGGCCGCATGGCGGCACCGACTGGGCCGACCGCCTGGCCGGGGTCGAACGAACCTACGTCGCGCTGGTCGCGGCCATCACCCGGTTCCAGCCGGCCCTGGTGTGCGTGGCCGACGCCGCGCTGCGCGAGCGCGCCCGCGGCCTGCTGGCCGATGCCGGCGCCGTGATGGAGCGCGTGCGCTTCTTCGAAGTTGAATACGACGACACCTGGCTGCGCGACTCGGGCCCGATCACGCTGCGGGCAGGCGAAGGCTTCCGGCTGCTGGATTTCCATTTCACCGCCTGGGGTGGCAAGTTCGAGGCCGGGCTGGACGACCAGATCGTGGCCAAGCTGCACGCCTCGGGCCAGCTGGCGAAGGCCGCGCACCAGCGTATTGATTTCGCGCTCGAGGGCGGCGGCATCGAAACCGACGGCGCCGGCACCCTGCTCAGCACCTGGCGCTGCCTGCACGAGCGCCACCCGGAGCTGGGCCGTGCCGAACTCACCGCCACGCTGGAAGGCGCGCTGGTGCAATCGCGCACGCTCTGGCTCGACCACGGCTACCTCGAGGGCGACGACACCGACGCCCATATCGACACCCTGGCCCGCTTCGCCGCGCCCGACGCCATCGTGTTCCAGGCCTGCGACGACCCGGCCGACGGCCACTATGCCGAGCTGCAGGCCATGGCCGCTGAAATCGCCGCACTGCGCACCGCGCAAGGCCCGCCCTATCGCCTGTTCCCGCTGCCCTGGGCGGCGCCGGTGCTCGACGTAGGCCGCCGCCTGGCCGCTTCCTACGCCAACTTCCTGATCATCAACGGCGCCGTGCTGATGCCCGCCTACGGCGATGCCAGGGACGACGAGGCCGCCGCCGTCCTGGCGAGCGCCTTCCCGGGCCGCGAAATCGTGCAGATCGACTGCCGCCCGCTGATCTGGCAGAACGGCAGCCTGCACTGCGTCACCATGCAACTTCCCGAAGGCCTGCTGGCATGAGCAACAAAGTCCTCCCCGTCGCGCTCATCCAGGACCGCGACCACGGCAGCACCGAGGCCAACCTGGCCAACATCGAGGCCCGCGTCGCCGAGGCTGCGGCGCGGGGCGCGAAGCTGGTGCTGCTGCAGGAGCTGCACAACGGCGCTTACTTCTGCCAGCACGAAAGCACCGCCGAGTTCGACCGCGCAGAAGCCATCCCCGGCCCCAGCACCGAGCGCCTGGGCGCGCTGGCGAAAAAGTGCGGCGTGGTGCTGGTGGGCTCGCTGTTCGAGCGCCGCGCGGCCGGCTTGTACCACAACACCGCGGTGGTGTTCGAAACCGACGGCCGGCTGGTGGGCAAGTACCGCAAGATGCACATCCCCGACGACCCGGGCTTTTACGAAAAGTTTTACTTCACGCCGGGCGACCTGGGCTTCGAACCCATCGACACCAGCGTGGGCCGGCTGGGCGTGCTGGTGTGCTGGGACCAGTGGTACCCCGAAGGTGCGCGCCTGATGGCGCTGGCCGGCGCGGAGCTGCTGCTCTACCCCACCGCCATCGGCTGGGACCCGGAAGACGCCCAGGACGAAAAGGACCGCCAGCGCGGCGCCTGGATCCTGAGCCACCGCGGCCACGCCGTGGCCAACGGCCTGCCGGTGCTCAGCTGCAACCGCGTGGGCCACGAGCCCTCGCCCATCGGCGCGTCCGGCATCACGTTCTGGGGCAGCAGCCACGTGCTGGGCCCGCAGGGTGAGTTCCTGGCCGAAGCCAACACCGAACATCCCGAAATCCTGATGGCCCAGGTCGACCTGGCGCGCAGCGAACAGGTGCGCCGCATCTGGCCCTTCCTGCGCGACCGCCGCATCGACGCCTACCAGGACCTGCTCAGGCGGTACCGCGATTGAACACCGACATCGAGGCCGGCTACGACGGCCTGCATGACCAGCCGCACGCCATCGTCGAGCGCGACGGCGTGCGCTACACGCTGCTGGGCACGGCCCACGTGTCCCAGGCCAGCGTGGACGCGGTGCACGCGGCGATGGCCAACGGCGCCTACGACACCATCGCCGTGGAGCTGGACGAGCAGCGCCTGCGCGCGCTCACCGACCCGGATGCGCTGTCCAAGCTCGACCTGTTCCAGATCCTGCGCGAGGGCAAGACCGGCCTGGTGGCCGCCAACCTCGCGCTGGCCGCCTACCAGCGCCGCCTCGCCGAGCAGCTGGGCGTGGAGCCCGGCGCCGAACTCAAGGCCGCCGCCACCGGCGCCACCGAGCGCGGCCTGCGGCTATCGCTGATCGACCGGGACGTCGGCATCACGCTCAAGCGTGCGTTCCGCGGCCTGGGCTTCTGGGGCCGCTCGAAGCTGATGGCGGGCCTGGCGGCCAGCCTGTTCGCCGACGAGGAAGTCGAAGCCGGCGAAATCGAAAAGCTCAAGCAGGGCGACTTCCTGGAATCGAGCTTCGGCGAGTTCGCGGCCAGCAGCCCGCCGCTGTACCGCGCGGTGATCGCCGAGCGCGACCGCTTCATGGCCGCGCGCCTGCGCCAGGTGGGCGCCGAGGGTGCGCGCAGCGTGCTGGCGGTGGTCGGTGCCGGCCACCTCAAGGGCCTGGCCGAACACCTGCGCAGCGACCAGGACGCCCCGGCGCCGGCGCTGGGCGAACTCAACGCGCTGCCACCCACGAGCAACATCCCGTGGTTCACGATCATCGTGACGGTGTTCCTGCTGGGCGGCTTTGCCTGGGGCTACCACCAGGGCGGCATTGAACTGGGCGGCGAACTGCTGCTCAAGTGGGCGCTGGTGACCGGCATCGGCGGCGCGGTCGGCTGCCTGCTGGCCGGCGGACATCCGCTGAGCATCCTGGCCGCTTTCATCGCCTCGCCGCTGACGCCGCTGCATCCGGCGCTGGCCTCGGGCAACGTCAGCGCCGTGGTCGAGGCCTGGATCCGCAAGCCCACCTACGCCGACTTCCTGCGCCTGCGCGACGACACCGGCACGCTCAAGGGCTGGTGGCGCAACCGCGTGGCCCGCGTGCTGGTGAATTTCTTCCTCACCAGCCTGGGCACCGCGATCGGCGTCTGGACCGCGGGCATCTACATCATCGGCAAGCTGGGCTGATCGGCCGGCTTGAGCGGGGATTTCTCCCGCGCCCGGCGGATCTTGGCCGAGAACGCCTCGCGCATGTCGTCGAGCATCGCGTAGATGGTGGGCAGGAACAGCAGGCTCACCAGGGTCGAGAACGCCAGGCCACCGGCAATGGCGCGCGCCATCGGGTAGTACGGCGGGCCGTCGCCGGCCATCTGGGTGGTGCTCAGCGCAATCGGCACCATGCCCAGGATGGCGGTGCCCATGGTCATCAGGATCGGCCGCAGGCGGTCGCGGCTGCCCTGCACCAGGGCCTGCGTGCGGTCCATGCCTGATCGCCTGAGCGTGTTGATGTGCTCCACCATCACGATGCCGTTGTTCACCACCACGCCCATCAGCACCAATATGCCGATCGAGGCCATGATGGTGAACACCGTGCCGGTGATCCAGAACAGCCAGAACACGCCGAAGATCGAGAACACGATGCTGCTCATGATGGCCGCCGGGAACAGCAGCGACTCGAACACCGCCGCCATCACCACGTAGATCATCACCAGCGCGATCAGCGTGTTGAACGCCATCTGCGCACCGGCCTCGCCAACTGGCAATACACGGAGGTTCTCTCCGGCGTGCTTGCGG